>NZ_JBMJCT010000044.1:0-387589 GCF_049222185.1 Streptomyces sp. LaBMicrA B280 | reverse complement strand
GGGCCGGCTGCTGCTCGCCCGGGAGTACCGCGCGGCACAGCAGGCGGGCGCCGACCCGGTGCTCGCCGTGATGCGGGCGACCGGACACGGCCGCCGCCGCTGCCTCGGCCTGATCGCCCGAGCCAGGGACGCGGGCCTGCTGACCCCGAGGCACGCCCGCCGATAGGCGGTCCGCCCGCGTCCGCTACGACCCCGCCGGGCGCTCCCCGGTCGCGAAGAACCGCGACAGATCGCGCTCGGCGGCCCGGCACCCGGCGTCCCGCTCCGGCGGCACCCCCAGTTCCCAGTCGAGCCCGTAGCGCTGGAACAGCTCGGCACGCAGCGCCGGGACGGGCATGGGCACGCCCGGGACCAGGGCCGCGTACACCGCGCCCATCAGCTGGGCCCGCAGCATCGGATAGTCGGCCGTCACATCCGCGGAGCCGTACCGGGCGACGGTGTCGCCGAGCAGCTCCGACAGCCGCCGCTGCTCCGGGCACGCCACGAAGCCCTCGGCCTGGAGCAGCCCCGCCATGTGCTGGCGCATCAGCACCGGCCGGTCGCGGGCCAGCCCCAGGATCGCGTCGACGGCACGGGCCAGCCGCTCCCGGCCGTCCTCGCTGCGCGGCTCCCGCTCCAGCGCCTCCTCCAGCGTGCGGTGCATCAGCCGGTGCACGGCGGACTGCACGAGCTGCCGCTTGCCCGGGAAGTAGTACGACACCAGACCGCGGGCGGAACCGGCGCGGTCCGCGATGTCGCCGAGCGTCGTGGCCTCGAAGCCCCGCTCGTCCACCAGTTCCACGGCGGCCTGGAGCAGCCGCTCCCGGGAACGCCTTCGCAACTCTTCATTGACCGAGGCGCTGCGCGGGGACATGCTGGACTCCTGCGTTGACTGGCTGCCAGCCAACTATACTCAACGCAGCCGGAACCCACGGGTCCGGTTTCGAGCCGCCGGCTGCCGGGGTGACGCGGGGGATCACCCCGGCGGACGGTGCGCTCCCGTCGGACGCCGGGGAACCGGTCGGGGAACGGTCAGACCGGTTCCGAGGCGAGGCCCGGGACCGGGTCGAGAGCCGGCGGCAGCGCGTCGGGGATCGGCACCGAGCGCCGCGCAGGCGACCGGGAACAGCCGGGGGTCCGGCTTCTGCACCCCGTGCTCGTACGCCAGCGCATACGCGTCCACGAACGGGTCGGGGCCGTGCGCGCGAAAGACCGGACGCGGGTCCCAGCCGATGTCGCTGACCACCGCCACGCCGATCCCGCGCTCGCGCAGGGCGCGCAGCACCTGCCGGGCGTCCGGGCAGCGGCACCAGCCGGGACATGCCCGTGTACGCCGCCCGGCAGTCACGTAACGGACTCTATCCGGGCTGCTCGCAAGGGAGTTGAGCCTGCTCGGGGTCGGGCGGGCCGGGGTCAGCCCAGCGCCCGCAGCCCCGGCACCAGGGTCAGCAGGACCGGGAGCGCCGGGACCAGCGCGGCGACGGCCGTGAGTCGCAGCCGGTGCAGGGCGGGGAGTCGGCCGGGTGGGGTGAGCAGCCGGTCCACCCGCTGTGGCACATGCGCCCCGGGGGTCGGGCTGGGTCCGAACACGCCGCGTTCCTCGTTGAGTTCGACCAGGGCGAGCGCGGTCGTCAGCCGGCCGAAGCGCCGGGAGGCCGTGTCGTCGGCGGCCAGCTCCACCAGCCGGTGCATCTCGTCCCGGAACGCGGCGAACACCGGCACCTGGGGGAACCCGTCCGCGAGCGCGGCCGAGCAGTGCAGCAGCCAGTCGTGCCGCGCCCGCGCGTGCCCCTTCTCATGGGCCAGCAGCGCGTCCAGCTGACGCTCCTTCAGACGGCCCAACGCGGCGGTGGTGACGACCAGTCGGGGCGTCGCACCGGCCAGCCACCAGGCGTCGGGGCGCCTGTCCTCCAGCACCACCAGCCGCCCCGCTCCCGGCTCCTCACCGGGCAACAGCGGTGCGCGCAGGAGGAGTCCGGCCCGCTGCGCCCGCCGTCGCGCCCCGGATCGTACGACCTCCCGCACCAGCATGGCCGCGCTCCACAGCCCGGCGCAGGCCAGCAGTACGGCGGTGGTGGCCGCCCAGGGGCTCGCGGTGCCGAGGGCGTACGCGTCCACGACCGCGCGCGGCGCCCGCGCGAACACCTGCCCGCGCACCGGCGCCCAGGCCGCGGCGGCGCTCAGCGTCATCGACAGCGCGCAGCACAGCAGCACGGCCGCCACGACGCACTGCCACGCCCACAGCGCGACGACCGGTTCACGGTCCGGCCAGTCGGCGCGGGCCAGCAGCCGCGGACCGAGGACGGCGGTGAGAACGCCGAGCAGTAAAAGGGCCACCGGGACCATCATGGGCAGCACCCTATGAGCGCGGGGCCGCCCGGCGGTACGGTCCGTCACCCCGAAGTGACGCAGACAACGCGGCCCGGCCGCCCGTCCCGTCGTACCGCTGCGGCTATATCCGGTTGGCCGCCTGCTTGACGGTCCTGATCACCGGCGCCGACTCCAGATGGGTGATGGCCGGGAGCGCGGCGATGCGCGTGGTCAGGTACCGGTACAGCTCCCGTTGGTTCGCGCAGACCACGCTCGCGTACAAGTTGGTCGGGCCGGTCGTGGCCGCGGCGAACGCGATCTCCGGGTGTCCGGCCAGCGCCCGACCTGCCTCCTCCAGATGGGCGGGGGCGACCGAGAGCCAGAGCAAGGTCCGGGCGTTCCAGCCGAACACCCGCCAGTCGACGTCGAGGTCCAGATAGAGCACGCCGCGCTCGCGCAGCTCCGTCATCCGGCGCCGGACCGTCGTCGGTGACCAGCCGGTCGCCGCGGCCAGCCGCTCGAACCCGGCCCGGCCGTCGGTGGCGAGCAGGGCGAGGAGCTTGCGGTCACCGTCGTCCAGCCGTACCGGTCCCGGTCGGTGCGGCACCGGCGGCGGGCGCAGTCGCTCGACCGCCGCCGCGTCCAGCCACCCGAGTTTTCCGACCAGGTTGTCCGGGCCGCCGTAGAAGGCGTGCAGCACGGAGTGCGCGGTCACGCCCTCCACGCGCGGGGTGCGGGGGAGTTTGGCCAGCAGCAGTGCCTCGCTGTCCGCCTCGCTCTCGGTCCGGACCACGCAAGTGATCTCGGTGCCACCGGAGTTGAGGCTCACCCAGGAGGTGTCGGGGCGTCCGGCCAGCGCCTCGGCGACCGGCAGCGACGCGGCGGGCGCACAGCGCACCCGCAGGAACCACAGGACGGCGCCCAGCGCGGTGGGGTCGAACCCGCCGAGCACCCGTACCGCTCCGGCCGACCGTAATCGGGCGTAGCGGCGGGCGACGGTGCGATCCGAGACGCCGAGCACCTCGGCGATCGCGCTGAACGGCGCACGGCCGTCGATCTGCAGGGCGTGCACGAGCCGACGGTCCAGCTCGTCGTAGTCGGATTCCACCGGTTCAAGGCTAGCCGGTGTCGGACATCGGCGTGATCGGTCCGGTTCCTGGTCCGGGCTCCTCGACCGGCGCAGCGTTGCCCCTGTCCCGCTCGCCACTGACGGGACCGACACAGACGAAGGAGAGCCCGTGGACACCGATGTGCTCATCGTCGGCGCCGGACCGACCGGCATGACACTGGCCAACGAGCTGCTGCTGGCCGGGGTTTCGACCGTGCTGGTCGACCGGCTCGCGCGGCGCAGCGAGCTGTCCAGGGCGGGCGGCGTGCAGTCCCGCACCCTGGAGGCGCTCGACCAGCGAGGGCTGTTAGAGCCCCTGCTGGCCACCGGAGAACACCCCGTCACCACCGGCCACTTCGCCGGTATCCCGCTCCCGCTCCAGGCCGAACGGCACTGTCTGCCCTGGCGGTCCGTGCCGCAGGTGGTGATCGAGGAGTTCTTCGAGCGGCATCTCGCCGCGCACGGACTGCGCGCCCGCAGGGGCCGTGAACTGGTCGGCCTCGCCCAGGACGACGACGGGGTCACCGCCGCCTTCGCCGACGGCACCGCCCTGCGCTCCCGCTACCTCGTCGCGGCCGACGGCGCCCACAGCACCGTACGGTCGCTGCTGCGGGCCGAATTCCCCGGTGAGCCCGGTACGTTGACGATCGTCGCCGCCGATGTGCGGCTGGGCGGCGCCGAGACGGCCGCCTCGCACACCTGGAGCGAGGACGGGCACTGGGTGGCACTGTTCCCGCTCGGCACCGATCCGCAGGGCAGGCGGCTGCGGCGGCTGGTCCTCGGCGGGCCGGGCCGGTCGCTGCCGAGGGAGGTCCCGGTCACCGAGGACGAGATTCGCGACGGTCTGCGCACCGTGTTCGGAACGCGGGTCGAGCTGCTCGAACTGCGCTACGCCCGTCGTATCACCAATGCCTCGCGGCAGGTCGAGCAGTACCGGCACGGGCGGGTGTTCCTGGCGGGCGACGCCGCCCATGTCCATCTCCCGCTCGGCGCGCAGGGCATGAACACCGGGATGCAGGACGCCTTCAACCTCGGCTGGAAGCTCGGCGCCGCCGTGCACGGCTGGGCGCCGGGGGGCCTGCTCGACACGTACCACGCGGAACGGCATCCGGCCGGGGCCGCCGTATTGCGCAACGTCCGGGCGCAGAGCCTGCTGATGGACTGGGCCGGCACCCGCGATCCGGAGGTGCTGGCCGCCCGGGAGATCTTCACGGCCATGGCTCGACTCCCCGAGGCCCAGGGCTATCTCGGCGATCTGATGTCGGGGATGGCCGTCCGCTACCCGATGCCCGGCACCGCGTCCCATCCGCTCGTCGGCCGTCCCGCACCGGACCTGGACCTGGGTCCGGCCCGGGTGCACGAACTGCTGCGGGCCGGGCGCGGTGTCCTGCTGGACCCGGACGACGGCTTCGCCGAGGTCGCCGGCCCCTGGTCGGACCGGGTGGACCGGGCGGGCAAGGGCGCAGGCGTCGAGCCGATGCTCGTCCGGCCGGACGGCTATGTGTGCTGGGCGGGCGCGGACGACCCGGGAGCGGCGCTCCGCCACTGGTTCGGCGCGCCCCGCTGAGCGGTCCGGCGCCCTCCGCGGACGCCGAGGCGACGCCCCGCCCCCGCTCCGGCGGGCGGCGGGGTGTCGCCGCTCCGCCTACGGGCAGCTCTCGCCGAACTTGACCGCGGTGAACGTGACCGGCTGTCCGCGCAGCGCGCTGCCCGCGGCGGGTGTCTGCGCGCACACCTGCCAGTTGCTCTCCACCAGGACCCAACGGCCGTCGGTGGAAGCGTCCTTGACCGTGAGCGACGTGCCCGAGGCCAGGGCCGCGCGTGCCGCCTTCACGGACTTGCCCCTGAAGTCGGGCATCTTGCCGCCCCGGACGGACGGCGCCTTCCGGTCCGTCCCGGGGCAGGACTCCGCGAGCTTCACCGCGCCGAAGTCCAGCGTCGTGCGCGGCGGCACCGACCTGCCCGCGGCCACGTTCTGGGAGCACACCTTCCAGTTCCGGTCGAGGGCCTGCATACGGTCACGGCCGAGCGCGTCATGCGACGTGAGCGAGAAGAAGCCGTCGGCCTGCGCGGCGTCCTGCGCGGACTGGAGGCCCATCCCGACGAAGTTCCGCACGGCCCTCGGCGCCGCGTTCGCCGACGTGCCGCCCTTGGTGGCGGAACCACCGGGCGCCGTCGAGGAGTTGCCGCCACCGGACCGGTTGCCGGTCGGCTGGCAGGCGGTCAGCCCGACCGCGGCACAGAGCAGGGCGGCGCTGATGATGCGGGTCCGCACGAATCCCCCCCGGGTGAAACGGATACCGGCCGGACACGTCAGACCATGCGTGAAGAAGACGTGAATGCCCGGCACGCGTCACATCGTCATCAGCATCGCCACCATCCCGATCGCCATCGACAGCCGGCACGCGCGGGCCAGTTCCGGGCGGTCGCCCCAGCGGGCGGGCGGCGGGGGCCCGCCGACGGCGACGGCGGCCGGGACCAGGCGGGCGCCGGACAGCAGTACGTAGCCCGTGAAGTAGAGGAGCAGGACGCCGGTCACCGCGGGGACCCCGGTGCCGCCGTGCATGCCCTCCATGGACATGCCCGCCATGGAGTGGGCGGCGGGCGGGGCCACGGCCATCGCGGCCGCCATGTAGGCCATCGCCCCGGCGCCCACCAGGTGGTGCAGATGATGCCGGTCGCGGCGCGCGGCCCACAGGGCGCGCAGCGCGGCCAGGCCGAAGACGGCCGCGTACCCCGGCCAGGCCCAGCCCGGCGGGGTGAACGCCGCCGCGGGCACCGCCATCGCGGCCATCCCGAAGCCCATCAGCGCCTCACCACCGGCGGACCTGCGCTGCTCCTCGACGGCGCTGCGCATCCGCAGCAGACAGTAGGCCCCGGTCGCCGCGCACAGCGCGACCAGCGACCAGGCGGCCGACACGGGTCCGTGCACGGGTACCTCCCCCGCTCGACGGTCGGTCGAGGGATGCGATGCCCAGTCGGGGCGGGGCGCATGCGGGCGCAGGGGGGTGCACGGGAGCGCCGACGGGGGCACGGCGGGCGGGCACGGGAGAGCGTCGCGCCCGGCACGGGGGTGTGACGGGACAGTCACCACGGCATATGTTTTACAGATAAAACACATGCTAAATTCGATGAATGAGCAGCGCGACCCGTCACCGCCTTCCCCTCGCCGGAACACTCCGCCTGGGCCGCCCCTCGGACATCTGGTTCAAGCCCGCCCTGAGCGTGGTCGCCGCGGTCACCCCGCCCAACCTGATCCTGCTGGGGCTCGGCCGCCTCGACCTGGCCATGTACACGATGGCCGGATCGCTGTGCGCCCTCTACGGCCACAACCGGCCCTACGCCGCACGGGCGCGGGCCCTGGCCTGGGTGGTGCTCGGCATGGTCGCCGGTGTCGCCGTCGCCCTGGTCACGGCCTCGCTCACCTCCGACGCCGTGATCCTCGTGACCGTCGGCGCCGTGCTCGCGGCGATCCAGAAGGGCGTCTGCGACGCCACCCGGATCGGCCCGCCGGCCAATGTGATCTTCACCTTCATCAGCTCCGCCTCCCTGTTCGCACCCCAGACCCTCGGCCAGGTGCCGGGCCACCTCGGGCTCGCCCTCGCGGCCGGTGCCTGGTCCTGGCTGGTCGGCATGGCCCCCGGACTGGTCCGCCCGCACGGCCCCGAGCGCCGGGCCACCGCCGGGGCCCTGAACGCCACCGCCGCCTACGCCGACACCCGCGGCACCGGCGAGGGACACGCCCCCGCCCGCGCCGCGAGCGCCGCCGCCATCCACGCCGCCTGGCAGTCGCTGCTCGCCGTCGGCGACCGCACCGACGCCACCCGGCGCGCCCTGGAACGCCTGCTCGTCCGGGCCGAGGTCGCCCTCGCCGCCCCCGCCCCCGCCGACACCGACCCGGCACGGCTGCGCGCCTGGGCCCGCGAGCTGCGCGGCCCGCGCCGCGCCCTCAGCCTCGACATCCCCGGCGAGCACGCCGACGACCTGCTCGGCCTGGACATCGAGCTGGCCCTGCCGCGCCCCTCGCTGCGCCACCGCCTCGCGCCGCTCGCCCCCCTCGCCGCCCGCACCGCGATCGGCTGCGCCCTCGCCGGGTACGCCTCCCTGGCCCTCGGCGTCGGCCGCCCCTACTGGGCCCTGGTCACCGCGGCCTCCCTCTACCAGGCCAACGTCACCCTCACCTGGCACCGGGGCGTCCAGCGCGTCGTCGGCAACGTCCTCGGCGTCCTCGCCTTCGCCGCCCTCGCCCCGCTCGCCCATCTCGACGCGGTGGCCCTGGTGCTGTGCTGCGTCGCCCTGAACTTCGGCGCGGAAGCGCTGATGGGCCGCAACTACTGGCTCGGCAGCATCTGCGTCACCCCGATGGCCCTGCTCATCACCGAGTTCGCCCGCAGCCAGGACTCCACCGCGCTGATGACCGACCGGGTCGTGGACACCCTCGTCGGCGCGCTGGTCGGCTTCGTCGCGGCCGTCGCCGTCACCAACCGGCGCGCAGGAGACCGCCTGGAACACGCGCTGACCGAGGCGGAACGCGCCCGCGAGAACGCCGCCCGGCTGCTCGCCGAGGCGCACCCGCAACCCCGTGCCCTGGACGGCGCCCGCCGCGGGCTCGCCACCGCCCTGGTGGACCTGCGCGCCACCGCCGACGCGGCGGCCGGCGAATGGTGGCAGCGCGCCCTGCCCGAGGACCGGGTCGTGCTCGCCGAACAGGCCGGACACCGTACGCTCGCGGCGACGGTACGACGCCAGGGGCTCGCGCCGCGCCAGCACGACCCGGGTACGACGACGGAGGACATACGGCCATGACGGCGACGAACGGCACACCGGCAGCCGGGGACGCGAGCGGCACGTCAGCGCGGCGCGAGGCGTCCACGGCCGACACGGTCGCCGCGGTCGTACGGCAGTGGCGGGCCGTCCATCCCGAGCTGGACACCGGGCCGATGGAGGTCATCGGGCGCATCAACAGGTGCGCGGCGCTGCTCCAGCAGGCCGAGGACGCGCCGCTGCGCCGGGCCGGGCTCAGCCGCCCCGAGTTCGACCTGCTCGGCGCGCTGCGCCGCACCGGGCACGAGCTGACGCCGGGCGAGCTGGCCAGAGAGACGTTCTCCTCCGGGGCCGCGGTCACCAAGCGGATCAAGCAGCTGACCGAGCGGGGGCTGGTCGAACGCCGCGGCGACACCCGGGACCGCAGGGTGGCCCATGTCCGTCTCACCGACGCCGGGCGCGATCTGGTCGACGGGGTCCTGCCCGACCAGCTCGCGTACGAGACCGCGGTGCTCTCGGTGCTGGCGCCGACCGGGCGCGACGATCTGGCCGGTCTGCTGGCGGAGCTGCTCAGCCGCCTGGAGGGCCGGATGGGCGCGCTGCGGGCCGGGGGATGAGACCGCGGGGGCGGGCCCCCGCGATCCCGACAGGACCCGGAAGAGAAGCCCTGGAAAGCCCTGGAAAGCCCTAGACCCCCGCCCGATACCGCAGCGGATGGTCCCCCGGCACCTCCACCAGGACGATCCGGGTGCCGTCCGGATCCGCGAGCCACATCTCGATCAGCCCCCACGGCTCCTTCACCGGCGGCCGGGTGATCTCGACGCCCTTCGCCCGGAGTTCGTCGTACGCCGCCGTCACGTCCTCGACCTGCATCCACAGCGCCACGGCGGGCGAGGGCGGCTCCGTGGCGCGGCCCGAGACCTCCAGGAAGCCGCCGCCGAGGAAGTACACCGTCCCCCGCTCGGGGCCCGTACCGAACTCGCGGTAGACGGGCAGGCCCAGCCGTTCGCCGTAGAAGGCGCGGCTGCGCTCGGGGTCGGTGGGTCGCAGAAGTGTCCGGCTGCTGAGCACATGCACCATGCCCGCGCAGCCTAGTGGCACAGTTACCCTCGTCCCAGGCCCAGCCACGCCCGAGATTCGGAGAACCGCCCCCATGCACAGCGCCGCCACCCCCGGTCTCACCTTCCGAGACGCGACCGACGCCGATGTCGACGCGCTGGTCGTGCTGATCGAGTCGGCGTACCGCGGCGATGCCAGCCGGGCCGGGTGGACCACGGAGGCGGACATCCTGGAGGGGCAGCGCACCGACCCCGAGGGCGTCCGCGCGGTGATCAAGTCGGCGGACAGCCGGCTGCTCACGGTCGAGCGCGACGGCCTCGTCGTCGCCTGCTGCCAGCTCGAACACCGCGGCGACCACGCCTACTTCGGCATGTTCGCGGTCAGCCCCACCCTCCAGGGCGAGGGCCTCGGCAAGACCGTGATCGCCGAGGCCGAGCGGCAGGCCCGTGCGGCATGGGGCATCAGCGAGATGCACATGACCGTGATCTCCGTACGCGAGGACCTGATCGCCTGGTACGAGCGCCGCGGCTACCGCCGTACGGGACAGATGTCCCCGTTCCCGTACGGCGACGAGCGCTTCGGCATCCCGCAGCGCGCCGACCTCCAGTTCGAGCTGCTGGTCAAGAAGCTCGGCTGAAGCGGCCGAGGCAACGGCGGCGGCCGAAGGGGCGGGGCGTCCCGCGCGGCCTACGCCGTGAACCGTCCCGTGCGCTTGATCTCCGGGAAGTCCGTGGTCGCGCCGTCGAGTTCGAGCGCGCGGACCAGCCGCAGCTGCTCCTGTGTGTTGACCGTCCAGCCGATGATCCGCAACCCGGCCGCGCGCGCGTGCTCCACGGTCTCCAGGGTGATCCGGCGGATGTCCAGGCACAGGGTCGGCGCGCCCACCGCGACCGCGCGCTCGACCACCTCGGGGCCGTAGCGCCCGGCGATCAGCGCGGTGCGCACCCCGGGCACCAGCCGGGCGATCTCGGCGACCGCCTCGTCGTGGAACGAGGACACCTCCACCCGCGCGACCAGATCCCGCTCCAGCATCACCCGCGCCAGCTCCCGGGCCGCCGCCACGTCCTTGATCTCGGCCTGGAGCGGCGTGCCCACCGCGTCCAGGACCTCCTCGAACACCGGCACCCGCTCCCCGCGCCCCGCGTCCAGCGCGCGCAGCTCGGAGAGGGTCTTCTCGGCGATCGGTCCCGACCCGTCGGTCGTGCGGTCCACCTCGGCGTCGTGCATGACGACCAGGGCGCCGTCCTTGCTGAGGTGCAGATCCAGTTCGATCAGGTCGAGGCCGGCCCGCTGCGCGGCGACGAAGGAGCGAAGGGTGTTCTCGGGCTCCACACCCATGACCCCGCGGTGACCGATGGTAAGGAAGTTCAAGGTTCGACTCGCTTCCGTCGACGGCGGCTCGGCACGCGCGGCGACGGGCGGACGCCGTCGTCCGTGCGGGCAGGTCGCAGCCTAACGGCCCCGACCCGGGATGAACCCGCATGCGCGCGGACGATCTGGACGCGCCCCGGGCGGTGACTGGCTGCCACCCCGTTGCGGCATCACCCACGCGTGGGCGAGTCCCCGCGCGCTTGACAGGCCGGATCCCGCCCCTCGCGGCCCCTCGGACCGACGGTCGAAAGTGAGCATCATCACGCCTACGGCAGGAAAAATGTCGGTGACCATGTCTCTGAACAGAAAAATCTCCTGCGCTGACTCTTGATGGGGGGAACAGGGTATGCATACGGTGTCCATACGCGAGGTTCTCCCGTGGAGGATGGAAAATGACGGAAATTCTTGTGCAGTCGGGTCCGGAGGGACAGGTTTCTTCGCAGGCCAGGGTGGTTGAGCACCCCGCCTGGCCCGCGCTCAAGGATGCCGTGGAGCAGATTCGGCCATGGCAGTCGGCGGACGGCTCGATCGACTTCGACGCCGAGGGCGCGCCCGCCAAGGCCGACGCGGAGGCCGCCGTACGCCGTGTCGCCGAAGCCGTCGAGCAGCTCTCGCCGCTCCTGCCGTACGACGCCGCCTACCACGAGGCCGTGGTGAAGGATCTGCGCCGCTGGGCCGAGGGCGGCTTCGAGGTGCCGGACTTCCTGGACTCCCTGCTGGTCTTCCACCCCGCGGCACAGCGCGCGGACGGCCTCCAGCACCTCGTCGTCTTCCCGATGTACACGCAGAACGGCAACCTGGACCGCAATCTGGAGGCGGTCGTGCTGCGCATGGTCTGGCCCGAGTGGCTGGCCGAGCTGGAGCGCACCCGGTACGACAACCCGCTGTTCTGCGGCATCACGTTCGAGGACTTCACCTCGGGCTACGACACCAACTCGGCCGTCCTCTTCCCGGAGACCATCGCCGTCCGCGAGGCGCCGGAACGTTTCTCCTGGGGTGGCATCTTCTGCGACCGCGAGGCCGCGCGCTTCCGCCGGGTCACCGACGCCGCCGTCGGCATCCTGGGCCTTGAGCTGCCCGAGGACATCGCCGCGATGGTCCACGACCAGAAGCGCTGCGAAGAGGCGTTCGTGCTCTGGGACATGGTCCACGACCGCACCCACAGCCACGGCGACCTGCCGTTCGACCCGTTCATGATCAAGCAGCGCCAGCCGTTCTGGATGTACGGCCTGGAGGAGCTGCGCTGTGACCTCACCGCCTTCAAGGAGGCCGTGAAGCTCGAGGCGGACGGCGTCCCGCAGGCCCGTGACGTGCAGTACGCGGTGCTCTTCGACCGCATGTTCCGCTTCCCCGTCACCGGCGACCGGGTGCGCAACTACGACGGCCTCGGCGGCCAGCTGCTCTTCGCCTACCTGCACAAGCACGACGTCGTGCGCTGGACGGACAACAAGCTGTCCATCGACTGGGAGCGCGCCCCAAAGGTCACCAACCAGCTGTGCGCCGACATAGAGCAGCTGTACCGGGACGGCATCGACCGCCCCAAGCTCGTGCACTGGTTCGCCGGATACCAGCTGGTGTCCGAGTACCTGGCCCCGCACCCCGGCTCCAAGTGGGCCAAGGGCCCGGACGCCCTCGACCTGACGCTGCCGCCGCGCAAGCTGGTCGACGACGTGCTCCCGGACGAGTTTCCGCTGAGCATGTTCTTTGAAGCCCTGTCCAAGAAGCTGAAGAATGTGATCGCCTCCACCAAGGGCATCACGGCGGACGACGCCGAGCGGCTCGCCGCGTGACGGACGGCGCACCGTCCACACACATCACTGCTGCAGAGGGGAAGATCATGGGGAACGGGTCGAACGGGGCGCTCAGCGGTGCGGTGATCGCGGTGGCCGGCGCGGGCGGACCCGCCGGCCAGGCGACGCTGCTGCGCCTGGCCGAGGCCGGGGCGACCGTCGTCGGAGCGGACAACGACCCGCAGCGGCTGTCGGAGGCCGTGGACGCGGCCCGCTACGCCTCCGGCGGTGCCACCGTCACGGGGGACACCGTGGACCTCCTCGACCTCCAGTCCACCCGGGAGTGGGCCGAGCACATCGAGAAGGACTTCGGGCGCGTCGACGGCCTGGTGCACCTGGTCGGCGGCTGGCGCGGCAGCGAGACCTTCACCAAGACCAGCCTCGACGACTGGGACTTCCTGGAGCTGCTGCTGGTGCGCACCGTGCAGCACACCTCGCTCGCCTTCCACGAGGCCCTCCAGCGCAGCGACCGCGGCCGCTACGTGCTGATCAGCGCGTCCGGCGCGACCAAGCCCACCGCGGGCAACGCCGCCTACTCCGCGGCCAAGGCCGCCGCCGAGGCGTGGACGCTGGCCATGGGGGACTACTTCCGCAAGGCGGGCAAGGCGGCGGGCGCCGAGGGCCCGACCTCCGCGGCTACCATCCTGGTGGTCAAGGCGCTGGTGCACGACGCGATGCGCGCCGAACGCCCCAACGCGAAGTTCGCGGGCTTCACGGACGTCAAGGACCTGGCCGAGGCCATCGAGGGCGTCTGGAGCAAGTCCGCCGCCGAGTTGAACGGAAACCGTCTGTGGCTGACCGAGAAGCCGTGAACCCTCCCAGGACCGACGCGCGTCGCCATCACGACCCGGAGGTCCGCGGTTTCGCCAGTGACAACTACGCCGGGGCGCACCCCGAGGTGATGGCCGCCCTGGCCCTGGCCAACGGCGGCCACCAGGTCGCCTACGGCGAGGACCAGTACACCGAGAACCTCCAGCGGATCATCCGCAGCCACTTCGGCGCCACCGCGGAGGCCTTCCCGGTCTTCAACGGAACCGGCGCGAACGTGGTCGCGCTCCAGGCGGTCACCGACCGCTGGGGCGCGGTGATCTGCGCCGAGAGCGCGCACATCAACGTGGACGAGGGCGGGGCGCCCGAGCGGATGGGCGGGCTCAAGCTGCTCACCGTGGCCACGCCGGACGGCAAGCTCACCCCCGAGCTGATCGACCGGCAGGCCTGGGGCTTCGAGGACGAGCACCGGGCGATGCCGCAGGTCGTCTCGATCACCCAGTCCACCGAGCTGGGCACGCTCTACACGCCCGAGGAGATCCGCGCGATCTGCGAGCACGCCCACGCGCACGGCATGAGGGTGCACCTGGACGGCTCCCGGATAGCCAACGCGGCCGCCTCCCTGGACGTGCCGATGCGCACGTTCACCAGCGCGGTCGGCGTCGACATCCTCTCGCTCGGCGGGACCAAGAACGGCGCCGTGTTCGGCGAGGCGGTCGTGGTCCTCAACCAGGACGCGGTGCGCCGGATGAAGCATCTGCGCAAGCTGTCCATGCAGCTCGCCTCCAAGATGCGCTTCGTCTCGGTGCAGTTGGAGGCCCTGCTGGCCAAGGACCTGTGGCTGCGCAACGCCCGGCACGCCAACGAGATGGCCCAGCGGCTCGCCGAGGGCGTGCGCGCGGTGCACGGGGTGGAGATCCTCTACCCCGTGCAGGCCAACGGCGTCTTCGCCCAGCTCCCGCACGACGTGAGCGAGCGGCTGCAGAAGCGCTTCCGCTTCTACTTCTGGGACGAGGCCGCGGGCACGGTGCGCTGGATGTGCTCCTTCGACACCACGGAGGAGGACGTCGACACCTTCGTGGCGGCGGTCAAGGAGGAGATGGCGCGCTGAACCAGGCGCCATGGAGCGCCCTGTAATCTCCCCGGCATGACGCACGGGGGAGCAGCAGCACAAGAGGCCGACGGCGTCCGCCGGACCGCCGGGGCGGGGCATGCGACGGGACGGTTCTCCTGGCCGCGCGGGCACCCTTGGCTCGCCTCCGCCCTGGCCCTGGCCGTCGTCGCGGGTGGCGTCGCCGTGCCGCTGGCACTCGCCGGCGGGGGCTCCCCCTGCGAACAACTCCCCGCCGCCACAAGGGCGTTGGCGGGCAACCCGGCGGCGGCGACCAAGGCTCTCGACCCCCGGGACGACATGTCCCGCTTCCCCGCGCTGCGTTCGCTGCTGCCGACCGGGAGGCTGTGCGGAGACGGTGGCCGGGTGCTCGGGACGGTGGTGGCCGAGGCCACGGGAACGGCCGACGCGGGGACCACCGCCACCGGCAGGGACCACACCCCGGCCCAGGCGCGCGCCGTCTGGGCGGTCGTGGTCGTCTACGGCGGGGCCGAGGTGCCGCCCGGCGCCGAGCCCGGACTGGCCCGGATGCTCGCCGGTTACATAGCCGACACGACGCGAGCCTCCGGCGTCAGCCTCGACGCCGACGCCCCCGCCGTCCCGGCCCGTTCGGCCGCGGCGACGGACGAGACGGGCCGGTCCCGCTTCGGCGCCTTCCTCTCGCCCGGCGACGCGCACCCGGACTTCGCCTTCAACCAGGCCCACGCGGTGAGCGTGCCCCTGGGCCCCCTCTTCGACGGACTCGCCAGGGACCCGCGGGCGTTCGCGATCCTCTACGGCGCCGAACGGGCCTACCTCGCCCACTACCTGGAACGCCTCACCGACAAGGGCACCGACCCCGGCCACCACCCCGGGAAGGCGGCGAAGGGGCGGAAGAACCCCGAGACCAGGGGAGTCGACAGCGACCTGGACGACATCGCCCGCCGCGTCGGCGGCCTGCTGCGCACCCGGTCCAGCGCCGCCCGGGCCGGGCACATCGACCTCGCCGCCTACGACCGGTCCGTACGACGGCACACCCGGGGCGCCTACCGGGCGGCGCCGACGCGGCTGACCACCCGGCCCCCGATGGGCGGCATCGCGGGCCGCCCGGTGAGCGGGCCCGTGCGCGGCGATCTCATGGACGGGCGCGAGCAGTTGTCCCGGACACTGGACGCCTGGGCGAAGGCCCGCACCGTCCCGGCGGCACGGGCGGCGGCCATGCGGGGGATCCTCGACGACGGCTATGTCTGGGCCTTCCGCGACGGCTCGACCTGACGGGCGCGGGCGGCCCGGCCCAGCGCCGGGTCCTTGTGACGAGCCTGCCCGCCCGCCGTGCTCAGCCGGTCAGCCGCAGCCCCGAGCAGCCGTGCCGCTCGACCTGGTCCTCGGCGAAGGACCGCAGCAGCACCCGCCGCCGGGCGTCACCGATCGACTTCGACGCCCGGATCGCGAAGTTGGCGGCCTCGCCGTCGCAGCGGGCGGTCGCGGTCAGCGGCATGCGCACCCCGCCGTCGGTGACCAGGCGCTCGCTCCAGTCGCCGTACCACGCGGCGAGGCTCAACCCCGCCGGTCCCGCAGGGCCGTTGTCCAGCGTCAGATCGCAACGGCCCCCGGGCGAGGCGTCGTTCAGCAGCGGCTGCACCTGCCAGTTCCCGCTCAGGGGGAGCCTGGCGCGGGCCGCCCAGCCGCAGCCGGTGCCGGCCGCCCCGGACACCGGGACGCCGCGCGGCGGGTGCTCGGAGTCCGGCAGCGCGCTCCCGGTGTCCTTCGGCACCGTCAGCGGCTTCGCACCGCAACCCAGGTGCCGCGAGGCCGAGTTGACGAGCGGGACGACGGTCTCGTAGACGGCGCGCGGCGCGCGGGTGGTGTCCTTGCCGACAGTCGCGACCACCAGCATCCGGCGCGGCCGGCCCGCCGTGTCCTTGCCGAGGGCCGGGCAGCGCACCAGGAACTGGAGCTCGCCGAGGTCGTCGACGACGCCGGGCAGGCCGCCCGCCAGTGGATAGACGGGGGAGAAGCCGTCCTGGGGGAAGGCGAGCAGGAACTCGGCGTCCCGGTCGTCGCGCCGGGTGTACGCGGAGATCTGCACCACCCACGTGGCGTCGCCGTGCCCGGCGAGGCGCAGGCCGCACCCGTAATCACCGAGCCCCGTGTGCTCCGTGGCGTCCGCGCCGGTGAAGTGGCCGCCGTCCGCCGCGAGTTGCCGTACCGGACCCGAAGGCAGCGCGCCGTCGCACGCGGTGTGCAGCAGCCACCGGTCCTTCACATACGGCGCGCACAGCCACCCGGCCAGCGCCAGCACGGCCGCCGCCGCGCACCACACCTTCCACCAACGCCGCATCGCCCGGCCCCCGTACAGCGATCGGTACCCGAGAGCCGACCGGCCCTCCCGTCCTGAGCGGGCACCTTATCGGGCGGGGCGCGGCGGCACCGGTCCGGGTGTCAGTGCACCTGGGCGGTGGTCCGCAGCGCCTCGGCCGTCGGCGCCGTACCACCGAGGTGGGCCGGCAGCCACCAGGAGTCCTCGGGGCCCTTCGGGCGGCCCGGGTAGGCGCGCTGGGCGGCCTCCAGCAGTTCCTGCACCCGCTCGCGCAGCCGACGGGTGATGGCCCCGGCGTACTGGTCGCGCGGCGCCTCCACGGCCTCGCCCACGCGGATGGTGATGGGCAGGTGGCTGCGCTTGAAGTCGCGCGGGTGCCCCTTGGTCCACAGCCGCTGCGTGCCCCACAGCGCCATCGGGATCAGCGGCACCCCGGCCTCCTGGGCGAGCCTGGCCGCACCCGACTTGAAGCTCTTCAGGGTGAAGGACTGCGAGATGGTGGCCTCGGGGAAGACACCGATGACCTCACCGGAGCGCAGCGAGTCCAGCGCGTGCGCGTACGCGGCCTCGCCCTGCCCCCGGTCCACCGGGATGTGCTTCATACCGCGCATCAGCGGGCCCGAGATCTTGTGCCGGAAGACGGAGTCCTTCGCCATGAACCGCACCAGGCGCTTCTGCGGCAGCGCGGCCAGGCCGTCGAAGATGAAGTCCAGATAGCTGATGTGATTGCTCACCAGCACGGCGCCGCCGGAGCGCGGGATGTTCGAGGACCCCTGGCAGTCGATCTTCAGGTCCCAGACCTTGAACAGCGTCTTGGCGAATCCGATGACGGGACGGTAGACCAGCTCTGCCATGGGCGGGGTGAACCCTTTCTGCTCTGCTCGGGAAAGGGGCTCCCGGCGGACAAGTTACGCAGCCGTAGGTTTACGGCGTCTCGCAGATCGTGCCCCAAGAACGTGCGGGGAGCCAGCTCTGGTGCCCGGCCGGGGCGAGATCCTCGTCACGTCCGCACAGGATTCACCCAGGCGCCGGGAATCTTTACGGCGCCCCGATTGTTTGCCCCCCGACGCCCGCAGAAGCGGGCGCCCCTGAAGTGCCGCACCGGCGGCGGAACGGGAGGGCGAGGGTGAGCGGGCGCGACGACGCCGAAGCGGGCGGGAGCGGAACCGGACCGGGCGCGGCCGAACTCGGCGGCGCCCTCGGCGAACGGGCCACCCTGGTGCAGTTCTCCAGCGCCTTCTGCGCGCCCTGCCGCGCCACCCGGCGGGTCCTCGACGAGGTCGCCGCGATGGTGCCGGGCGTCGCCCACATCGAGATCGACGCCGAGGCCCGCCTCGACCTCGTACGCGCCCTCGGGATCCTCAAGACCCCCACCGTCCTCGTCCTGGACGCGCACGGCAGGGAAGTGCGCCGCGCCGCCGGGCAGCCCCGCAGAGCCGATGTCATCGCGGCGCTGGGGGCGGCGGTGTGAGGGGGCCTCAGCACCAGGTGAGAGAGATCCCAGTTCCCGGACCGCACTTGACTGCGCGCGCCACCTATCGTCAGCCTGACCGTATGCCGACCGAACTCCTTCTCCACGGGCGGGCCCACGTCGACCTCGCGCGCACCGCGAGCGCCTGCTGTCCGGATCGCTGAGCAGCCACGGACCCGCTCGCCCTCCCGAACAGAAGGACAACTCCATGACGGCCCTGCCCGGACTCGGCACTCCCCAGCTCGCCTCTCCCGATCTGCTGCGCTCCACCTTCCGCCGGCATGCCGCCGGTGTCGCGGTGATCACCGCGCGCGGCGCCGCCGGACCGGTCGGCTTCACCGCCACCTCCCTCACCTCGGTCTCCGCCGAGCCCCCGATGATCTCCTTCGGGGTCGGCACCGGCGCCTCCAGCTGGCCCGCGATAGCCGAGGCCGACCACATCGGCGTGCACATACTCGGCGAGCACCAGGGCGAGCTGGCCGCCACCTTCGCCCGCAGCGGCGCCGACCGCTTCGGCGCGCCCACCGTCTGGCGCGACGGCCCCGAGGGGGTGCCCGTGCTCGACGACGTGCTCGCCTGGCTGGTCTGCCGGATCGTCGCCCGGGTCCCCGCCGGGGACCACCGGATCGTGCTCGCCGAGGTCGTCCTCGGCGATCCCACCGGCGGCGGCCGCCCCCTCCTCTACCACCAGGGCCGCTTCACCGCGCTGCGCGACTGATTGCGGTGTGGATCACGTTCCGTTCCCCTGCACGGCCGTCGAGTTCCGGTTACGCTGCGTTGCGAAGGTCACAGTTCAAAGCGCTTGCTTAGCGGGAACGAACTGGGTGTACTGACGAGTAATATTCCGGTCGGAGCGCGCTGACGCCCCGACCGGGATCGGCCGCTTCAGGCGCCTATGCTGCCTGCAAGAGGCAGCCAGGAAATCACGATGCAGTAGGAGAGCCGGCGTGAGCTTGAGGATCGTTGTCACTGTGAAGTACGTGCCCGACGCCACTGGCGACCGGCACTTCGCCGATGACCTGACCGTCGACCGCGACGACGTGGACGGTCTGCTCTCCGAGCTGGACGAGTACGCGGTCGAGCAGGCGCTCCAGATCGCGGACGAGGCGGACGACGCCGAGGTCACCGTGCTGACGGTGGGCCCCGAGGACGCCAAGGACGCGCTCCGCAAGGCCCTGTCCATGGGCGCCGACAAGGCCATCCACGTCGAGGACGAGGACCTGCACGGCACCGACGCCATCGGCACCTCCCTGGTGCTGGCCAAGGCCATCGAGAAGGCCGGCTTCGACCTGGTCGTCTCCGGCATGGCCTCCACCGACGGCACCATGGGCGTCGTCCCGGCGCTGGTCGCCGAGCGCCTCGGTGTCCCGCAGGTCACCCTGCTGTCCGAGGTCTCGGTCGAGGACGGCACCGTCAAGGGCCGCCGTGACGGCGACGCCGCCTCCGAGCAGCTGGAGGCGCAGCTGCCGGCCCTGGTCTCCGTGACCGACCAGTCCGGCGAGGCCCGCTACCCGTCCTTCAAGGGCATCATGGCGGCCAAGAAGAAGCCGGTGGAGTCCTGGGACCTGTCGGACCTCGACATCGAGGCGGAAGAGGTCGGCCTGGAGGGCGCGTTCACCAAGGTCGAGACCGCTGACGCGCGTCCGGCCCGCACGGCCGGCACCATCGTCAAGGACGAGGGCGAGGGCGGCAAGCAGCTCGCTGAGTTCCTCGCGGGCCAGAAGTTCATCTAAGGGTTCGCGCCCGCCGACCGCCCCTCATTCTCGTTACGCAGGAGAGCATTCCCATGGCTGAAGTCCTCGTCTACGTCGACCACGTCGACGGTGCCGTCCGCAAGCCCACCCTTGAACTGCTGACCCTGGCCCGCCGCCTCGGTGAGCCCGTCGCCGTCGCGCTGGGCAACGGTGCCGCCGACACCGCCGCCACCCTCGCCGAGCACGGCGCGGTGAAGGTCCTCACCCACGACGCGTCCGAGTACGCCGACTACCTGGTCGTACCGAAGGTGGACGCCCTCCAGGCCGCCCACGAGGCCGTCTCCCCGGCCGCCGTGCTGGTCCCGTCCTCCGCCGAGGGCAAGGAGATCGCCGCCCGCCTGGCGCTGCGCATCGGCGCCGGCATCATCACCGACGCCGTCGACCTGGAGGCCGGCGACGAGGGCCCGGTCGCCACCCAGTCGGTGTTCGCCGCGTCCTTCACCACCAAGTCGCGTGTCATCAAGGGCACCCCGGTCATCACGGTCAAGCCGAACTCGGCCGCCGTGGAGGCCGCCCCGGCCGCGGGCGCGGTCGAGGCCCTCGCCGTGATCTTCTCCGACCAGGCCACCGGCACCAAGGTCACCGCCCGCACCCCGCGCGAGTCCACGGGCCGCCCGGAGCTGACCGAGGCCGCGATCGTGGTCTCCGGCGGCCGCGGTGTCAACGGCTCCGAGAACTTCGCGATCATCGAGGCCCTCGCCGACCAGCTCGGCGCGGCCGTCGGCGCCTCGCGTGCCGCCGTGGACGCCGGCTGGTACCCGCACACCAACCAGGTCGGCCAGACCGGCAAGTCGGTCTCGCCGCAGCTGTACATCGCCAACGGCATCTCCGGCGCCATCCAGCACCGCGCCGGCATGCAGACCTCGAAGACCATCGTGGCCGTCAACAAGGACGCCGAGGCCCCGATCTTCGAGCTGGTCGACTACGGCGTCGTCGGCGACCTGTTCGACGTGGTGCCGCAGCTGACCGAGGAGATCAAGACCCGCAAGGGCTGATCGCCGACCGGCTGTCCGAGGCCCCCGTGACCCGCGCGGTCATGGGGGCCTCGGTGCATCCTGAAGGCGGCGTGGGCCCTCGGCCGAGGTGTGGACCGGGGTGTTGACCAGCCGGAACCCCGCCGGATAACTTCATTCTACGGATTGTTGATTCCGCACAGCGGAATTGCGGTGGATATTGGAGGGTGTGGGATGGGTCAGCAGGAGAAGGTGGCGACCAGCCTCGCCGGCGCCGTCGGCGAGGAGATCAGCGCCTCGCTCGCCCCGGTCGACGCGGAACTGGCCCGCCGCTACCCCGGGGACCCCGGCACCCGGCAGCCCGTCCACACCGTCTACGTCCCCGGGGACGCCTTCACCGCCGACACCGTCCGCTCCTGGGGCGACCAGGCCCTCGCGGCGCTGGACGAACACGCCCCGGACGCCGCCTCCTTCGCCGCCGTCCTCGGCCTCGCCGACGAACTCGCCGAGCCCGTGCACTCCCGCGTCCGCGCCAAGCTGGAGCGCGAGCCGATAGAAGATCTGCGGGTCGACTTCGAGGACGGCTACGGCCCCCGCCCCGACGCCGAGGAGGACGCGACCGCGGCCCGCGCGGCCCGGCTGATCGCCGAGGCGTACGAGAAGGGGACCGCGGCGCCGTACATGGGCATCCGCATGAAGTGCATGGAGGCCCCGGTGCGGGCGCGGGGCATCCGCACCCTCGACGTCTTCCTCACCGGCCTGATGGCGGCGGGCGGACTGCCCGAGGGGCTGGTGCTCACCCTGCCGAAGGTGACCTACCCCGAGCAGGTGACCGCCTTCGCACGGCTCCTGGACGCCTTCGAGAAGGCGCACGGCCTGGACGCGGGGCGGCTCGGCTTCGAGATACAGATCGAGACCAGCCAGGCCGTCCTGGCGAGCGACGGCACCGCGACCGTCGCCCGTATGATCCAGGCCGCCGAGGGCCGCGCCACCGGGCTGCACTACGGCACCTTCGACTACAGCGCCTGCCTGGGCGTCTCCGCGGCCTACCAGGCGAGTGACCACCCGGCCGCCGACCACGCCAAGGCGGTCATGCAGGTCGCCGCCGCGGGCACCGGCGTACGCGTGTCGGACGGCTCCACCAACGTCCTCCCGGTCGGCCCCACCGAGCAGGTGCACGCCGCCTGGCGGCTGCACTACGGCCTCACCCGGCGCGCCCTCGCCCGCGCCTACTACCAGGGCTGGGACATGCACCCGGGCCACATCCCGACCCGCTACGCGGCCGTCTTCGCCTTCTACCGCGAGGGCTTCGAGCAGGCCGCGGCCCGCCTCGCCCGCTACGCCGGCCGCACCGCGGGCGACGTCATGGACGAGCCCGCCACCGCCAAGGCCCTCAGCGGCTATCTGCTGCGCGGCCTGGACTGCGGCGCCCTCGACCTCGCGGAGGTCACCGAGCGCACCGGGCTGACCCGCGCGGGCCTGGAGGGCTTCGCCGGGCCGAGGCGCGGCGATCTCACGGCCTCCGCGCAGTAGCCGGAACTCGCGAACTACGCCGGGCTCGTGGGGGATTGCGGGTCACGGGGCGTCGCGGGTGACGGGACGACGTACGGTCCGGGCCCCGGGCCCCTCACCCGCGGGCGCCCGGCCCCGGCCCCTCCGGCGTGGCCATCGGCGTCTCAGCCCGCCGGGGGCAGCTCGCCCGAGCCGCGGGTGATCAGCCGGGTCGGCAGCTCGATCCGCTCCGGTGCGACGAGGCCGCCGTCCAGTTGGCGGAAGAGCCGTTCCGCCGCCGTACGGCCGAGGGCGGCCGAGTCCTGGGCGACCACCGTGACGCCCGGCCGCAGCAGATCGGCCAGCTCGAAGTCGTCGAACCCGACGAGCGCCACCTGCCGGGACTGCTCGGCGAGGACCCGGACCACGGTGACCGTCACCCGGTTGTTGCCCGCGAACACCGCGGTGACGGGCTCGGGTTCGGACAGCATCTCCCGCGCGGCCCGGCGCACCCGCTCCGGGCTCGTCACCCCGAGCGACATCCAGCGGTCCTCGACCGGTATCCCCGCGTCCTCCATCGCCGCCCGGTAGCCGCGCAGCCGCTCGGCCGCCGTGTGGATGCGGGGCATGTCCCCGATGAACCCGATCCTGCGGTGGCCGTGCGCGATCAGATGGGCCACGCCGTCGCGGGCCCCGCCGAAGTTGTCGGACAGCACCACATCGGCGTCGATCCGCCCGGCCGGGCGGTCCACGAACACGGTCGCCACGCCCGCCCGGATCTCCGGCTCCAGATAGCGGTGGTCGTCCCCGGCCGGGATCACCACCAGGCCGTCCACCCGGCGCGCGCACAGCGCGAGCGCCAACTCCCGCTCCCGCTCCGGGTCCTCGGCGCTGGAGCCGTTGATCAGCAGGGCGCCGTGCGAGCGGGCGACCTCCTCCACCGCGCGGCTCAGCGGGCCGTAGAAGGGGTCCGCGAGGTCCTCCAGGACCAGGCCGATGCTCGCGGTGCGGCCCTTGCGCAGCACCCGTGCGCTGTCGTTGCGGCGGAAGCCCAGCGCGTCGATCGCCTCCTGCACCCGGCGCTCGGTGTCCGGGGTGACTCCCGGCTCTCCGTTGACCACCCGGGACACCGTCTTCAGCCCGACCCCGGCCCGCGCCGCCACGTCCTTCATCGTCGGCCGGTTGCCGTAGCGGCTTCCGGGGTGGCGATCCGCGAGGCGGGAGGTTTTGGGCACGATGCGCTGTCCTGTCCTGTTGTTCGCGGCCCATGGGGTGTGATGCGGGCCGCCCATGGGCTTGTATGAGGATGTGGCGTCGAGCATAGAGCCTGGACAACGTTGTCAGGTGCGCGAGAGACTGTCGACCGCTCTGCGCGGGACCGTGCCCCCACCACCCGGCCGACCCGCCCTGGCCCATGGTTTTCGATCGTTCGACGGGGAGATCACACACTGATGCGCACCGACCTCGTGGCAGCGCTGGACATCGGCGGCACCAAGATCGCCGGCGGTCTGGTGGACGGCCGCGGACTGATCCTGGAGCGGGCCCAGCGCGCCACGCCCGCCCGGCAGGACGGCGAGACGGTCATGCGGGCCGTCGAGGAGGTGCTCGGCGAACTCGCCGCCTCGTCCCGGTGGGTGGACGTCCGCTCCGTCGGCATCGGCAGCGCGGGCCCGGTGGACGCCTCCGCGGGCACCGTCAGTCCCGTGAACGTGCCGGGCTGGCGGGACTTCCCGCTGGTCGAGCGGGTCCGGGCGGCGACCGGGGGACTGCCCGTCGAGCTGATCGGCGACGGCGTCGCGATCACCGCCGCCGAGCACTGGCAGGGCGCCGCCCGGGGCCACGACAACGCGCTGTGCATGGTGGTCTCGACGGGCGTCGGCGGCGGCCTGGTCCTGGGCGGACGGCTGCACCCCGGCCCGACCGGCAACGCCGGGCACATCGGGCACATCAGCGTCGACCTCGACGGCGACCCCTGCCCGTGCGGCTCGCGCGGCTGTGTGGAGCGGATCGCCAGCGGCCCGAACATCGCCGGCCGCGCCCTGGAAGGGGGCTGGCGGCCGGGCCCGGACGGCGATGCCTCGGCCGCCGCGGTGGCGGCGGCGGCACGGGGTGGCGGCGGCGGCACGGGCGGGCGACCCGGTCGCCGTGGCCTCCTTCCGGCGGGCCGCGCGGGCCCTCGCCGCCGGGATCGCGGCCACCGCGACACTGGTCGAGATCGACATCGCGGTGATCGGCGGCGGGGTCGGCAACGCGGGCGACGTCCTCTTCACCCCGCTGCGCGAGGCGCTCGCGGACTACGCCACGCTGTCGTTCGTACGGCGGCTGACGGTGGTGCCCGCGCAGATGGGCACGGACGCGGGGCTGGTGGGGGCCGCGGCGGCGGCGCTGATCAGGGGGCCGGGGCTGGTGCGGCTCTAGACGGGTACCGGTCAGTCCGTGTCGGCCCGGACGCGCAGCAGGACCGTGCCGTGCGCCGGGACGGTCGCCGTGATGGTCCCGTCGGAGTGCTCGTCGGTGTGCCGCCACAGGTCCCGCAGGGTGTAGGACCCGGCGTCGGGCAGGCCCACGGCGCTCGCGGTGGTGGTGATCCGCTGGGCGGCGCCGGACTCGTTGAACAGGGCGACCGCGCGGCTGCCGTCGGCCATCTCCTTGGCGATGACCCAGCGCCCGTCCGTGTCGGCGACGACCGTGCCCTGCTTGCCGAGCGGGTCCTGGTCGACGGCGATGACCTCCGTGTCGCCCAGGATGTCGAAGGTCGCGGGCGACGCCTTGCGCAGGTCGGTGCCGATGAGCAGCGGGGCGGCCATCACCGACCAGAGGGAGAAGTGGGAGCGGTACTCGGTGTCCGTCATCCCGCCGTTGCCCACCTCCAGCATGTCGGGGTCGTTCCAGTGGCCCGGACCGGCGTACGGGGCGAGCGGGAGGTTCTGCTTGACGATCGACAGCATGGAGGACCAGCTGTCGCTGATGTCACCGGTGGTGCGCCACAGGTTGCCCACGTCCGGGGCCCACTCCCAGGGCTTGTTCTCGCCCCATTCGCAGATGCTGTAGACGATCGGCCGCCCGGTCGCCCTCAGCGCGTCCCGCATGGTGGTGTAGCGCGATACGGCGTCGACGCCGAGGTTGTCGCAGTTGTCGTACTTCACGTAGTCGACGCCCCAGTCGGCGAACTGCCGTGCGTCGCCGTACTCGTGGCCCAGGGCGCCCGGCATGCCGATGAAGTCACAGGTACGCAGTCCCGCGCTGGTGTAGATGCCGAGCTTGAGCCCCTTGGCGTGCACATAGTCGGCGACCGCCTTGATCCCGTGCGGGAAGCGGACCGGGTCCGGGACGAGCTTGCCGGTCAGGCTCCGGAGCGGGAAGGCCCAGCAGTCGTCCAGGTTGACGTACCGGTAGCCCGCGTCCTTCAGGCCCTTCGCGACGATGAGGTCCGCGATGTCTTCGACCATGGCCTCGTCGAAGCCGGGCCCGCACTGGGTGGAGTTCCAGTTGTTGAAGCCCATCGGCGGGGTGCGGGCGAGGCCGTTGTCGAGGCCGGGCGCGGCGGCGGCGGTCGGGGCCATGACGAGGCCCGCGGCGCAGAGCAGTCCGGCGAGCAGAACTCCGGCCGCTCTGCGGGGGGTTGTGCGGGTCGAGGATGTGCGCATGGTCGACGTTCCTCCAACTCGCTCGGGATCGGCGGGCGTTCACGGTAGAACGTGTCCGAGTGTGTTGGAAGGGGTACGGCCGGTGCGCCCGTCGCCGTGCGGACGTGTGCGCTTCGGCGGCCTACCCGTCGTCGCCGACGCGGCCCCAGCCGGGCAGCGGGGGCCGGGGCCAGGGGAGCGGGGCGGGGAGGGCAGAAGAGGCGCGGAGCCCGTCGGCCGGGAGCCGTCCGGCGAGCCGGCCGAGCAGGCGATGCCCCTCCCCGCTCACCCGCGGCCCCTCGGCCGAGACCGTCCAGCGCCGCCCCAGATCGACGGCCGTCACGGCGGCGAGCGGGAAGCGCAGGGCGCCGAGGGTGGTGAGGGTGTCGTCCAGGGCCCAGCGCACATACCGGTCCGGCCAGCGCTCGGTGCCGTACCCGACGCGGAGGTCGAAGTGGTGGGTCTCCAGCTCCCGCAGGCAGCGCAGTAGCAGGTACCAGGCGGGATGGCGCCAGCCGGCCAGCGCCGGGACCAGCCGCTCCCAGGCGGGCGCGGGCAACGCGCGTGCCCCGTCCGCGAACCGTTCGAGGCTCGCCCGCAGCCGCTCGGCCAGCGGCCCGGCGGGCAGTACGGCGTCCCGCGCCACCCGCGCCGGATCCGGGCGCGGACCGGGTTCCCGGCCGGTGCGCGCGAGGTCGAGCATCCAGGTGTACGCGTCGGCGCTGTAGGCGACATGGGCGAGCACCTGCCCCCGCGTCCAGTCCGGCAGCCCCGAGGGCGCCCGCACCGCGGCCTCGGACAGCCCGGCCGCGGCACGGGCGAGCCGGTCGGCCGACCCGGCGACGTCCTCGATCACATCGCCGGGTTCGGCGCCGACCGTGTGGGACGGGAAGGCAGGGGACACGCGTACTCCTCGCCGTGCGGGTGCCGGGGCTCACCGAAAGGTGTGCACGACCTCGATCGGTCCGACGATATGCGCGTTGAACTCGTCCAACTCCTCGGCGGGCACCCACAGTTCCAGGATGGTCCGGCCGCCGGCCCGGCGCACCGGACAGCGGGAGAGGAAGGCGGTGTCGACCTCGAAGCGGGTCACGAACCCGGCGCCGTCATGCCGTACGTTCCAGTCCCGGGCGATCCGGATCGCGTAGTCCTCGTCGAGCACCGGGTAGAAGATCGGCTGCTCCGGGAGCCGGGGCGGCCAGGCCCGCCAGTGCGAGGCGCGCACCAGATCCAGCTCCGCGGGGCCGGTGGGGCGCCAGAGCGTGGTGGTCGCGGTGGTGGGGCGGGTGCGGGACATGCTGTCGGTCCTCCGGTGTCGTCGCCCCGGACGCTATCGGCCCCGGCGGCGCCCCGGCCAGGGGATTTCGGCGTTCCGGCGGTATCCGCGTGACCCCGGGCCCCCTCGGGGAGTTGATCCGCGCATGAAGAAGCGCAGCATGCTCGCCCTCGCCTCCCTGGCCACCGGTTTCGTCGTGGCCGCCGTCACCCCGTCGCACGCCGCGGACAAGGGGCCGCTGGACGGTCTCAACGTCTCCGACACCCTGCACTCGGCCGGTGATCTGGTCAGCCACGACAGCCTGGCCCCCGCCGACTCCCCGGCCACCGGGCACACCACCGGACACGCCCCCGGGCTGGTCGCCGGACAGGACTAGGCCACCGGCGTATGCGCGCCGGTGCCCCGCCGCGAGGGCACCGGCAGCGCGCTTTACCGCACCCTCACCGCGGCGGGGTTTCCGTGGCAGGGTGGAGCGGGCAAGCCTCAGGGGGCCAACAGAAGAGGGGGAAGTCCGTGACCGTCGTCTGGATCAACGGCGCGTTCGGTGCGGGAAAGACCACGACCGCACGGGAGCTGATCGAACTGATCCCGCACAGCACGCTCTTCGACCCCGAGGTCATCGGCGGGTCGCTCGCGCACCTGCTGCCGCCCAAGCGCCTCGCCGAGGTCGGCGACTTCCAGGATCTGCCGATCTGGCGCCGGCTCGTGGTCGATACGGCCGCCGCGATGCTCGCCGAACTCGGCGGCACCCTCGTCGTGCCGATGACCCTGCTGCGCCAGGAGCACCGCGACGAGATCTTCGGCGGCCTCGCCGCCCGCAGGATTCCCGTCCAGCATCTGGTCCTCGCCCCGGCCGAAACGATCCTGCGTGCGCGCATAGCCGGGCGCGAGGTGCCGCCCGACCTGCCCGACGGGGAGATACGGGTACGCCAGTGGTCGTACGACCACATCGAGACGTACCACGCGGCCCTCGCCTCCTGGCTCGCCGCCGACGCCCATCTGGTCGACACCAGCGCGCTGACCCCGTACGAGACCGCCGTGCGGATCGCGGAGTCGGTCGGCAGGGGTGACTTCGCCCCCTGCGACATCGTGCAGACGCCCGAGCCCACCGCCGAGACCCTCGCCGCCGGGGTGCTCCTCTTCGACGAGCGGGACCGGGTGCTGCTCGTGGACCCCACCTACAAGCCCGGCTGGGAGTTCCCCGGCGGTGTGGTGGAGCGCGGCGAGGCCCCGGCCCGCGCGGGGATGCGCGAGGTCGCCGAGGAGACCGGGATACGGCTGCGGGAGGTGCCCCGGCTGCTGGTGGTGGACTGGGAACGGCCCGTGCCACCCGGTTACGGCGGGCTACGGCTGCTCTTCGACGGCGGTCGGCTGCCCTCCGGTGAGGCGGCCCAAGTGGTGCTTCCGGGGCCGGAGTTGCGCGGCTGGCGGTTCGCCACTGAGCAGGAGGCCGCCGGGATGCTGCCCCCGGTCCGCTACGAGCGGCTGCGCTGGGCCCTGCGTGCCCGCGAGCGCGGGAAGGCCCTGTATCTGGAGGCCGGGGTGCCGCTCGGCTGACCTCACATCGCGGCGGCCCTGCGCAGTTCGGCGGTGGCGCCCCGCAGCACCGGGTCCCCGTGGCCGAAGCACGCCACCTCGGCGCCGAGACCGGCCAACCGCCGTACGGAATCGAGGAGTCGGGGCCGGTCGAGGTTGAACACGCCCGGGATCACCGTGTGTTCCACCGGGCCCGTCGGCACCGGCTCCCCGGGGGACAGCACCCCCTCGGCGGGCAGCGACGCCACGGTGTCCCCGGTGAACAGCACGCCCTCGGCGGGCAGATGGAGCGCGATGCTGCCGTCCGTGTGCCCGGGGATGTGCACCACCTGGGCCCCACCGCCGAAGCCGAGCACCTCGCCGTCCGTCACCTCCGTGAGGCACGGCGGCGGCAGCGGGGTGCCCGCGGGCAGATGCCGGGCGACCTCCGCCCGGATCGGCAGCTCCCACTCCGCGAGCCGCGGCGCGGGGCCCGGCGCCTCACCTCGTACGAACGGCGCGTCCAGGTGATGGGCCAGCACCTCGGCGCCGCTCAGTACGGCGAACTCGCCCGCCCCGCCCGCATGGTCCTCGTGGAAGTGGGTCAGCACGATGCGCCGTACGTCCTCGGGTGCGCGGCCCAGGGTCCTGATCGCCTCGGCGATCAACGGCCCCGCCCCGATCGTCCCCGCGTCGATCAGCGTCAACTCCTCGCCGTCCCGCCAGAGATACGCCTGGCCGACCGGGAAGCGCAGCAGATGCAACCGGGGGAGAAGCTCGATCACGTCCATGCCCCGACCGTAGGCCGGGGCGGGAGCGGCGAGGAGGTCTCTACGCCTTGGGCGGACGGGTGTCCGCCCAAGGCGGAACCGCGCGGCCGGGGGCCGCCCCGAAAGGGCGCGGCCCCGGGCCTGTCGCGTCCTAGCCCGCGTAGTTCCGCAGGAACAGCGCCTCCGCCACCGACAGGCGCTCCAGTTCCTGGGGCGAGACGCTCTCGTTGAGGGCGTGGATCTGGGCCTCCGGCTCGCTGAGGCCGATCAGCAGGATCTCGGCGTCCGGGTAGAGACCGGCGAGGGTGTTGCACAGCGGGATGGAGCCGCCCTGCCCGGCGTACTGCATGGTCTCGCCCGGGTAGGCGACCGCCATCGCGTCGGCCATCGCCTGGTAGGCGGGGCTGGAGACATCGGCGCGGAACGGCTGGCCCTGGCCGACCTGTTCCACGGTGACCCGGGCGCCCCACGGGGTGTGCGTCTCCAGGTGGGCCTGGAGCAGCTTGCTCGCCTCCGTCGCGTCCACGCCCGGCGGCACCCGCAGGCTGACCAGGGCGCGGGCACCGGCGTGCACCGAGGGGGTGGCGCCGACGACCGGCGGGCAGTCGATGCCGAGCACGGTGACCGCAGGGCGGGCCCACAGCCGGTCGGCGACCGAGCCGGAGCCGGTCAGACCCACGCCGTCCAGCACCTTGGCGTCCGAGCGGAACTGCTCCTCCGTGTACTCCAGACCGTCCCACGCGGCCGACGCGTCCAGGCCGTCCACCGTGGTGGAGCCGTCCGCCGCGCGCAGCGAGTCCAGCACCCGGATCAGCGCGGCCAGCGCGTCCGGCGCCGCGCCGCCGAACTGGCCGGAGTGCAGATTGCTCGCGAGGGTCTCGACACCCACCCGGACCAGCGTCATGCCGCGCAGGATCGTGGTCACCGTCGGCAGGCCCACCCGGAAGTTGCCCGCGTCACCGATGACGATGGTGTCGGCGCTCAGCACCTCCGGGTGCTGCTCGGCGTACCGCTCCAGGCCGCCCGTGCCCTGCTCCTCGGAGCCCTCTACGATGATCTTGACGTGCACCGGGACGCCGCCGTTCGCCTTCAGCGCGCGCAGGGCGAGCAGGTGCATGATCACACCGCCCTTGCAGTCGGCGCTGCCCCGGCCGTACCAGCGCCCGTCGCGCTCGGTCAGCTCGAACGGCGGAGTGGTCCAGCCGGCCTCGTCCAGCGGGGGCTGCACGTCGTAGTGGGCGTACAGCAGAACCGTTTTGGCACCTTCCGGGCCCGGCAGGTAGCCGTACACCGACTGGGTGCCGTCGGGGGTGTCGAGCAGGGCGATGTCGACGAATCCCTCGGCGCGCAGCGCGTCGGCGATCCAGTTCGCGGCGGCCTCGCTCTCGCTCTTCGGAAACTGCTCGAAGTCCGCCACGGACCGGAAGGCGACGAGCTCGGCCAGCTCCGCCTTGGCCCGGGGCATCAGAGAGGCGACGGTCTCGGCGACCGGATTCGACGACATGGGCACGCTCCTCGTAGGTGCGACGTTGTACCGCTGGGTGGATCGATCCTCCCACAGCGGCGCACTCCGCTCGCGGCCGTAGGATGCGAGTACATCGGGTAACCCCCTGCTCGCGGCATGTCGCGGGTACGGGGAGCGGCAGCGGCTTGATCGGAGCAGTAGACCATCGTGAGCGGCGAGAACTCTTCGGCGGACGACGTGCAGCGAGTGTGGGACGTCGTCGTGGTGGGCGCGGGACCCGCGGGGGCCTCGGCCGCCTATGCGGCGGCGGTCGCGGGGCGCCGCGTCCTGTTGCTGGAGAAAGCCGAGTTGCCCCGGTACAAAACCTGCGGCGGCGGCATCATCGGCCCTTCGCGTGACTCCCTGCCGCCGGGCTTCGAACTGCCCCTGCGGGACCGGGTGCACGCGGTCACCTTCTCCAACAACGGGCGCTTCACCCGCACCCGCCGGTCCCGGCAGATGCTGTTCGGGCTGATCAACCGGCCCGAGTTCGACCAGCAGCTGGTCGAGCACGCCCAGAAGGCGGGCGCCGAACTGCGTACGGGCGTCACCGTGCAGCGCGTCGAGCAGCACGGCTCGGCGGTCCCCGACCGGCGCACGGTCGCCGTCGTCCTCCAGGGCGGCGAGACGGTCCTGGCCCGCGCGGTCGTCGGCGCGGACGGCAGCGCCAGCCGGATAGGCGCCCATGTGGGCGTGAAGATGGCCCAGGTGGACCTCGGTCTCGAAGCGGAGATCCCGGTGCCCGAGTCGGTCGCCGAGGACTGGAAGGGGAGGGTGCTCATCGACTGGGGCCCCATGCCCGGCAGTTACGGCTGGGTGTTCCCCAAGGGCGACACACTGACGGTCGGGGTGATCTCCGCCCGCGGCCAGGGCGCGGCGACCAAGCGCTACCTGGAGGACTTCGTGGCCCGGCTGGGCCTCGCCGGGTTCGAACCGGCCGTCTCCTCCGGGCATCTGACCCGCTGCCGTGCCGACGACTCGCCGCTCTCCCGCGGCCGGGTCCTGGTCTGCGGCGACGCGGCCGGACTCCTGGAGCCCTGGACCCGTGAGGGCATCTCCTTCGCGCTGCGCTCGGGCCGGCTGGCCGGTGAGTGGGCGGTGCGCATAGCGGAGGCGCACGACGCCGTCGACACCCGTCGCCAGGCCCTGAACTACGCCTTCGCCGTCAAGGCGGGGCTCGGCGTCGAGATGGGCGTCGGACGGCGTCTGCTCGCGGCGTTCGAGCGGCGGCCCGGCCTCTTCCACGCCGCCCTCACCGGCTTCCGCCCGGCGTGGAACGCGTTCCGCAACATCACCCGGGGCGCCACCTCGCTCGGCGAGCTGGTCCGCTCCCACCCGCTCGCCCAGCGCGCCCTGACCATGCTGGACCCGGGTCCGGCGCAGGCGGCGGACGCCGAGGAGTCCACCGAGCCGGAGGAGGAGCCCGTCACTTCGTGACGGTGATCCGGAAGACGGGGTGGTCGCCGGCGCAGGCGGCGATCTCCTCGTCGGTGGAGGCGGCGGTCACCCCGGCGAAGTACTGGTTGACCTCCCAGCCCCACTTCTCCAGATAGGTCCGCAGGACGGGGAGCTTCTCGGCGTCGGGAAGCTCCACCGCGGTGAACATGCGGACCTTGCGCCCGACGCGCAGCTCACCGCCGTTCGCGGCACGCATATTGCGCACCCACTGCGAGTGGCCGCGCGCCGAGACCAGGTACTGCCCGCCCTCGTAGGTGTGCGGATTGACCGGGACGCGCTGCATCGCGCCGCTCTTGCGGCCCCTCACGGACAGCTCGGCGGTGCCCGCGAGGCTGATCCCGCGCCGGGCGAGCCAGCCGATCACGCTGTTCAGCCGCACATTCAGCGGGCTGCCCTTGAGGTAGTACGGCGTGGACGACGACATGGTGGACTCCCATGGTTCTGGTTCGGGAGAGCGGTGCTCTCGGTTGACACCAGCATGCGGGAGACAGGTGCTCCAAAGCAAGAGCAGTGCTCTTTTTTGTGTGCACCGCTCTCTGGCATGGCAGAATGGCGGGCATGACCACCGCACAGGGAGCCCGCGAACGGGCCAGGAACGAGGTAACCGCGGCCATCAAGGAAGAGGCCCGCAGGCAACTGGCGGCCGAGGGCGCGGCCAAGCTCTCCCTGCGGGCCGTAGCCCGCGAGCTGGGCATGGTCTCCTCCGCCCTCTACCGCTACTTCCCCAGCCGCGACGAGCTGTTGACGGCCCTGATCATCGACGCGTACGACGCGCTGGGCGCGGCCGCGGAGAAGGCCCGGGACGCCGCGGGCGAGGCCGCGCCCGTGGACTGCTTCACCGCGGTGTGCGAGGCGGTACGGACCTGGGCGCTCACCCATCCGCACGAGTACGCGCTGATCTACGGCTCGCCCGTGCCCGGCTACGCCGCCCCCGAGACCACCATCGCTTCCGCCGCCCGCACCGGCATGGTGCTCATCGGCATCTTCCGCGACGCCCGGCGGGGCCCCGGTCTCGACGAGCTGCCGCTGGCCGCCGAACTGCGCCCCGAGGCCGCGCGGTTGGCCGCCGAGATCGCCCCCGACCTGCCTCCCGAGGTGGCCGCCGCCATGGTCGCGGCCTGGGCGCAGCTGTTCGGGCTGGTGAGCTTCGAGCTGTTCGGCCAGTTCAACAACGTGATCGAGGACCGGGATCGGTTCTTCCGGCACGCGGTGACGGGGCTGGCGCGCGGGGCCGGCCTGCGGTAGCCGCCCGGGGTGCCCGACGCCGACTTTCTTTACCCGCCCATGGGGCTGCTACGGTGCGTCGATGACGTCGACGACGGACGAGCGGGCACTCGTGGCGCAGTGGCGGGGCATCCTGTCCCTGCATGCCCGCACCCAGTGCGAACTGGACCGGACCCTGGGCGCCCACGGCCTGTGCGCCAGCGACTTCGAGGTCCTGGACCTGCTGGCCGAGCGCCGGGGCCCGCACGGCTGCGCCTACCGCGTCCAGGAGATCTCCGAGCGCGTCCACCTCACCCAGAGCGCGCTCTCCCGGCTCATCGGCCGCCTGGAGAAGGAGGGTCTGGTCGAGCGGGGCGCCTGCGCGGAGGACCGCCGGGGCGTCCGGGTGGCCCTCACCCCGAAGGGCCGCGCGCTGCACACCGAGGTGCGGCCGGAGCAACGCGCCGTGCTGGCCCGGATGTTGGCCGAAGAGAGCGACTGACCTCTTCTGCCTGACGAGTCGTCAGGTCAGGAAAATTCGGCATCCGCGTCCCCGGTGGCCTGACGCGACGTCACCGGCGGTCCGTCCGGGCCGAGTCGTACGGTCCACACCGTGTCCGGCCCCGCGTCCCTCGCCCGTATCCGCGGCGCCTCCGGCTCCGTCGTACGCGCCCGGCTCCTGGACCGCGCGTGGAAGCCGCACGGCAAATCGTCGATGCCGTCCGCCGAGAGGTCCGCGGCGATCGGGGAGGGCGCACCGCCCCGGGCGGCCTCGGCGTCGTACCGGCACATGGTCGTCTCGTGCGCCTGCCGCCGCGTCCAGAACTCCTCGCCGAGCGGCCGGGGCCCGGTGTGCCCTCGGCGAGGAAGCCCGCGGCCCACCGGTGGACCGTCCCGATGTGCCGCGGCAGGTCCCGCACCTGCCACTCGGGACAGGTACGGGACCTTGACGTCGGTGCCGGTCCGCCCGCCGCGCCGCACCGGGATTCAGTAGTCGCTGTTCATCGCGGCACGCACCTCGGCGAGGGTGGCGTCGGCCACGGCGTTCGCCCGCTCGTTGCCCGCGCGCAGGACGCGGCGCAGCTCACCGCGGTCCCGGGCGTACTCGGCGCGGCGCGCCCGGATCGGGGCCAGGTACTCGTTGACCGCCTCGGTCACGGTCTTCTTCAGCGCCGCCGCGCCCGCGGAGCCGATGTCGGCGGCGATCTCCTCGGGACTCCGGCCCTGGCACAGCGCGGCCAGCAGAAGCAGCGAGGAGACCTCGGGGCGGGTGGCGGGGTCGTAGGTGATGTGCCGCTCGGAGTCGGTCTTCGCGCCCTTGAGCAGCCGCGCGGTCTCGTCGGCGGTGGCGGCCAGGACGACGGAGTTGCCCCGGCTCTTGCTCATCTTGGTGCCGTCGGTGCCCAGCAGCAGCGGCACCTCCGACAGCAGGGCCTCGGGCCGGGGGAAGACGGGGGTGCCATGGCCGTAGCGGTCGTTGAAGCGGCGGGCGATGGTCCGGGTGATCTCCAGGTGCGGCAGCTGGTCCTGGCCGACCGGGACCAGGTTGGCCTTGCAGAAGAGGATGTCGGCGGCCTGGTGCACGGGATAGGTGAACATCAGCCCGCTGACGGCGGACTGGCGGGAGTGCGCGATCTCGTCCTTGACGGTGGGATTGCGGTTCAGCTCGGCGACGGAGACCAGGCTGAGGAAGGGCAGCATCAGCTGGTTGAGGGCGGGGACGGCGCTGTGCGTGAAGATCGTGCTGCGCTCCGGGTCCACGCCGATGGCGAGGTGGTCGAGGACCAGCTCGTCGACGTAGGACTGGAGGTCGTCCGCGACGTCGCGGTCGGTCAGCACCTGGTAGTCCGCGATGATCACGAACAGTTGCACGCCGAGGTTCTGGAGCCGGACCCGGTTGTGGAGGGTGCCGAAGTAGTGGCCGAGGTGCAGTCTTCCGGTGGGCCGGTCGCCGGTCAGGATCCGGAACTTTCCCGGGTCCTCGGCGATCAGCTTCTCCAGCTCCGCGCTGCGGGCCCGCGCGGCGGAGGTGCCGAGCGCGTCGGGGGCGTCAGGCGTGTCGGCGGCGGACGGGGCCTCGGACGGCGCGGCCTGTGGGTGGGGATTCATCTCGGTCTCCTGGTGATGGGTCGGGCGGGCCGTCGGGACGCCCCGCCCCCTGGTTCCAGGGACATAGGAAAAGGGCCGTCCATGCGAACGGCCCGCTTCATGCCTGTGTGGCGGCCGCTCCTACGAGGAGCGCCACCAGCACAGACACGATGAAAGATGCATGGTGCAATGATAGCGGGGGCGCGCGGTGGACGGCCAGCGCGGATCCGGCCGCAGCCGGTGCCGGCCCCTCCGGAAGGCGTCAGCCGTTCAGGGCCCGGCGCGTCGCCACCCCGATCAGGGCGGCCACGGCGGCCAGCGCGGCCACGCTGGTGAGCGCGGTGGGCAGGGAGAACCAGTCGGCCATGAACCCGATCATGGGCGGTCCGAGGAGCATGCCGCCGTACCCGAGGGTGGAGGCGACCGCGACGCCGGACGCCCCGGCCAGCGCGCCCGCCCGCTCGATGGCGACCGGAAAGATGTTGGCGAGCCCGAGCCCGGTGATCGCGAAGCCGGCCAGCGCCACCCCGACCGACGGCGCGAGCGAGCCGAGCAGCATGCCCACCGCCGCGACCGCGCCTCCGGCGATCACCGTGCGGGCCCGGCCGAGGCGTCCCAGCAGTGCCGTGCCCGAGAGCCGCCCGGCGGTCATGGCGAGCGCGAAGCAGGCGTACCCGGCGGCGGCCGTTCCCGCGGAGGCCGTCAGGTCCTGCTTGAGATGCAGCGCGCCCCAGTCGGCCATGGCGCCCTCGCCGTACGCGTCGCACAGCGCGACCAGCCCGAATCCCACGACGAGCCAGCGCCCGGCGACGCGGGACGCCCGGCCGGTACCGGCCGCCGCAGGCTCCCGGTCGTCCGCGGGCGGCACCGGGGGCTCGTGCCGCAGCAGGCTCCGCCCGGCGACGGCCGTCACGAGCAGCCCGAGCACGGTGATCCCGAGCAGATGGCGGGTGGGGGAGAGGAACCCGGCGACCAGCCCGCCGACACCCGCGCCGACCATGCCGCCGAGGCTGAACGCGGCGTGGAAACTGGGCATGATCGGGCGTCGTACGGCGGCGACGAGATCGACGGCGGCGGCGTTAAATGCGACATTTACGCCCCCGTATGCGGCGCCGAAGGCGAGGAGTACGGCCCCGAGTGCGAGCGCGGAGTGGGTGAGCGGGGGGAGGGCGACGCTGAGGGCGAGGACGACCATCCAGGCGACGGTCACCGGATGGCTGCCGTAGCGGCGGCACAGGTGGCCGGTCAGCATCATGGTCAGCACGGCCCCGGCGGACACACCGAGCAGCGCGAGCCCGAGGGCCCCGGCGGAGGCATGGGTCTGGTGCTTGATGTCCGGGATCCGCACCACCCAGCCGGAGAATATGAACCCGTCCAGCGCGAAGAACGCGGTGATCGCGACCCGCAGCCCGACGAGTTCCCGGCCCGGCACGACGCTGTGCGTTCGGGTTTTGTTTATTAGCGGCACAAACTCAGCGTAGGGGGCGGCCGAGGCGCGGAGCAAGGGGATTGTCCCGCAGGGCCCTACCCTCGGGTCCCATGAGCACAGCCGTGGGCACGACCGCCGTGCCGAACTTGATCGCCAGATATGCCGAGTTGGTGGACGGCGGTGACTTCGCCGGGGCCGGGGAGCTGTTCGCCGACGCGGTGTTCATCGGGAGCGGGGAACCCGTGGGGGGTGCCGAAGCCGTGGAGAGGATGCTCCGGGACACCGTGATCCTCTACGAGGACGGCACGCCCCGCACCCACCACGCCACGTCGAACCTCGCCGTCGAGGTGGACGAGGAGTCGGGCGTCGCGACCGCGCGTTCCTACGTCACGGTGTTCCAGGCCCTGCCCGGGCTGCCGTTGCAGGCCGTCGCCGCGGGGCGCTACCGGGACCGGTTCGAGCGCAGGGGAGGGCGGTGGGGGTTCGTGGAGAGGAGGGTGCGGATTCATCTGGTGGGGGATGTGAGGGGGCACTTGCGGGGGTAGGGGCGCGGTTCACGGCATCGCGGTCCCTCGGCCTCGACCCGCAACGCCGCCGGTACTGAACATCGAGCCCCCGCCGCACCCCTGCGGCGGGGGCTCTTCGGCATGCCCGCGGGCGGGCGGTCGGGCATCGACGTCGCCGCGTACAGCCGCATCGAGCAGGGCCACGCCTCACCGCGGCTGGACACCCTTGTCCGTATTGCTGATGCGATCGGCGTGCCTCGTGCCGACCTGGTCCGCTGAAAAAACCCGGCTGGCCAACGCACCGGGCGCGCCATCGCTACCGTGCTGGCCACCACGTGCGAGAAGGCGAGTCAGGGATGACGGAACAGCAGGGTGCGTTTGCGCGGAACGGGCGGCCGGTGTGCGGGGTGTGTCCGTCCTTGCGGCTGCCGGGAGGGGCGTTCGACGTGGCCGTGCGGCCTTCCCGGGACTGCCCGTTCGACCCTGCGACCGGCCTTCGGTTCACCGCGGCCGGCGTACCGGTGTGCGTGCACCCCGACCGCGTCGGGCTCCCGGCTGCGCCGTATGCCACCGACCGCCTGCCTCTGCCGTGGGAGACCCCGCCGCCCGTCGAGGCCGACGAGGTCCCCGCGTGGGTGCGCACGGCGCTGGACGCAGCACCGCCGGACGCGTGCGCCGACCTGATCCGGCAGGCGACCGAACTCCTGCTCGCCTCGGACCCGGACACGGACGTCACCGCGGTGCTGCGCGCCGCGCTCGGCTAGACCGCGGCCGCCGCGAAGTCCAGCGTGTGGTCCCGCCCGGAGCGGCCCATACCGATGCTCGCGTACAGAGCTGCGAGCACACCACGGCGCCGGACGACCTCCTCATGGTCGAGCCAGTACCGGGCCGGCGGCTCGCCCCACGCCGCGCGGTAGCAGTCGTGGGTGTACCCGCCGCTGCGGTAGTCGGTGTGCTCCTGGTCGGTCTGGTGGATGATGCCGACCCCGCAGCGCGCCGCGATCCGCGCGGACAACTGCGCCTGGGCGAGCATCGCGTGCGTCATCTCATCGACCGGGACGGCGATCGCGATCTCCGACGCCTGGTCGTCACCGGTGGCCTCGAACACCGCCGCCTTGAGCGCGAGGGCGCGCAGGCCCTCCTCGAACAGCGGCGCAGCGTCGGCCTCCAGGCTCCAGCGTGCGATGACCGGGAACCCGGTGAAGCACTGCCAGTCCTCGCTGTACTCCAGGCTCGCGGCTCGGAACGCCCCGAACTCCAGGTCCTGCTCGATCCTGTCCAGGATCGCCTTTGCGGCGTCGGCGACGCCGTCCACGGCGGGCATCTTGATCTCGGGCATGCTGGCTTCCTTCCACTCGACTGGGATGGTGCTTGGTGCCTGCCCGACGGCCGGGGCTCGATTGCGTCTACCTGGCCCCCGGGCAGGGGTCTGTGAGCCGCTCTCAGGCGGCGTAGCCCTACAAGGCCAGCAGCGCCCCGCAGCTGACCACCGGCCTTCTACAGCAGCCGGGCCATGTCCTTCGCCAGGAACAGGTCGCGGGCCCGATGCTCCGCCCAGGCATCTGCGCAGTCCGGCAGTTCGGCGTACTTGGGGCACATGGGGCAGTCGTCGCCGTGCGGCGCAGCACCTCGTCCGGGTGCTCCGCGGTGAGGTGCCGCGCGAGGTCGACCTGCTCGGCGAAGCAGCCGGCGTCCACCGTGACCTTCTTGGCCAGGGGGACCAGCAGCTGCCAGCACCCGTTGCAGGTGGACATGAACGGCGCAGGCGGCGGGAGGTTACCCTCGGCGTTCATCAGTCCCGGGCCCCCTCATCCATTGCCGCACCATCGGTGGACGCATGCGCTGGCACGACCCGCAAGGCGCCCTTCGGGCATCTCGGGACGTGCATGTAGCTGTGATGCGCGGAGCCGCAGCCGATCCGGCTCAGAGGCACGACGGAGGGGTTGGAGACGTCGTCTTCCTGCACCGTGCAGCACATCAGGGTGACGAGCGGGCTGCCGGTCGCCGACTTGACCGCCGCGGCGTGAGCGTCGGCGAGTGGCATGGCAGCGGGACACCGGCCGACGAGCTGACAGGCGTCGCAGTCTGCGATGTGCTCGGCCCACGTACAAAACGTCTTCACCTTCGCGGCCCGCGCCTCGATGCACGGGGGGCAGGCACGCAGGGGCCACACGGGCAGCATCCCATTCCGAGGGCGTAACTCGGCCTGGTCGCCAGCCCCGCACCACATGCACTTCGTCCCGGCGTTCTGCTCCTCGCTCATCTCGCCGGGCAGCGGCACCTCGTGAAGCAGGACGAGCCGACTGATCCAAGCCTTCTCCTCGGCCGGATCAAGGCCCGACTCCGACTCCGGCGGTTGGGGCTCCGGCTGTACGGGTTCCATCGTTCTCCTTCGTGGCGCTCACGCCGCCCGGGTCTTCCGGGTCCCGGGCGGCGTGGCGGTCCCGCCGCGCTCGTGGCGGAAGGCGCGCAACTGCCTTGCAGCGGCGGGGCTGTGGGTGCGGCCCTGACCCGAGACGGCCGCCATCGGGGTGCGTCAGTGCGAGGCCCTCGTGAGCACCAGGACGAGGGCAGGAGTTGTTACGGGGCCGCGTTGCCCTCGAAGTGGTCGAGGAGCGGCCGAAGGACACGTGCCAGGCGCCGGGCGTACTCCACCTCCCCGTCGGCGCGAGGCGCCGGACGTGCCTGGAGCTTGCCACGGGCCTCGCCGACGCAGGCGCTCGCGCAGTACCGGGCGGTGCCCTCCTTCGGCAGCCGGGCCAGCCTCTGCTCCACCTCGGGAATGAGCAGCTCCAGGTGGCCGCGCAGTTGGCCGATGAGGAGGTCGAGGTTTTCGGGCGCCGGGGGCGGCGCGCCGGTCTCGTCTTCGGGCCCGAGCGCCCGGGCGACGGTCTCGCGCATGGTGGTGGTGTCCACGGGCGCCGTGCCGGTGGTCTGCTTCGCGGGGGCGCTCATCGGGTCACCGGCAGCACGACGCGGTGGAGCGGACACTGGCACGGCGGGTAGGAGTCGGGCTGGGGCAGCGGCGGCAGCTTGCCGTCGATGGCCACGGTGATCGTGCCGCGGTCCTGGGTGACCGTGCCGTAGCGGTCCACGGTGTACACCCGCATCGTCATCCGGCCACCCCGTGCGTTCACCGGGGGTTGGGCGGTAACGTTTGTCATGTCGACGCTCCCTCTCGGGTTTGAGCGTTGGCCGTCCCCGGGGCCGTTCGCGCGGTCGCCGGGGTCCTTCATCGGGTCAGCCTGGTGTGCGCGTTGATCCCCGAGCGATCCCCCACCGGTAATCTCACGGTGAGATAACTTCCAATCCCATTCGGGGAATCGGAGCAGCGATGGCGACCGCGCTCGATCCAATCGAACTACCGAACTGGGCCTGGGAGCGTGCCGAGGTACGGCAGGCCCTCCGCGCCCGGGACATAGGTGCGGTGTTCCGGCATGCACAGCAGTACGCCGGCGCGAGCCAGGCCCGTATTGCCACGGCGACCGGCATGACGCAGGCTCGGGTGAACGAAATCATCAACGGACGGCGGGAGGTCTCTCGCCTTGATGTGTACGAGCGAATCGCGGACGGCCTCCACATGCCTGATGACGCTCGGCACTTGCTCGGCCTGGCCGCGAGCAGGGAACGACTCTCGGGCGGGGCTGCCTTCGACCTGGCGGCCTTCCCGGAAGTGGTCCGGGTGTACGCGGCGCAGAGGTCTGCGGCCGAGGAGATCCAGCAGCAGGCCCGCGAGGCTTCCGAACTGGACGTGTTGGCTGTCCGCGGCCTCGGTCTCATTGGCTTGAACGACAGCCTCCTGCGTGCCTGCCTGCCGCGCGAGCAGGGCGGTAAGGGGCTTCGGGTCAGGATCGCCTTGCTCGATCCAGACAGTGACGCCCTGGCCCGCCGCGCAGCCGAAATCGGAGAGTCCGCCGAGTCACTCGCGAGCGGCGTGCGGCTCGCTGAAGCGCGGCTGCGGGAACTCGCCGGGACCTGCAACATCAGCGCCTGGAAATACCGCATGCTTCCCACTTGGCGGCTCATCCGTACGGACTCCACGATGTTCGTCGGCGCCTTCGACGCCGGGTGGGAAGGGCACGAATCCGCCACGTACAAGGTCATGGAGACGCCGCACGGTCCCCTGTTCCGGGGGTTCCGGCGCATGTTTGAAGCGCTCATCGATGGAGCTGAGCGCACGGTCTGAGAGGAAGGAGCAGGTTCTTGATCGAGGCGGAGTTGAAGGCGCGGGTGCATGCGCCAGAAGCGGTGATGCGGCAGCTGGACGCGCGCGCCACAGCCCGGGCCGAGGTGTACCGGGATACGTACTACGACCGTCCCGACGGCTCGTTGGACATGGGCGACCAGGAGCTACGCGTCCGAACGGTCCACGGCGTAGACAGCACGCGTACACTGCTGACCTTCAAGGACGCGACGGTCGATGAGGTGTCCGGGTCCAAGCCGGAGTACGAGACCGTCGTGGCGGACGGGGAAGCAGCTCACGCTGTCCTTCGCGGCCTGGGGTATATCCCGGTCATCGCCTTCGAGAAGCGGTGTCGGAACTACGAGTTCGAGGCGCGCGGCCGGCAACTCCTCGCCACGCTGGTGCGGGTGCCGGAGATTGACGGCACGTTCCTGGAGATCGAGACGCATGTCGAGGAGGCCGAGCTGTCTGCGGCCTTGGACGACATCCGCGCGGTGCTCGCCGACCTGGGCATCGGATCTCAGGACCTGACCAAAGAGACGTACACCGGGGCGGTCGCCGATCGGCGACGGTGATGCCGTGTGCCCGCCTCCGGCCCGTTCTGCGCGTCGGGGGCGGGCAGTGGGCGCGGCCATCCGATCGACCGCGAGACTCCAACACAGGGCTCCTGCGGCGCACACCGGCGCTGTGCAGTCGCCCTCTGCGCTAATCGGCGCACCCAGAAGGGGTCTTACGGTCAGCTGACCGCAAGACCCCTTCTTGCGTCGATCACGGTTCACCAGAACGCCGCCTGCGGTAACCGGCTCTCTCTGGCCCAAGAATTCGAACACGTGATTCAATCCGAACGTGCGATCGATCCGCAGAGCTGAGGCTCGACTACGAGGCGCCGGTCTTCATCAGTGCCGCCATGTCCTTCTTGAGGGCTTCGGCGATACGGAGCAGGTCACTGTAGCGGGGGTCGCCGTCGCCTGACTCGATGCGCTGAAGGGTCCGCCGGGGGATGCCGGTGGCCTCGGTGAAGGACTCCTGGGCGTGGTGAGCTGCGGCCCGCAGGTCGCTGATGCGTTCGCCTAGCGTGCGACGCCGTTCCATGATCCATTCCGGTTCGCCGCGGTGGCGGCTCGATCCATGACGCCCAGGACGCCGTCCAGACCGCGTGGCTGCGCGCGGCAGCAGCGCGGGGCTCACAGCAGATCGAGAATCCGGCCGGGTGGCTGACCACCGTCACCGCCCGGGTCTGTCTCGACGAGCTGCGTTCCCGCCGCCGACGCGGCGAAGCACCGCTGCTCGCGGACGCGATCCCGGCCGAGCAGCTGTCCGCCGACGAAGCGGTCCTCCGGGCCGAGAACGTCTCGCGCGCCCTGCTGGTCCTGCTGGAGCGACTGACCCCGCCCCAGCGCGTCGCCTACGTGCTGCACGACCTGTTCGCCGTGCCGTTCGACCGGATCGCCCAGGTTCTCGACGGGACGGTGCCCGGCGCCAAGAAGCACGCCAGCCGAGCCCGGCGGCGCCTGCACTCCCCGGCACCCGTCGCGGAGCGTCGGCAGACACCGGACCGCGAGATCGTCGAGGCGTTCCTGGCCGCGGCCCGTACCGGTGACACCCGCGCGATGATCCGGCTCCTGGCCCCCGACAGCGTGCGCGACGCCGACGCGGCGCTCCTTCCGCCCGGAGCCCGTACGGTCGTCACCGGCGCGACCGCCATCGCCACCGAGACCGTGCGCTTCGCCGACCGGATCCGGGCGACATGTCCGCTCACCGTCAACGGCGGTCCCGCGTATCTCATCGCCCCCGGCGGCCATCCGCTCGCCGTCCTCCACGTCGCCATCGAAGGCGGTCAGGTCACCCGGATCACATTGCGGCCGGTACGGCCCGCGGATGTCCTCACGATGCCTGTGTAGCGCCATGAACCGGCGAAAAGGGGCCCGGACGTGGGGGTTTGGCCGGATGGCGGGCCGAACCGGCAGGCCGGTCGCTTGCGTTGTGTTCGTACGCGTGTATGGGCGTGGCAACCCGGTCCGGACACAGGTCGGTTAATGCTTGCTCACGCGCTGGTTGCAACGGGGTGAGCGCGTCATGATGGGCCCATGACGTTGGCCTCGCGCGCATACGCGCAACTGGCGACCTGGCCGGACCTGAGACAGGCCGTGCCGAGCTGCGGTCAGGGACAGGCGGTGGTCTCCGCCAAGGGTGAGATCGTCCATTTCCACTCGGACCGCGATGTCGATCTGCGGCTGACCGACCGGGCCATCCGGCGGTTCGCCAGGGATCTCAAACGCTCCGGCGTGATCAGGATCGTGCCCGGCTCGCCGTGGGTGACCCTGCGCCTCGACGCCGCGAGCGATGTCGATCTGCTGCTGACCCTGGTCAGCGTGGCCCTCCAGGCACAGCAGTCCCCGCCCGACACGGTCGACCGCCCCCTGATGGGCTGCAACGACCAGCGCGGCGCGGGGTTCGTGAAGGTGGATCGCGGCGCCTTCTGGTAGCCGGACGGCCCCCGCGTCATACGGCGACGACGCGGATCCCGGCCTCCTCGAAGCGGTGGACCGCCTCCGGGTCCACCGCCGTGTCCGTCACCAGGGTGTCCACCAGGCGCGCGGGGCAGATCCGGGCGAACGCCCGCTGGCCCAGCTTGCTGGAGTCCGCGGCGACCACGACCCGTTCGGCGCGCTCGCACAGCAGCCGGTTGATCGCCGCCTCCGCCTCGTCGTGCGCCGCCGCGCCGTGCACCACGTCGAAGGCGACCACCCCGAGCACCGCCACATCCAGCCTGATCTGCCCGAGCACCCCGTCAGCGAGCGGCCCGATCAACTCGTACGACTGCGGACGGGCCACCCCGCCGGTGACCACGATCTTGAACTGGGGCCGCACCGCCAGCTCATTGGCGATGTTCAGCGCGTTGGTGACCACGGTCAACGCCGGGGAGCCGGTGGCCAGATCACCGCGCACGGCGAGGGCTCGGGCCACCTCCGTGGTCGTCGTACCCCCGGTCAGCCCCACCGCCTCGCCCGGCGCCACGAGATCGGCCACCGCCGCCGCGATCCGCTGCTTCTCGGAGGCGCGGCGTGCCGTCTTGTAGCGCAGCGGGAGTTCGTACGACACCCCGTGCACCACGGCGCCGCCCCGGGTGCGGACCAGCATCTGCTGCTCGGCGAGCTGATCGAAGTCCCGGCGGATCGTCGCCGCCGACACCGCCAGCTCGGTGGCCGCCTCCTCGACGTCCAGCCGGCCGCGCTCCACGAGCAGTTCCAGCAGCGCCTTCCACCGGGCGTCCCGGGACATCCGCGGCCTCCGTTCTCCATGCGTTCCCCGATCGGTGACCCTAGCGCACCCCCGTCGTGCGCCCCGGGTCCCCTAGGAATGCTTGATTGTGCTCGAAAGCTCGCTATATCTTGCAGGAACAATCAGCCAGGCCAGGGGAGGGGATGGGCATGACCCATGTCGAGGACGAGCTGAACAGCCAGCCCGCGTGCTGGACGCGGGCCGCCGAGGAGGCGGGACGGCACCGGGACGCGCTGCCGGCGGCGGGCGAGCGGGTCGCGGTCGTGGGCTGCGGGACCTCGTACTTCATGGCGCAGGCGGTGGCCGCCCTGCGCGAGGGCGCCGGGCAGGGCGAGACCGACGCCTTCGCCGCCTCGGAGTTCCCGTACGGGCGGTCGTACGACCGGGTGATCGCCCTCACCCGCTCCGGCACCACCACCGAAGTGCTCGAACTGCTGGGCCGGGCGCGGGGTACGGCGACCCGCACCACCGCCGTCACCGCCGACCCCGCGACGCCCGTGATGAGCGCCGCCGACGATCTCGTGGTGCTGGACTTCGCCGACGAACGCTCCGTCGTCCAGACCCGGTTCGCCACCACCGCCCTCACCCTGCTGCGCGCCCATCTCGGCCTGCACACGGACTCCGTCGTCGCCGACTGCCGTACCGCGCTCACCACCCGGCTGCCCCAAGGCCTGCTCGAATGCGGCCAGTTCACCTTCCTGGGGCGCGGCTGGACGGTCGGACTCGCGAACGAGGCCGGGCTGAAGATGCGCGAGGCGTCCCTGTCCTGGACCGAGGCGTACCCGGCGATGGAGTACCGGCACGGCCCGATCAGCATCACCACGAAGGGCACCGCCACCTGGATGTTCGGCGAGGCGCCCGAGGGGCTCGCCGAACAGGTCCGGGGCACCGGCGGGTTGTGGATCGCGGGCGGCCTCGACCCGCTCGCCGAACTCGTCCGCGCCCAGCGGCTCGCGGTCGCCGTCGCCGCCGCGCGCGGCCTCGACCCGGACCGGCCGCGCCACCTCACCCGCTCGGTGATCCTCACGGCGGATGCGGCGGATGCGGCGGATGCGGCGGATGCGGCACGTGCGGCAGGTGTGGCACGTGTGGCAGGTGTGGCCGACATGGCTGATTCGGCCGGTGCGGCCGGGGCCCTTGACCCCACCGGGTCCCCCGAGATCCCCGGGCCGCGCGATCCCCGTGACGCTCCCGGCGCCCCTGACGCCCCTGACGCCCCCGAGGCCGCCGCCTTCGCCGACCCCTCCGACCCCGCCTGACCCGACCCGCCGTACCGCGCCCCGGAAGGACGCCCGAAGTGCCCCTCGCGCCCACCGGCGAGCTGGTCGCCCGCGCCGTCGAAGACCGCTCGGCCGTCGCCGCGTTCAATGTCATCACGCTGGAACACATCGAGGCCGTGATCGCCGGCGCCGAAGCGGCCGGCGCCCCCGTCGTCCTGCAAGTCAGCGAGAACGCGGTCAAGTTCCGCTACGGACGGCTGCTGCCGCTCGCCCGCGCGGCCGGCGCCGCCGCCGAACAAGCCGCCGTACCCGTCGCGTTGCACCTGGACCATGTGCAGAGCGATGACCTGCTGCGCCAGGCGCCCGGCGCCGGGTTCAGCTCGGTGATGTACGACGCGGCCCGGCTGCCGTACCCCGACAATCTCGCCGCGACCCGGGCGGCCGCCGACTGGGCACACTCCCAAGGTCTGTACATCGAGGCCGAGTTGGGCGAGGTCGGCGGCAAGGACGGGCGGCCCCCGCTGGACGCGCACGCGCCCGGCGCCCGTACCGACCCCGCGCAGGCCCGGGACTTCGTCGGCGGCACCGGGGTCGACGCCCTGGCCGTCGCCGTCGGCAGTGTGCACGCCATGACCACGCGCACCGCCGCCCTCGACCACGCCCTGCTCAAACGGCTGTCCGCCGCGCTGCCCGTCCCCCTGGTGCTGCACGGCTCCTCCGGCGTACCGGACGCGGGCCTGGTCGAGGCGGTCGCGGGTGGCATCGCCAAGGTCAATGTCGGCACCGCGCTGAACATCGCCATGACCGGGGCGATCCGGGAGTTCCTCGCCGCGCACCCGGAGGCGGTGGACTCCCGCAAGTACCTCAGCGTCGGCCGAGAGGCGATGGCACGGGAGGTGCGGCGCCTCATCGAGGTCGTGACCGGCGCCGCCGGGGCCGCTATGCCTTCTTGACCGCCTTCAGGATCACGAACTTCGGGTCGCTGGCGACGAGTTCGCAGTTGCCGAACACCCGCTTCAGGGTGATGTGGTAGCCCAGGTGCCGGTTGCCGATCACCCACAGCTCGCCGCCCGTCCGCAGGGCGCGCCGCGCGCCGGTGAACATCCGCCGCGCGGTCGCGTCCGTCGTCGCCTGGTGGGAGTGGAACGGCGGGTTGTTCAGGACGAGGTCCACGCTGTCGGGGGCCACCCCGGCGAGCCCGTCGCCGACCCGGAACTCGGCATGCCCGGGTACCCCGTTGGCCTTGTAGGTGGCCTCCGCGGCGGCGACCGCCTGGAACGACTCGTCCACGAACAGCACTTCGGCCGCCGGGTCGGCCAGCGCCACCGCCGTACCGACCACGCCGTTGCCGCAGCCGAGGTCCACCACCCGGGCCGGGCCGGGACCCGGCAGGTGCTGGAGCAGGAAGCGGGTGCCGATGTCCAGCCGGTCGGCGCAGAAGACGCCCGCGTGGTTGACGACCGGGCGGCCGGAGATCGCGCCGACGCCGGCCGGGAGGTCGTAGCGGTACGGCCACGGGTTCGCGGGCCGTTCCCGCGCCGGGTCGGGGGTGCAGAAGATCAGCCGGGCCTTCTGCCGGGCCAGCGAGGTCCGGGTCGGGCCGAGGATCCGCTCGAAGAGCTGAAGCGTGGAGGTGTGGATCTCCTTCACCATGCCGGTGCCGATCACCACCGTGCCCGGGTGCACGGCGGGCGCCAGCCGCAGCAGTTGGTCCTCCAGCAGCGCCAGGCTCTTCGGCACTCGCACCAGCAGGACGTCGATCCGCTCGGGCGGCTCGTCCTGGGTGGTCAGCAGCTGTACCGCGCCCGGTTCGACACCGGCCCGCGCCAGGTTGGCACGGCTCGCCTCCTGGCCGAGGAAGGAGTCGGTGAGCTGGGTCGGCCGGTGTTCCGAAAGCGCCGTCACCAGGGCGCCCCAGCGGTCCCCGAGCACCACCACCTCGCCGGTCAGCGGCACGTTCTCCGCGGCCAGATGGCACAGCAGATACGCGTCGGAGGCGTCCCAGGCACGCAGCCGGTCGCGGGGATCCTCGGGGAAGCGGGACAGCTCGACCTCGCCCCACGGTGTCGTCATACGGTCGCTCATCGCGCTCCAGGCTAGCGGAACCGCAGATCAGGGCCCGTACGGGCGGGGCTCCATGGGGGCTTCTCGGACAAGGGGCGACCGCTGAGAACGACTGCTTGTCGGCTTGTGTTCTTCTCATACCGATAGCGCTCGTGGCGGTAGCGGCTCATGCCGGATATCGCCTCGTACCGGTACCGGTACCGGCCACGGCCTTCGGCGGGGCGCCGATCCGGACCGTCAGCCCGAACCGCCGACCAGCGCCTCGCCGAGCGGGGTGCGCCGGTAGAGCACCGACCGTCCGGAGCGCGCGCGGACCAGCAGCCCCGCGGCGCGCAGGATGGCGAGATGGTCGCCCACCGCGCCCGGCGCCATGGCGAGGCTCTGGGCGAGCTGGCTGGTGCTGGCCGGGGCGTCCAGCGCCACCAGCAGCCGGGCCCGGGCCCGGCCGACCAGGGCGGTCAGCGCGTCCGGCCCAGGTGCGGCCCGCGGCGCGTCCCACAGAGCGGCGGTGCCCCGGGCGGGATAGACCAGGGTCCTGGGCCAGGGGTCTTCCAGATGGGCGGCGACGGACGGCCCGACGCAGACCGAGGGGATCAGCAGCAGCCCGTCCCCGACCAGGCGGACCGTGCCGCCCCGGGGGAAGAAACCCAGCTCGATACCGCCGGCGTGCCAGGCGATGCCCGGGTGCAGGCTCTCGATGGCCGCGGCCCAGCCCTGCTCGCCGATCACCCCCACCCGGTGCACGACATCGCGCTCGCAGATCGCGCGCAGCTGCGGCCAGTCTCCGGCGAGCAGCTCCCGCCAGGCCCGGTCCATCGCCTCGGCGATCCGGGGGACCGCGTCCGCGGACTCCAGCACCGCGCGCACCCGGGGATCACGGCCGGGCGGCCGGGCCGCGGCGGCGGCGAGTTCACGGCGGGCCGCGGCCGGAGGAGTGGCCCGGATCGCGGCGAGGTCGGCGGCCCAGGTCTGGCCGAGGCCGCGCGGCGGCGGGGCGACGAAGTCCGCGCCGGAGCGCGCGGTGTGCAGGGCGAGGAAGGCGTCCAGTTCGGTCTCGCGGCGCAGCCGTTCGAAGACCGGCCGGAGCCGGGACGCCCAGGCGCGCGGCAGCGGCCGGTTCCGGCCGGCGAGCGAGCGCAGCAGCGCGGAGAGTTCCATCGCGGGCGACAGCGCGAACCTGCTGCGCAGCAGGTCCTCGACGGAGACTTCGAAGCGGAGCACCCCGTCACGCTATCGCCGGGCGCCCGCTTCGATTCGTCCAGGGACGAATCATTGGAGGGCGGAGGGTGCGGGCACCGAGGCTGTCCGCTGTGACCACAACCGCCGGACCCGTCCAGGGCGACCACCGAGCCACCTACCGGGAAGTGCTGGCAGAGCCGCGCTTCCGGCTGCTCTTCACGACCCGTACCGTCGCGATCACCGCGGACTCGCTGCGGATCACCACGTTCTCGGTCCTCGTCTTCACCGCCACCGGCTCCGCGCTGTTCAGCGCGCTGGCCTTCGGCATCAGCTTCCTCCCGCAGCTGTTCGGCTCGCTGCTGCTCGGCTCCCTGGCCGACCGGCTGCCGCCGCGCGCGCTCATCGTCGGCGGCTACGCCCTGGAGTGCGCCGCCGCCGTGCTGCTCGCCCTGGTGCGGATGCCGATCGCGGCGAGTCTCGCTGTCGTGGCCCTGATCGCCCTCGCCACCCCGCTGTTCAGCGGCGCTTCGAGCCGACTGGTCGCGCGGTGGCTCAAGGGCGACGCCTATGTCCTGGGCCGCTCGCTGAACAACATGGCCGCCTCCGGCGCGCAGCTCTTCGGCCTGGCGCTGGGCGGCGCCGCCGTCGCGGTGCTCGGCGCCCACCGGGCGCTCGCGGTGAGCGCCGCCCTCTACCTCGGCTGCGCGCTCGCCGTCCGCCTGCGGCGCCGGGACGTCCGCGAAGAACTCCGCCGCCGCCTCCACCGTGAGGTCCAGCACCTCGGCGATGTTCCGCCCCCGGTACGCCACCTGGAGGGTGTCGGGGTTGTAGCGGGCCCCGCCTCCGGCGGCACTCACGGCGACGGCGGCGCCGTCCGGGCCAGCCTGCGCGGCGCCGGTCTGCTGCTGCGCGCTCGTACGGTACGACGGCTGATGCTGGCCCAGTGGCTGCCGTCGGCGTTCGTGGCGGGCGCGGAGGGACTGATCGTCGCCTACGCGGGCGGACGGCACTTCGCGCCCGGCTGGTACGCGGTGCTGATGGGCTGTCTGCCGGTCGGCATGCTGATCGGTGACCTGCTGGTGGGCCGACTGCTGCGGCCGCCCACCCGGGAGCGGCTGGTCGTCCCGCTGGTCGTCCTGATGGGACTGCCGCTGATCGGCTTCGCCGCCGAGCCCGGCGTGGGCGTCTCGTGCGCCCTGCTGCTGCTCACCGGCTCCGGTTTCGCCTACGGCCTCGGGCTGCAACGGCCCTTCCTGGACGCCCTGCCGCAGGACGGCCAGGGGCAGGCCTTCGGACTGCTCGGCTCCGGCAACATGACGCTCCAGGGTGTCGGCCCGGCCTGCTTCGGCTCGGTGGCCGAGGGCATCGGAACGGGCGGCGCGATCGCCCTTGCGGGCGGCGCGGCGGCGCTGACCGCGGGCTGGATCCTCAGCTGGCGGCAGGCCCCGTGAGGCAGGATGGGGAACGTGGACGCGGAACTGTTCCCCCGGGAGCGCGCGGAGCCCGCGCCGGGCGCCGCGCACATCCCGGACTGGCTGCCGGCCGAGCGCCAGCGTGAACTCCTCGCCGCCTGCCGGGACTGGGCACGGCCCCCGGCCGGGCTGCGCACCGTGCGCACCCCGGGCGGCGGCACCATGACCGCCCGCCAGGTCTGCCTCGGCCTGCACTGGGGCGTCGTACGCGGCTGCCCCGCCTGCGGACGGCCCCTACGGGACAACCCCGGCTGCCCCGGCCCCCATCAGTACCCCTACGCGTACACCCCTACGGCCGTCGACGGCGACGGCGCCCCGGTCAAGCCCTTCCCCGGGTGGCTCGGCGAGGTGGCACGGCGCGCGGTGGCCGACGCGCTCGGACCGGCGGCCGTACCCGGGCCGCCGTACGACATCGCGCTGATCAACTTCTACGACGGCGCCGCCCACATGGGCATGCACCGCGACAGCGACGAACGGGCCGACGCACCGGTGGTCTCCCTGAGCCTCGGTGACACCTGCGTCTTCCGCTTCGGCAACACCGCGACGCGGACCCGGCCGTACACCGATGTCGAGCTGCGCAGCGGTGACCTGTTCGTCTTCGGCGGCCCCGCCCGCGCCGCCTACCACGGGGTGCCCCGGGTCCACCCGGGCACGGCACCGCCCCGGCTGGGGCTGGCCGGGCGGCTGAACATCACGCTGCGGGTGAGCGGGCTGTGACGGCGGCGCGGGCCACGGGCGGGGCGGATCATGGGAGACTCGCCCTCATGAGCGGCGAGGCGGAACCCCGGGCGGCGGGGGAGAGGACCACCACGAGGGCACGGCTGGACCGGGGCCGGGGCGCGCTCGGACCCGCCCTCGAACTGGTGCACACCGGACGGGCGCCGACCCGGGCCGTGCTCACCGCCGAACTCGGCGTCACCCGGGCGACGGCCGGCGCGGTCGCCGCCGAACTGGAGGCCCTCGGCCTGATCCGGGTGGACGCCCGCCCCGCCGCGGCCGGCTCCCAGGGCCGCCCCTCGCACCGGCTCGATGTCGCCGAGGAGGGCCCGGTCGCACTGGCCGCGCAGGTGCACGCCGACGGCTTCCGGGCCGCGCTGGTCGGCCTCGGCGGCCGGATCGTGGCCACCGCGCCCGGCTGCGAGACCGTGGCCGCCGACCCGGCGAAGGTGCTCGGCTCGGTGGTCGAGGCGGGCGCGGAACTGCTGCGCGGCACCGGCCGCCGCTGTGTCGGCGCCGGGCTCGCCGTGCCGTCCGCCGTCGCCCAGCCCGAGGGCCTCGCCCTCAACCCGCTGCACCTCGCCTGGCCCGTCGGGGCGCCGGTCCGCCGCCTGTTCGAGGAGTGCGTGCGCGCGGCGGGCATCCCCGGGCCCGCGTTCACCGGCAATGACGTCAATCTCGCGGCGCTCGCCGAACACCGGCATGGCGCGGGCCGGGGCGCCCGCGACCTGCTGTGCGTGGCCACCGGACACCGGGGTGTCGGCGGCGCGCTCGTCCTCGACGGCCGTCTGCACACCGGCAGTTCAGGGCTCGCCCTGGAGGTCGGGCACCTCACCGTCAACCCCGAGGGCCGCCCCTGTCACTGCGGCGGCCGGGGCTGCCTGGACGTCGAGGCCGATCCGCTGGCGCTGCTCGTGGAGGCCGGCCGCGAGCCGGGCCCCGAGGACTCGCTCCTGAAGCAGGCGGACGACCTGCTGCGCACCCAGTACGACGACCCCGCCGTGCGCCGCGCCGCCGAGGCCCTGATCGACCGGCTGGGCCTCGGACTCGCCGGTCTCGTCAACATCCTCAACCCCGACCGGATCATCCTCGGCGGCCTCCACCGCACCCTGCTGGACGCCGATCCGAGCCGATTGCGCGCGGTGGTCGCCGACCGCAGCCTGTGGGGCCAGAGCGGCGGCGTCCCGATCCTGCCGTGCACCCTGGACCACAACAGCCTCGTCGGCGCCGCCGAACTGGCCTGGCAGCCGGTCCTGGACGACCCGCTGGCCGCACTGCGCTGAACACCTCGGCGGCGTGAGTCACCCCCGCCGCCCGGCCCCGGCATGCCACCGGCCGGTCGGGGTACGGGCCGAGCTTTCACAGGGCATCGGCGCGGGCCCGGCCGTCGTACCAGCCGCGCCAGCGGCCGTCGGCGCCGGTCCCGCGGGCGCGCGCCCAGGCGATCCCACCGGGGCCCGAACGGCATCCGGTCGATGCCGCGTTGACGCGGTCAAGCGCGCCCGGCCGTCGTCCGGCGCGGACGGCCCCGCGCGTTCTCGTACGCGGCGACGATGAGCCACTCGTGGTGCGCCGACGTCATGCCGGACATGATGGCCGCCGGGACCGTCACCGTCACGCCCAGTCGACGGAGAACGCCCTCCCCGGGTTCTCGGTGAGGATCCGGTCGACCAGTTCCGGGCCCAACTCCGCGGCCAGGCGCGGGCGCAGGCGTCGTAGCAGGTACGGCATCCCCGGTCCGCCGTCGACCGAGCGCGCTCCCGCGGTCACCGTGTCGCCCCCGAGCAGCAGACGGTCGCCGAAGCCGGCCTCCGCGAGGGCGCGGGCGGCGGTCGGCATCTGCCAGTCGGTGGCGTGGTTCGCGCGGGAGGGGCCGTCGAAGGCGAGCCAGCAGCCGGAGGCGGCGGCCTGCCGCTGGGTCACCGGGTCGGGGAAGCGGTTCAGATGGCCGAGGATCACCCGCTCACCCGGAACACCCAACTCACCGCAGAGCAGGTCGAGTACGTCGAGCGCGCCGGTGCCCAGTTCCAGGTGGACGGCGACGGTCGCGCCGGTCGCATGGTGCGCCTCGGCCGCCGCGGCCATGGTCCAGCGGGCGTGCGCGTCGAGCGTGTGGAATCCGCCCGCCACCTTGATCAGCCCGGCCCGTACCCCGGTCGTGCCGATGCCCTCGGTCAGCTCGGTGACGAAGACCTCGGCCAGCCGGCCGCGCAGCCCCTCCAGCAACTCCCGTGCCACGTGCGGGGCTTGGTGCAGTCCCGTCGCACAGACCAGGTGCACCCCGGTGGCCCGGGACAGGTTCGCGAGGTCGGCCGCGCGGCGGCCCATGCCGTGCGGTGTCCACTGCACGACCGCGGCACCGCCCTCCGCCCGGAACGCCTCCAGTTCGGCCCGCGCGGCGGCGACGTCGTCCAGTTCCCTGCCCGGCAACTGCCTGCTGCGCAGGAAGAGATGGTCGTGGGCGTCGCACACCCCCAGCTCCTGCGGATGGATGTCGCCGAGGACCGTACGGATCACCAGTGCCTCCCGCGCGGGAGCCGGTCGCGGCCGGGGGCGGACAGATGCAGCACCCGGAAGAGGTCGCCCTCGGCCTTGGGGGTGTCGTGCTCCCACAGGGAGAAGTGGACCAGCTCCCAGCGGTGCGGGTCGGCGGCCGTCGCGGCCAGCACGGCACCGTCCTCGGCGGCCAACCGCTCGGCCGCACCGGCCGCTTCCTCCATCAGGGACGGCAAGTCCGCCCCTTCCGGGACCGGTTGCCCGCGCCGCACGGCGAACGCGGCACGGGTGCCGGTGCCCTCCGCGTAACCGAGCCCCGTCCACTGGCGTACGGCCGGCCGCCCGAAGTCATCGGCCAGGCGCTGGAACCCGCCGCCCCACAGGAAGCGGTTCATGCCCTCGACCGTGTGCCACAGATAAAACGGCGCGTACTCGTTGACCGGTGAGCCGTGGACACCGCGTTCCCGCAGCAGATACGCCTTGAGGCCGAGCCCCTCCCAGTCGTCCAGCAGATGCCCGAGGCGGTCGACACGGGCACGGATGACGCCCGTGTCGTAGTCCGCGGGCAGCGTCACCTCGTACTGCATGGCATGCATCAAGTGGCCCCTGTTCTCAGGCGGTTCGGGGTGCGAGGAGGACGAGCAGACCGTCGACGGCCGCGTCGAAGGCGGCGGGGGAACCGGCGGCGCGGGCCAGCACATAGCCGCCCTGCACGGTCGCGAGGATCGTCGCGGCGATCCGTCCGGCGTCCAGCTCCGGCGCGAACTGCCCCTGCCGCTTGCCCTCTTCGACGATCCCGGCGATCCGCTCCCGGATCGCCGCGAGGGTCTCGTCCACCGGGGCGCGCAGTTCGTCGCTGGCGATCACGTCCGGGTCCATGGTCAGCCGCCCGACCGGGCAGCCGCGCAGCACCTCGCGTTCGCGGCGCAGATACGCCTCGATGCGCTCGTACGGCGTGCCGGGGGCCTCCAGGGAGCGTTCGGCCGCCGCCCGCAACTGCTCGGCGGTGCGCCGGATCGCCGTCAGGGCGAGGTCCGGCTTGCCCTTGAAGTGGTGGTACATGCTGCCCTGGCCCGCGCCCGCGCGCTCCAGGATCGCCTTGGGGCTGGTGCCCACGTAGCCGCGCTCCCAGAGCAGGTCGCGGGTTGACTCGATGAGTCGTTCGGAGGTGCTCATGGAGTCAGTGTACATACTAGTAGATACAGAGAGGTCGGCAGATGCGGAAATGCTCGCCCCGCCGCTCGTCCCGCTGCTTGCCCTGTTGTTCGTGCCGTTGTTCGTCCCGGGGGTGCGCGGGTGTACGGCGGGCGGCCCGTCGCCGCTCGCCGTACACCGTGCCGCCGGGCGCCTGCCCGCCGGTCCGGTTCAGCCCGTGCCCGCCGGGACCGGCTGGGTGGCGGCCAGTTCCTGCCCGCCGGGGGCGGTCGTGACCGCCGCCGGGACGGCCGCGGGGGCCGCCGTACCGACGGCGCCCGCCGCGACCGGGGTGGGCGTCGGCTGGTGTTCCGGGGTGCGGCACGGCACCCGGGCCGCGAGGCCGGGCGTCGCGGGCAGGGTGAACCAGACGACCTTGCCGTTGTCACCGTCCGGCCGCGCGCCCCAGCTCTCGCTGACCGCGGCGACCATGGCGAGGCCCCGCCCGCAGGTGGCGAGCGGTGTGGTGTCTCCCGCGTCCATGTCCGTGTCGTCGGCCGGTACCGGCAGTCGCGGATCATGGTCGCGTACCGACACGGTGAGCCGGTCCGGTCGCAGCTCCAGCTCGACGGTGCACGACTTGTCGGGCCTGGCATGTCGGTGGACGTTGCTGAGCAGCTCGGTCACGCCGAGCGCGGCTCGGTCTATCAACGGGTCCAGATGCCAGTAGCGCAATTGCGCAGATACGATTCTGCGGACCTGGCCGATCCGCGACGGCAGGGCTTGGAGCTCCACCGTGCAGTGCCTGCTTGGGTGACTGATCACGGCTGCGACTCCCCGGTGTGAGGTCCGGAACGGAACCGGAAAACACGGAGAACAACGGATCCAGCAGGCCCCCCGGGAAAGCGGCCGCCTGCTGTCGGTGGCCGGCGGGCTGGTTCGCAGCGTTATCGCCGGTAAACCCAGAGTGACGTGAGACCAGCGTGGCGCAGGGGGCGGAGTGATGCAACTCGCCGCGTCCGGATGGCTGCGGACGGTGGATTCTGGTGCCCTGATCACCGGTGTCCGGTGCGGTGCCGATCGACCGAACACCGCGTGCCCCTCGGTGGATTGGCGCCGCCCGGCCTGCGGGCACCGCGTGCCGGCCGGGCGCCGTACGCCGTCCGGACAGCGCGTGCCGACCGGGCACCGCGTGCCGTCGGACGCCGCGCCGCGTTCGCCCCGGACATCGCGGCGTTCGCCCCGGACCGGACGTCGCAGCCGTGGCGCCGGGGCACCGTGTGCCACCCCGGGCGATGCGCCGCCGCGGGCCTCGGTCCCCTTCAGCCGCCGCGTCCCGCCGCGCGGCGGACCGCCTCGATGAAGCGGCGGGCCGCGGGGGTGCCCGCCTCGCCCGGGGCGGGGTCGTGGTCGGCCAGGGTCAGCAGGTACCGCTGGCCGTTGATGTCGGCCAGCGCCTTGTCGTCCGGCGCGAACCACGGCTTGGAGGCGCGCACCGCCTGCACCGGCGCGCTGTCGATCTCGCTGCCGTAACTGTTGAGCAACTCCACCCTGCCGTCATTGATCCGGACCTGTCCGGCCCGGGTGAGCGAGCGCATGCGTTTCCCGATCCGCACGCCCTTGGCCGTGAACTCCGGCTCCGCCATCCCTCGCCGCCCCCTTGCGCGCGTGTTCCCGTGTTCCGGTGTGCGCCCCCGTCCGCGTACGGGACCGAAGTCCCGACGCGTGCAGTCTGCCGCGCCACAGGGCGGAGCACCAGTGCGCGCGGGGGCGCGCACGACAGCGGCCCGGAGCACGCGCGGCGGCACGCGCAGGCCGCTCGTACGCCTGTGCCCCAGGGTCTCTTTGGGCCGCCCAAAGATGCGTTTATGCAGGTGGGAAGCGGTCTGAAAGATGCCTATGCTCGAAAGTGCCGGCCCGCCCGAGGCGCCGTCGGCGCAGAGCGTAAGGAGCACCGACGTGAGCATCACCCACCAGGCCAGGACCGGCGCCACCCTCGATGTCGACCGTACCGACCCCGCCTATCGCGACTGGCTGAAAGAGGCCGTCCGCAAGGTGCAGGCCGATGCCAATCGCTCGGCCGACACCCACCTCCTGCGCTTTCCGCTGCCCGAGCGCTGGGGCATCGACCTCTATCTGAAGGACGAGTCGACACACCCCACCGGCAGCCTCAAGCACCGCCTCGCCCGTTCGCTGTTCCTCTACGGCCTCTGCAATGGCTGGATCCGCCCCGGCCGCCCGGTGATCGAGGCGTCCAGCGGCTCCACCGCCGTCTCCGAGGCGTACTTCGCCAAGCTGATCGGGGTGCCCTTTATTGCGGTCATGCCCCGCACGACCAGCGCCGAGAAGTGCCGACTGATCGAGTTCCACGGCGGCCGCTGCCACTTCGTGGACGACTCCCGCAAGATGTACGAGGAGTCCGCCCGCCTCGCGGTGGAGACCGGCGGCCACTACATGGACCAGTTCACCTACGCCGAGCGGGCCACCGACTGGCGCGGCAACAACAACATCGCCGAATCGATCTTCCGCCAGCTGGAGTTGGAGCGGTTCCCGGAGCCGGCCTGGATCGTCGCCACGGCGGGCACCGGCGGCACCTCGGCGACGCTCGCCCGCTATGTGCACTACATGCAGTACGACACCCGTATCTGCGTCGCCGACCCGGACAACTCCTGTTTCTTCGAGGGCTGGACCAGCGGCGACCCGGACGTCACCTGCGACTGCGGCTCCCGGATCGAGGGCATCGGCCGGCCGCGCATGGAGCCGAGCTTCGTGCCCGGCGCGATCGACCGGATGATGAAGGTCCCGGACGCGGCCAGCGTCGCCGCCGTACGGGCCCTGGAAGGGGTCATCGGCCGCAAGGCGGGCGGCTCCACCGGAACCGGGCTGTGGAGCTCACTGAAGATCGTCTCCGAGATGGTGGCCGAGGGCCGCACCGGCAGTGTCGTCACCCTGCTGTGCGACCCGGGCGACCGGTATCTCGACAAGTACTACTCGGACGCGTGGCTCACGGAGCAGGGCCTGGACATCGCGCCGTACACGACGGCGATCGAGACGCTGCTGGCCACCGGCGTGTGGCCGGACTGAGCGGTGCGCGCCCCGGCGGATCCCGGCGTGCGGCTACGATCGGACGGTGATCCAGAGCGCAGTCCTGGCCGGTGTGTTCGACGAGTTGGCCGACAGCTACGACCACGGGCACCACGAGGAGATCGCGCGGGCCCTGATCGAGCAGGTGGCCCCGGGCGCGGACGACGCGGTCGCCGATGTGGCGTGCGGGGCGGGAGCCGTCGCCCGTCAGCTCGCCCGGAACCGCCCCGCCGCCGCGAGCCCCGTCCTGGCCGTCGATCTGTCCCCCGAGATGATCGCCGTCGGCCGGGCCCGCGCCGCCGGACCGGCGGGCGCCGGGGCGATCGACTGGCGGGTCGGCGACGCCGTGCCGCTGCCGGTTCCCGATCACTCGCTCGACGTCGTGTTCTGCGCGTCCTCGCTGCACTTCCTGGGCGCCCGGGCCCTGACCGACTGGCGGCGCGCCCTGCGGCCGGGCGGCCGGGTCGGATTCTCGCTGCCGCTGGCCACGCACTTCCGTCCGTCCCCGCGCTTCGCCGAACTCCTCGCCCGGGACGTGCCGTTGCCCGGCGGTGCGCCGGAGGCGAGCGATTGGGCGAAGGCTCACGGCTTCACCGGGGCCACTTCCCGGGTGCTGGTCCTCGGCACCCGTCGTGTGGTGGTGACCTCGGCGATCCGTCCGGACGGCGGATGAGTACGGGGGCGGGGGCGGCTGGAATGGCGGTCCGTCAGCCGCCCGCGCGTTCTGTGGACCGCCCGCCACGCCGGGCGTCGGCCGGGCGGTCCAGGTAGCTCGCGCGGTCGTCGTCCCACGCCCGCCGCAGCGGGTCCCGCACCGCACGGACGCACAGCCCCGCCGGAGTGAGCACCGCGAAGTACAGCGCGGCCAGGCCGATGTGGAGCAGTCGTTCAGTCCCTCGGGATCGTGGCACGCCAGTCGCCCTCCTCTTCCCACACAGGCTGGTCGCGCTTGTCCAGGAGGCGGTCGCCGAGGACGAGCAGATCGATCCCGGTGCGCATGAAGCAGGCGTACGCCTCCGCCGGGTCGCGCACGATCGGCTCCCCGCGCACATTGAAGGACGTGTTCACCAGCACCGGGCAGCCCGTGCGCTCCCGGAAGGCGGTGAGCAGCGCGTGGAAACGGGGGTTGTGCTCGGCCGTCACCGTCTGCACCCGGGCCGAGCCGTCGACATGGGTGACGGCCGGGACGGTCGAGCGCGGCACCCGCAGCAGCTCCAGGCCCGTCAGCTGCTCGGCCGCGGCCGGGCACTCCCGCCGCCGGGCGGCGGCCACCTGCGCCGTCAGCAGCATGTAGGGACTCTCCTGCGGCAGCTCGAACCAGTCCTTGGCGTCCTCGGCGAGCACGGCAGGGGCGAACGGGCGGAAGGACTCGCGGAACTTGGTCCTGAGGTTGAGGGTGGACTGCATGGCGGGATCGCGCGGGTCGGCGAGGATCGACCGGTTGCCCAGCGCGCGCGGGCCGAACTCCATCCGCCCCTGGAACCAGCCCACCACCCGGCCCCCCGCCAGCTCCGCCGCGACCCGCTCGACCAGCTCCCGCTCCGGGAGCCGTACGGCGGGGTATCCGCCCTGTTCCAGGAACCGCTCGATCTCGCGGTCGCCGTAGCCGGGGCCGAGCAGCGCGCCCGCCATCGCGTCCCTGCCGCGGCGCACATGGGCGCGGGGCGCGCCCCGGCCGTGCGACTCGGCCAGGGCGGGGCGCGCCCCGGCCGTGCGACTCGGCCAGGGCCGCGCCGAGCGCCCCGCCCGCGTCGCCGGCCGCCGGCTGGACCCAGATCTCCTCGCAGCCGCCGTCGGTGAGCAGCCGGCCGTTGGCCACGCAGTTGAGCGCGACCCCGCCGGCCAGGCACAGCCGCCGTTCCCCGGTGCGGCGCAGGGCGGTGCGGGCCAGCCGCAGCAGTACCTCCTCGGTGATCTGCTGCACGGACGCCGCCAGGTCGAACTCCCGCTCCGTCAGGGGGCCTTCGGGTGTCCGGCGGGGCCCGTCGAACAGCTCCTCGAAGGCCCGGCCGACCATGGTCCGCCCGTACTGGAAGGTGAAGTACCGCAGGTCGAGACGGAACGAGCCGTCGGGTTTCACATCGATCAGCCGCTGCCGGATCAGGGGCGCGTAGCGGGGGGTGCCATAGGGCGCGAGGCCCATCAGCTTGTACTCGCCCGAGTCCACCTTGAAGCCGCAGAAGTAGGTGAACGCGGAGTACAGCATGCCGAGCGAGTGCGGGAAGCGCAGTTCCGCGAGCGGGACGAGGTCGGTGCCCCGGCCGTGCCACAGACTCGTCGTCGTCCACTCGCCCACCCCGTCGACGCAGAGCACCGCGGCCGAGGGGTACGGGCTCGGGTAGAAGGCCGACGCGGCGTGCGAGGCGTGGTGCCGGTGGGACACCAGCGGCGGGAGGGACTGCCCGGGCGCCAGGGCGCGCAGCCGGGCCCGCACATCGTCCAGCGCCCGGCGCTTCCAGCCGGCCCACTGCGGGAACGCCCGCCGGAAGACGGGGTAGCCGTGCGGGGCGGTCGCCAGCCAAGTGGCCAGCACCCGGCGGAACTTCAGCGCCGGATCCTCGTAGAAGGCGACGGCCGCCAGCTCGTCCAGGCGCAGCCCGGTCTGGCGCAGACAGGACAGCACGGCGTGGGCGGGGAAGCCGGGGTCGTGGCGGCGCCGGGTGAACCGCTCCTCCTGCGCCGCCGCGAGCGGGACGCCCTCCGCCACCAGGGCCGCCGCGCTGTCGTGGTAATAGGCGGAGATACCCAGGACCGGGCCGCCGCCCTCGCCGTCGCCCATGTCAGAACAGGGGGTAGACGGAGGCGTCGTCCTCGGGCTGCGGGCGCAGCCGGGACGGGGGCGCGGGCGGGTCGGCGGGGGGATCGGCGGGCGGGTCGGCCGGGGCGGCGGGGGTGTCGGGGCGGGGGCGGTCCCGGTGCCGCAGCCAGGAGCTGAGGCGGCGGACCGCGGATTCGGGTGCCGCGCCGGTGTCCTCGCGCATCGGGTCGCGCATCGACGGGCTCCTCACGCCAGATCGAGGTGGTTCGCGAGCTGGCGGGCCACCAGGTCGTAGCCGAGGTCGGTGCCGTGCACCCGGTCGATGAACAGCCAGTCCTCGGGCGCCGCGACCGCGCCGAGCGCCACGTTCATGTCCAGGAAGGGCACCCCGAGCCGGGCGCATCCCGCGGCCAGCCGCTCGGCGTAGGCACGGCCGACCGCCATGGTGGAGATGTCGTGGTGGAACCGGCGGAAGTTGGAGACCTCGTCCAGCTCGTCGAAGAGCGCCTGCTCCCGGGGCAGCGGCCGCTCGCGCACCCAGGGGGCGAGCGGCTGGAGCACGAAGGTGAGCCGGGCCCCCAGGCCGTCGGCGAGCGCCTTCCACCCGCCGAGGTGACGCAGAGTCAATTCGGTTGCGTGCGCGACACGTTGTTCGGTCGGCGGTACGACCTCGGGGGCGGGCCCGCAGTCGAAGAAGGCGCCGTGCCTGCCCTGCTTCTCCTCGGGCAGCCTGCTCAGGACCAGGTTGTTGACGCCCGAGAGCAGCACGATGTCCTCAAGGGGCGGGAGTTCGTGCCGGAAGAGGGTGAACAGCAGCAGTTCCTGGGCCGAGTTGTGGCTCTGGCCGGACAGGTTCAGCCAGGGCAGCCGGGGCGCGTGGGCGTTCCACAGCCGTGCGGTGATCGTGGCCTCGTCACCCGTGGCGCCCACGCCGAAGACCGCGGAGCTGCCCGCGAGCATCCGTGCCGGGCCCTCGGGGCGGTCGTCGCCGACCGTGGCCCGCAGCCCGCCGGGACCCGGTGTGACCCGGAAGCCGTGCCGGTCGGTGGTGTAGACGGGGGTCTTCTCGTTGCCGTACTGGAAGTAGCCCAGATACGGCTGGTCCTCCAGGACGAAGGTGTAGTGCTCCATGTGCGGGGCGAACTCGGCGCGCGGTGAGGCCATCGTGACGGGGCTCCCTGGCGTGGGTGGGTGGGCGGGTGCTCAGCGGGCCGGGGTCGGCGGCGGCTCGGGCAGGGAGCCGGGGCGGTCCTCGCGGATCAGGTCGGCGTTGATCGCCATGGCGGCCAGTCCGCCGCTCGCCGCGGCCATCGCGGCCTGCTGCATGTTCCGGCCCAGGTCCCCGGCGACGTACAGACGGGGCAGGCTGGTACGGCCGCGGTCGTCGGTCTGCACCGACTCCAGGTCCGGGGCCTCCAGCCAGGGGCGCAGCGGGGCCACCCGGGGCTCCATGTCCAGATGCAGGAACAGCGCCCCGTAAGGGACGGTCCGGCCGTCGGCGAAGACGACCCCGACGCCCTCGGGGTGCGGCCGGAGCTCGCGGACCCCGTCGGCGAGGACCGGCACCCCGGCGGCGGTCAGCCGGTCCCGCTCGTCCTGGGGCAGCGCGCGCCGGTCGGTGAGATAGGTGATGTCGTCGGACCACACGGTCAGCGTCGAGGCGAGGCACTCGCTGGGCACGCCCCCGCCGTAGACGGCGAAGCGGCGTTCGCGGACCTCCCAGGCGTGGCAGTACGGGCACTCGAAGACGGTCTTGCCCCACAGGTCCGCCAGCCCGGGGACCGGGGGCAGCACCGAGCGGACCCCGGCGGCGTACAGCAGGGCGCGGGCGCGGACGGTGCCGGACTCCTTGGTGGTGACCACCACATGGTCGCCGCCGGACTCGGCGGACACCACCTCGTCGTCGCGGAACGTGACGTCGTAGGAGGCGAGTTGGGCGCGGGCGCGGGCCCGGAAGTCGGCGATGGCCGCGCCGTCGTTGGTGAGGACGTTGTGCATGACGCCCGCGGCCATGTTGCGGGCGTCACCGGAGTCGACGAGCAGCACGCGACGGCGTGAACGGCCCAGGTAGAGCGCGCCGTTGAGGCCGGCCGGGCCGCCGCCGACGATCACCGTGTCATAGAGCTGAGTGTCCAATGGTCATCCTCCGTCGTGCGGTTCGCCGGGTGGAAGCGGTGCGGTGGGCGCGGGGGGTTCGTCGCGCAGGGGAGCGAGCAGGAGCAGGGCGCCGACGGCCAGCACGCCGCCGCACACCACGAACACCGCGGGCACGGTGAGCGTGGTGGCGAGCAGTCCGCCCAGCGTCGCGCCGACGGGCATGCTGCCCCACGAGCACAGCCGGGACACGCTCATCACCCGGCCCTGGAGGTCCTCCGGGGTGAGCCGCTGGCGCAGGGACAGCACGGGGATGTTCCAGCCCATCATGAAGACGCCGTTGGCGGCGAGCGCGAGCGCGGCCAGGGCCGGGTGGCGGACCAGCCCGAGGGTGACGTAGGCGGCCCCGGAACCGGCCAGGGACCAGCGTGCCAGCCGTACGGTGGGCAGCCGGTCGGCGGCGCGGGGCGCCAGCCAGCTGCCGGCGACGGCGCCCACCGACCCGGCGGCCAGCAGCAGTCCGTAGCCGGTCTCGCTCAGCCGCAGGGTGCGCTCGCTGAGCAGCACCAGCATCGAGAAGGTCGCCGAGAACACCAGGCCGTACAGGGCGCTCGCGGCGAGGGTGAGGCGCAGGGTGCGGTGTCCGAGGACGAAGCGGAGACCCTGGCGGATGTCGCGCAGCACTCCGTCGCGCGCCCCGGTCGGCGCAGGTCCGGGGGCGGGTGCGGAATCTCTCTCAGGACTCGACTCGGGACCCGGTTCAGGGGCCGTTGCGGGGCGGTTCTCGGCAGTGGCGCGGGCGAGCGGGGCGAGACCCAGGAGCAGCAGCGCGGCCAGCGCGTACAGGGTGCCGCCGGTGGCGAGCGCCGCCGCGGCGGTCAGCCCGGCGAGCAGGCCCGCCACGGGCGGCCCGACCATCTCGTTGAGCACGATCTGGGCCGCCGACAGCCGTCCGTTGGCGCGCTCCAGATGCCGTGCCTCGACCAGCCGCGGCAGCATCGCGGGCGCCGCCGTGTCGGCGAGGGTCTCCGCGATGCCGAGGAGGAACGCCAGCGCGTAGAGCAGGGGCAGCGGGCGGTCGGTGGCGAGGACGAGGGCCGCGCCGAGCAGCGCCGCGCCGCGGACCAGGTTGCTGCCGAGGACGATACGACGCCGGTCCACGCGGTCGGCGAGGACACCGGCGGGGAGGGCGAACAGCAGCCAGGGCAGCATGTTGACGGTGGTCAGCCCGGCGACGGCCGCCGGGTCGGGATGGTGGGCGACCACCAGCAGCGGCAGCAGCGTACGGGCGATGCCGTCGCCCGCGTTGGAGGCGGCCGTGGACGCCCACAGCCACTGGAAGGGGCGGCCCAGATCCGTTCGTCGGCCGTGCGCGGTGGCGGGCCGGGTGGTGCTAGCCAACAACCCTCCCCTCGGCCCAGGTCCGCAGGCCCAGGAGGCGCTCGCCGAGTTCCGTCAGCGCCGCCGGGCCGTACAGGTCGGCCTCGGCCTTGCGGATCCCGCCCTCCGGCGGATGCGGCGGGACGCGGTCGCGCCAGAACCGCACCCGGGCCTCCCGCAGATCGGCGTGGTCCTCCCAGGCGGGTGCCATGGTCAGGTACTGGGCCATGCGCACCCGGCCGTCGGAGACGTTGGGGTGCACGCCGTGCGGCAGCAGGCTGTTGAAGATGACGAGGTCACCGGGGGCGACCTCCGGCGTGGTGATGGGGTAGCCGGTGATGTCCGGGGTGAACGGGTCGCGGTCGGCGGGCTGGTCGCTCACCCACTTCTCCCACTCCGCGAAGATCTCCGGCACGCACTGGAAGCCGCCGACCTCCTCGTCGCCGTGGGTCAGCGAGAGCACCGACTGGCAGCTCACGGGCAGCGGGTCCGCGGTGGTGTCCACGTCCCAGTGGATGAACCCGTCGAAGGCGCGCGGCCCCCGGTTGGGCGGGTTGACGTTGGCGAAGTCGATGGTGACCCACAGGTCAGGGCGGTCCCAGAGGTCGGCGAAGGCCTCGTACACCCGCGGGGTCTGCCGGGCGTCCCACTGGGCCTGGTGGTTGTACATCTCGACCAGTCCGCTGTGGCCGGGCAGCCGGTCGTTGCCGGTGTGCGGGGAGGTCCAGGTGGCGGGGTCGTCGGGGCGCATGTCGAGGAAGGAGCACAGGCCCTCGGTGAGGGCGGCGACGGTGTCCGGCGCCACCGCCTGACGCACGATCACATAGCCTCGGCTGATCCAGTGTTCCCAGTCCGCGGGCGACAGGACGCGCAGGGGTTCCGTCTTGTGGATGTCTCGGAGTTGAACTGCCACGGACACTCTCCAGGGTGCGGTACGGGAGCGGGGTTCACTCGGCGATCAGTCGGTGTTCGGGCAGCGCCACCGCGTCCAGTTCGGTCTCGGCGAGCAGTTCGATCGCCTCGTCGACGTGGTTGAGGATGGGGCGGCCGCCGCCGTTGGCGCTGGTGTTGATGAGCACGGGCAACCCGGTGCGGGCGGCGACCGCGTGGCACAGCCGGTGCAGCAGGGGCTGGGTGTCGGGCCGTACGGTCTGCAGGCGGGCCGTGCCGTCGATGTGCCGTGCCTCGGCGAGCTGTTCGGCCCGGTCGGGGCGCACCCGTACGGCGAACAGCATGGTCTCGGTATGGTCCAGCGGCCCGGCGAAGTACTGGTCGGCGACCTCCTCCGGGCAGATCGGGGCGACGGGCCGGAACCACTCGCGCCGTTTGATGGTCTCGGAGACGTACCGGCGGGCGCCGGGCCAGTGGGCGGAGACCAGCAGGGAGCGGTGGCCGAGGGCCCGGGGGCCGGTCTCCATGCCGCCCTCCAGCCAGGCCACACAGCGCTGTTCGGCCAGCAGCGCGGCGACGGACTGAAGGAACTCCTCGTCGTCGGCCGCGCGGCGCAGGGACAGCCCGAGGCCGCGCAGGCGCGCCGTGAGGCCGTCGGTCAGGGGAGTGGCCCCGGGGCCGAGGGGGTCCAGGCCCCGCAGGGACGGTCCGGCGTAGGCGAGGGACGCCCAGTCGGAGCGGCCGATCAGGGCGGGCCGGTCGGCGGGGTCGGCGACGGCGAGCGCCGCGCCGAGGGCGATTCCCGAGTCGTCGCAGCAGGTGGGGACGGACACGCGGGTGAACTGGCCGCTCTCGGCGAGCAGGCTGTTGGCGGTGATGTTGAGCGCGCAGCCGCCCGCGTAGCAGAGCGTGGCGTAGCTGGGGAAGCGCCGGCTGAGCCCGGTGACCAGCTGGGTGAGGTCCTGTTCCACGGCGGTCTGCAGGGTGGCCGCCAGATCCCGGCAGATCCGCTCGTCCGGCGAGGTGCCGATCGCGGTGGTGGCGCCGTCGGCGGTGCGGATCTCGTCGGGGAAGACCGAGCCGAAGGAGTGCACGACATCGTCGTCGGAGGAGTCGGCCAGGCCCGCGTCCAGATAGCCGCCGCTGCCCGGGTCGTACTCCCACCAGGTGTCGGCGTAGCGCAGCGCGGTGCCGGTCAGCCGGTCCTCGTCCAGCGGCTCGTACAGCTCCGGGGAGGCGCGCCGGGTGGACTGCGGCACCAGCATGGCGCGCAGTACGGGCAGCAGGGCGGCGGAGGTCTCGCCGGTGGCCGTCAGCCCGAGCAGTTTGCCGGTGTCGAACTGGCTGCCGTGGATCCGCCGGGCGAGCGCCTCGTAGACCAGGCCGAAGCGGGGGCCGGTGCGGTTGGTGAAGGACATCACGGGGGTGAGCTGGTCGCCGTCGCCGAGGCAGACCATGCCGCACTCGGCATAGTTGCCCGTGCCGTCCAGGGCCAGCACCAGGGCCTTGCGGGCACCCGAGGTGAAATAGGCGAGGGCGGCATGGGCGTAGTGGTGGCGCACCGCGGTCAGGGTGATGTCGTCGAAGCCCTTGGCCAGCGGCCAGTCCAGGGGTTTGATCACCCGGGTCACGGCGTCCGCGAGGCCGGTGCCCCCGGTGGCCGTCCAGCGGGCGTCCTCGCCGACGAGTTCGACCAGCGCCGGGGGCAGCACCTGGCAACGGGGTGTGTACCAGTCGGCCACCGCGATCCGGGTCACCGGGCTCGCGGCCCGGGCGCGCAGTTCGGCCAGCCAGACGGCGGCCTCCCGCGGGAAGTCGCCGTTGCCACCGCACACATGGCGAAAGCCCAGACGGCGTTCGGCCTCGATGACGCGGTAGCCGCCCGCGTCGGTGAGCGCGACGCCCGCGTCATGGCCGAAGTGCATGCCGATCGTTGCCATGGAGTCAGTCACCCTTCCTGGGCCCGGACCTCACGTCGCGGGGCCGGATCGTGGATCGGCGGCCCGCCGCGCGTGCGGGCGGGCCGTTGCGGGGGAGCGCGGGGGCTCCGGGTCAGGACAGGGTGGCGAGACTCTGGGTGTGGTGGCGCTCCAGCAGGCCCTGGACCACCTCGCGCATATAGGCGCAGTAGCCGGGCGACATCACCTGGATCGAGCCGTTCTCCTCCTCCAGCGCTCCGGCGGAGCCGCCCGAGCAGGTGCCCTGCAGCTCGCAGCCCTGGCAGCCGGGGCCGTTGGTGTAGGCCCGCATGCCGTAGTCCTGGTAGGCGGGAGAGGCGAAGATGCCGCGCCAGTCGTCGATGGTGCCCAGCTTGCGGGCGGTGGCCTTGCAGGCGAAGACGCTGCCGTTGGGCTCGATGGAGAGCTGACGGCCCACCGCGGGGCAGGTCTTGTAGTCGGCCTGCTCGGCCCACTTGGCGTCGTCGATGATCATCTGGAAGGTCTGGTACCAGTAGCCGCTGAGCTGGACGCCGCGCTCGCGTCCGTAGTCGACGGCGGCCAGCAGCCGCTGTGCCACGTCGTGCGGGCTGTGCTGCCGGAAGAACTCCTTGGCCTGGAAGGAGACGATGACGTCCAGGGTGCCGAGGCCGGCCTCGGCGACGAAGTCGATGAGCGGGGTGCCCCACTTGCCCCAGGTGTACTGGGAGAGCACGGTGGTGATGTTCACGGGGACGCCGGCGGCCTTCATGTCGAGGATCGCCTTGCGGACCACCGCCCAGGGGGTGCGCTGCTGCTGGCCGCCGCGGAACTCGCCGGTCTCCGGGACCAGATAGTCGATGGAGACGGTGGTGTCGACGTGGTGTGCGGCGAGGGCCGCGAGCAGTTCGTCGTCGATACGGGAGCCGTTGCTGGTCAGGTCGTAGGAGAGGGTGACCCCGTCGTAGTGGTCGCCGAAGGTGCGCAGGACGTGCAGGATGGTGCCGCGGGCGAGGGTGGGTTCGCCGCCGAAGAACGACACCGTCAGATGGCCGCCGCCGTTGGCCTTGCGCAGCGCGATGGCCTCCTTGACGGTCTTCTCGGCCACGTCCCGCGACATGTGCATCGAGGGGTTGCGGCCCTCGTCCGAGCCGTGGTTCCAGTCGCCCCTGGCGAGCGTCGGGCCCGAGTCCTGGTGGGTGGCCGGGCCGGTGTCCGCACGCGAGCGGCGCAGCTCGACCAGGACCGGGCCCGGTTTCACCGACTCGCCCGAGGTGTTGCGCTCCTCGACGCCGCCGTCGAAGTTGTAGGCGAAACAGCCCTGACAGGAGAAGTTGCAGGCGTTGGTGAGCACCAGCTGGATGGAGGAGTGGAACACGCCGCTGCCGAGGGCACCGCGCCGGCTCTCCAGCAGGGTGTCGATCTCCCTGGCCTCGTCGTGCCCCGCCTCGACCAGGAACCGGGCGGCCACGAGGTCGCGCAGGGAGTCCTCGTCGACCCGCTCGCGCAGCCGGTCCCAGCCGAGGCCCTGGGCGGCCTCTTTGAGGAGTTCCACGATGTCCCGGTCGATCAACCGAGCATTTCCGAAGAGTGAATGAAAGGCCATGGTTCGCTCGTCGTCCCCGTAGGAATCGAGTCGGCCTCCGAACGACGTGAAATCCTGATCGCCTGCGGTACGAAGAGTACGGACGTAGCGCGAGGACTGGTACATCGAATTCTGCATGGCGGAGCCTTCTCCCTGCGTCTCACGACTTCCGAGGGGACGTGCGGCGTGCGGCACGAAGCCGGTGCGGGCGGACCGCCCCGGTCCTCGGTCCGGTCCGCGTGAGACCGGGGGCCCGGCCGGAGGACCGGGACCCCGGAGGACATCGGCCGTCAGGCCGACGCACACTCGTTTCGCTGCTCAGCGGGGGCGGAGACGGGCTCCGCCGCCTTGCGGACGGGGGTGATGGTCGGGGCGTTGCCCTTGTCCGGCGAGACGAACGCGCAGGGGCGGGACGACGCGGTGATCGCGGGGCGGACGACCTTCTTGACTTCGGCCATGCGGCCTCCTCGGTAGGTGCGACACAACGCGTTCCAATGAAGCAGAAGTGAAGACCGCCAATAAGTCGTCATTCGGCCATGGTTGGGAAATAGCGATGATTCCGCGGGTGCACCGGAGTAATTGATCTCTTGTTTTGTTGATTGTTGATTTCACGCACGCCCCGCGCACACCAGTACGCCCGCGTGCGCCGCGCGAGGGCGTCGGACATCGCGGTCCTGCGCCGTCCCGGACGGCTCAGGACAGCCGTCGGTCCAGCGCCCCCGCCGCCTGCCGGAAGGCGCGGCCCACGCCCGGGGCGGCCAGTCGGCAGCCGAGGCGGAACGCGGCGGTGCCGTCGAGGGCGAAGACCGCCCGGATGCGGGTGCCGGTGCCGACGGGGGTCAGCCGCCATTCCTCGACCCAGGCGCGGGCGCCCGGGGTGTTGGTCACATCGACGCGGTACGTGTACAACTCGGGCTTCTCGGCGGCGAGGACGGTCTCCTCGAAGCGGATGCCGCCGCGCAGCCGGACCTCGCGCCCGCCGTCCGTCGACCGGGCGCCGGCCACGGCCGAGAACCACTGCGGCATGCTCGACACGTCCTCGGCGAGGGCCCGGTAGACGAGATCCGGGGCGGCGTTCATGTCCCGGCCGAACACCAGCCGTACGGGCGCGCGGTCGACGAAGTCCGGACCGACCGGACGCAGACGCTGGGCCATGGCGGCAACCTCCTCGTGAAGTCCCGCACGGAGGTGGGGCGTTGACGAGTGCTGGTCCCTTCCGCGCGGACGGGCCGTGGGGGCAGCGTAGTTGACGTGGTGTCAGTTGTCCTCGACGGCGTCGCCGGGTTCCGTGTCGGTGTCGGTGTTGCCGTCCGCGTCCGCGTCCTCGTCGTCCCCAGTCGCGTCCTCGATGTCCGGCTCCCCGGCCACGATCAGCCGCCGCAGCCGCTCGGAGACCTCGGCGCGCGCCTCCTGCGGCAGCCCCGAGTCGGTCACCAGGGTGTCCACCTGCCCCAGTGTGGCGAACGAACTGAGGCCCACCGTGCCCCACTTGGTGTGGTCGGCGACCACCACCACGCGCCGCGCCGAGTGCACCAGGCGGCGGTTGGTCTCGGCCTCCGCCAGGTTCGGCGTGGACAGGCCCGCCTCGACCGATATGCCGTGCACCCCGAGGAAGAGGAGGTCGAAGTGGAGCGCGGCGATCGCCTGGTCCGCCACCGGGCCGACCAGCGAGTCGGACGGGGTGCGCACCCCGCCGGTCAGTACGACCGTCGCCGCGCCCTGGTGCTGTCCCGAGGTGCGCTGGGCCGTGTGGAAGACGTCCGCGACCCGCACCGAGTTCGTCACCACGGTCAGGTCCGGGACCTCCAGCAGATGCTGCGCGAGCGCGTACGTCGTCGTACCGCCGGACAGGGCGATCGCGGTGCCGGGGGTGACCAGGGTGGCGGCGGCCCGCGCGATGTCCTCCTTGGCCGACAGCTCCAGGCCCGACTTGGCCTCGAAGCCCGGCTCATGGGTGCTCGCCTCGACCACCGGGACCGCGCCGCCGTGCACCTTCTCCAGCACGCCCTGCCGGGCCAGCGCGTCCAGGTCGCGGCGCACGGTCATGTCCGACACACCGAGCCTGCGGGTCAGTTCGTTGACCCGGGCACCGCCGCGGCGCCGGACCTCGTCCAGGATCAGGGCGCGGCGCTGCTCCGCGAGGAGGTGCTGATTCTCGCTCACGTACGCTCCGGTCCTTTCGCCGCCAACCGTTCGACACACCCGGCGCACCCGCCTGCGAGCGGTGCGTTCGTCCGTCCGGAGGTGCGCGGGCGTCCCATCTTTCCACGGGACGGCACGGGGTGCGCCACCGCCCGGTGCCATGCGGGCGGGCGGCCCGGGGCCCTGCGCGTCGCCGCGCCGATCGGGGAGATTCTGTGACGAGCGGTGTGCGGTGGGCCGGAACCGGACATCCTGAAGCGCGCACGGACACTGGCCGTACGGCGTCACGGGGGAAGTGTGGAACGCGCTCAGGAATGCCCCGGCGGACAGCCGGCCGGGGGCCGCGCGCCCGAGCCGGTCGATCTCGAGTTACTGGTGCACGGGGTCGGCGGTACGACCCCGGAGGAGATGCTGGGCGACGCGCGCACCGTGCGGGTCGCCGGGGACGACACGGCGGCGGTCTTCCGCCGCGCCGACGACGTCCGCCGGTCCTGGCCGAGGTCCCGGGGCGGGCCGGTGCAGGAGGCGTACGTCTGGTGCAACCTCACCTCCGGTGACGCCGGGCGCGCCCTGTGGCTGTTGCTGCTGCCGTTCATGGTGGTCAACCTCGCCCACTGGATGCGCCCCGCCGCCCCGGCCCGGCCGCGCGCCGTCCGCCTCTACGGCCTGCTGGTGCGGCTCGTGGCCCTCACCCTCACGGTGCTGCTGGTGGCCGCCGCGTGCGAGGTGGCCCTCGATCTGGTGGCCTGGCAGTGCGCCGGCGCCCGCGGCTGCGCCCGGCGCCATTTCTGGCTGGCCTTCCTCACCCCGGACGCGGCCCAGGGGCCCGGCGTACGCCGGTGGGCGGCGCTGCTCGGCACCTCCGGCGGCTGGTGGGCCCAGCCGGGACGGCGGCTCGCGCTCGGGGCGGCGGCGCCGGGCGGGCTGATCCTCCTGCTCTGGTATCTGTCGCACCGCACCTGGAGCGCGTACGAGTCGCACCGGCCGCTGGTCCAGGGTCCGGCGCCGGACCCCGGCGACAGCGCCCTGGCGCGGCCCGGCTTCTGGTACGGGCGCCGACTGGTGGCCCGGCTGCGCGCCGCCCATACGGCGGCCGGGCTGCTGACGGTCGCTGCCGCCCTCGTCACTCCTGCCGTCCGCTTCGACCACCGGCCCGGTGGCTCCGGGGCGCTGGAGGCCCTCGGCTGGGTGCTGACCGCCTGCCTGCTGGCCGGGGCGGGCGCGACGGTGGCCGTGGTGTGCCGCCGGGGCCGCGACGAACACCGCGTCGACCAGCGGCTCGACCCGCACGTGGTACGACGCCTCCCGCTCGGCGCGCTCGCCCTGCTCCTCCTCGCCACCCTCTACACCGGCTGGTCCCGCCCCGACTGGCGATCATCGGGCCGCCTACCCGGTGACCCGGCCTTCGGCGGCCTGATGCTGGCGCAGGGGGCGCTGGTGGTGGCACTCGGGGCGGTGGCGTGGGGGATGTACCGCAGGGGAACGGAGCGTCCGACCCCCACCGACGAAACCAGCCCTAACCCTGGCCTGGCCGCTGGTTCCGGCTTGGTCTCCGGCTCCGGCTTGGCCGCTGGCTCCGGCTTGGCCGCTGGCTCCGGCCTGGCCGCTGGCTCCGGCCTGGCCGCTGGCCCCGGCCTGGCCGCTGGCCCCGGCCTGGCCTCCGGCCCCGGCCCGGTCTCCGGCTCCGACCCGGTCTCCGGCCTGGCCGCTAACCCCGGCCCGGTCTCCGGCTCCGGCCTGGCCTCCGGCCCCGGCCCCGGCTTCGGTCCTGGCTTTGGTTCCGGCTTCGGCTCAGGCCCCGAGCCTGGCTCTGGCCCTGACCGCGGCCCCGGCTCCGACCCTGTTCCCGGCCGCGATCCCGGTCCTGGCCCCGGTCTTGGCCTCGGCCCCGGCCGCAACTCTGGCCCTGGCCTTGGAGGCGACTCCGGTTCAGGCTCCGACCGCGACCTCGGTTCAGACCTCGACCGTGCCCCCGGTCCTGGCCGCAGCTTCGGCCCTGGCCCTGGCCCCGGTCGCAATCCTGGTCCTGGCCTCGACTCAGAATCTGGCCTCGGCCGCGACCCCGGCCCTGGCCTCGGCTCATGCCCCGGTCCTGGCCTCAGCTCCGGCCCCGACCGCGCCCTCGGCTCAGATCTCAACCGTGTCCCTGGCCCCGACTCTGGCCCTGGCCTCAGTCTTGTTCCCGGCCCCGCCCCCGGCCTCACCTCCGGCCCCGATCGCGACCTCGGTTCAGACCTCAACCGTGTCCCTGACCCAGACACGGCCCCAGACCCCGCTTCCGGCCCCCGCCCCGTCCCCGGGACCCGCGGTCTCGGTGGGCCCGCCACTGCGTTGCTCGCCTGTGTGTTGGGTGGGGTGATGTCCGGTGGGGTCGCTCAGCGGGTGGCTGACTGGCTGGACGGGGCCGGGGCCGGGGGCGGCATCGTCGGGCCGCCGGTGTCGTTGACCTGGCAGGCGTCCATGATTCCGCCGCTGCTCGCGGTCCTGCTGGGGCTGGCCGTCCGGCTCGCCGTCGGTACCGCACGGCTCGCCCGTGCCGAGCGCGAGCGCGTACGCCAAGAGCACCCGGGGGAGCCCGAGGACCCCGCCCGTACCCGTGCCATCGCCCACACCCGGGCCATGGCCGCGCTCACCGACCGTGCCCCGCTCGTCCTCACCGTGCTCTCCGCCGCCGCCCTGGTGCTCGGCGGCGGAGCGCTGGCCGGGGCGCTGGCCAGCGGGAGGTCGCCGGACGGCGCGGCGGGCGGCGCGGCGGCCGCCGTACGGATCGCCGCCGGGATCTCCCAGGGCCTTGGCTCCTGGCTGGTCGGGCTCGGCTTCCTGCTGTTCGTCACCTGGGGGCGGCGCGCCTACAAGGACCGCGGCGCCCGGCGCACCGTCGGCATCCTGTGGGACGTCGGCACCTTCTGGCCGCGCGCCGCACACCCCTTCGCGCCCCCGTGCTACGCCGAGCGCGCGGTGCCCGACCTGACCTGGCGGATGGCGACCTGGACCGAGGCGACCGGGGGCCGGCTGGTGCTCTCCGGCCACTCCCAGGGCAGCGTGCTCGCCGCGGCGGCGGCCTGGCAGCTGACGCCCGCCACCCGGGCGCGGATCGCGCTGCTGACGTACGGCTCACCGCTGGAGCGGTTGTACGGCCGCTGGTTCCCGGCCCACTTCGGGCCCGCGGCGCTCGCGGGGCTGCACCGGGACGTGGCGTGCTGGCACAACCTCTACCGCCGTACCGACCCGATCGGCGGCCCGGTGTGCCTGCCCGCCGACGGCCAACCGCCCGTCGACCGGCCGCCGTTGCGGGACCCCCTCAGCTACGGCCGTACCCCCGAGCACCCGCTCCCGGCCCCGATCCTCGGTCACTCCGGCTACCAGGTTGACCCGGCCTTCGCCCAGGTACGGACGGAGTTGCTGGCCCGCCTGCACACCGAACTGCCCGCTCCACGCGGGGAGTCGGCGACCTGATGAGACCGCTCAGGGCAGTTCCGGCAGGTCCTCCGGATAGAGCAGGGTCAGATCGTCCGTGGTCGGGTCGGGGAGCTGGGCGACACGGCTCGCATGGCGTTCGACCATGGCCTCGAAGGTCTGGCGGGCGGTGCGGCCGTTGCCGAAGGCGGGGCCCTTGGGGAGGGCGGTGAAGTAGCCGACCAGGGCCTCGGCGGTGCCGGGCGCGAGCCGGTACTCGTGCTCGTCGGACTGCTGCTCCACGATCCGCAGCAGCTCCTGCGGGCCGTAGTCGCCGAAGGTGATGGTGCGGGAGAAACGGGAGGCCACACCGGGGTTGACGGACAGGAAGCGCTCCATCTCCGCCGTGTACCCGGCGACGATCACCACCACCGCGTCCCGCTGGTCCTCCATCAGCTTCACCAGCGTGTCGATGGCCTCCTTGCCGAAGTCACGCCCGGCGTCCTGTGGCGAGAGCGCGTACGCCTCGTCGATGAACAGCACCCCGCCGTGCGCCCGTTGGAACGCCTCCTGGGTGCGGATCGCGGTGGAACCGATGTGCTCGCCGACCAGGTCGACCCGGGACACCTCGACCAGATGGCCCTTGTCCAGCACGCCGAGGGAGGCGAGGATCTCACCGTAGAGCCGGGCGACCGTCGTCTTGCCGGTGCCGGGGGAACCGGTGAAGACCAGATGCCGTTTGACGGACGCGGCCTTCAGACCCGCCCGCTGCCGGCGCCGGCCCACCTCGATCATGTCGGTCAGCGCCCGCACCTCGCGCTTGACGCTCTCCAGGCCCACCAGCGCGTCGAGTTCACCGAGCACGTCCTTCGACGTACGCGGCGGCTCCACCGGCTCCGCCGCGGCGAGCGACGGCTCCTGCTCGGTGCTGCGCTGCCCGGGGATCGAGCCGAGCAGCCCGGGGGAGTGCGACACCGTCTGCACGGCCGTCTCCCGCGTCGCCGGGGGCCGCAGGCTGCCGCTCTCGTCGCTGGTGCAGTCCTCCACCACAGGACCCGAACCCGAACCGGCGTCCGCGCCGCCCTCGGCGAACTCGTAACCCCCGCGCGCACAGCGCTCGGTGCGGCACTTGCGCAGCGTGGTGCGGCAGCCGTCGATCACATGGAAGCCGTAGCCGCCGCTCCCGCTGACCCGGCAGTTCAGGAAGCTGCCCCGGCCGCCCGCGGAGACGTAGAAACCGGCCTCGGCGGGGGAGTCGACGGTGCAGCGCTCGATGGTCGGGTCGGCGCCCTTGGTGACGATCACACCGGTCTGGGTGCCGTCCACGGTGCAGTTGTTGAGGGTGCCGCCGCTGCCGTGGTCCCGGAACCAGGCGCCGGTCGCCGTGTCCCGGATCCGGCAGTCGTCCAGCTGCGCGGTCGCCCCGTCGCTCACCGACACGGCCGTGTTGCGCACCTGGGACAGATCGCTGTCCACCACGTCCACCCGCGAACCGCGGTCCAGCACGAACAGCGCGTCCGGCACATCGTGCACCCGGCAGGAGTCCAGCACCGCGGTGGCGCCGTCGCTCACCCACACCGCCGGGTAGTCACCGGTGCTGTCGAAGATCTCGCACTGGTTGGCGTCCACCCGGGTGCCCGGGTCCCACACCGACAGCCCGTTGCGCCCGAACTGCCGGACCGTCGTCCGGGTCAGCGTGAGCACCGAACGCGAGCGCAGATCGACCGCGTTCTCCGGGATGTCGTGGATCCGGCAGTCCTCCAGCGTGAGCACCGCGTCCGTGTCCAGCGTGACGCCGTCGGCGGTGGTGCGGTGCACATCGCAGTCGGTCAGCTGCGCGGTCGCCCGCTGGCTGACCTGCACCCCGGAGCCGCGGACCTCGTAGATCTCGCAACCGACCGCCTCCAGCGCGGAGTTCTCCCCGGTCACGGTGAACCCGGTGCCCGAGGCGTGGTGCACCCGGCAGCGGTCCAGGCGCGGACGGCCGCCGCCGCGCACCGCCACGCCCGCCTGTCCGGCCGCCACGATCTCGCACTCCTCGAACACCCCGCTGCCGCCGTCGAGTACGGCGATGCCGATACCGGCCGGGTTGTCCACGGTGATCCGGCGCACGGTCGGACGGGCCGCGCCGCGCACCTCCACGCCGACGGCCGAGCGGGTCACGATCCGCACATCCATCAGCTCGGGCGTGCCCTCCTCGACCAGCAGCGCGGGCGCCGCCGCGTCCTGGCCCTCCACATGCAGGTCGTGTACCACGGCCGAGGCCCGCACGGTCAGCGGCACCCCGTCCACCGGCGCGATCCGTACCGAGCCGGGCGAGCCGTCCGGCCCGCGGAGGGTCACCGCCCGCTGGATCACCAGGTTCTCCCGGTAGGTGCCGGGGGCGATGGTGAGGACGTCGCCGTCGGCGGCGGCCTCCAGGGCGGCGGCGAGCGATGCGTACTCACCCGTGCGGCGCCGCCACCGCGAGGTGCCGGTGTGCGTCACCTGGACCGTGCCCTGTGCCATGGCGTTGCTGTGCCCCCACCTCGTCGTACTGATGGCCGACGCCCCGTACGGGCGGCGCTGCCGGGTCCGTGAGCGTGCCCGGCCCCTGGGCCTGTCCGTTCGCGTCCCGCGTACCTGCGAGTCCCTGACGTGCGTCCGTCTACGGGTTGTCGCCGAAAGCGCTTCGGCCGGTCCACCGTAGCGTGTGCGCCCGGGGTGGGTTGACCACAGGCCGCCCGCGGTCAGCTGCCGGTGCCCGCCTTGCCCCAGTCCGGGCCCGCCCGGTCCCAGGCCTGCTCCCAGCGTGCGTACCGGCGGCGGACCAGGCGCCAGACGGTGAGCCGCCGGACGGTCTCGACCAGGCCCGCGGTCAGCAGGGCGGCGCCGAATCCGGCCAGGACGGCGTGGGCCGCCGCCGTGACGGAGTCCAGCGGGCGGGTCGTTATTCGGCCCTGCGGATCCGTCCAGAGCCCGAAGTGGTCCCCGGCACGCGGGGACTTGAGGTCGGCGAGGACCGGGCCGCGGTGCGCGGTGCCGTCCGCCGCGGACCAGTCGGCGAGGACGCGGCTGCGGGCCTCGTGCGCCCCGGCGGAGTCGGGATCGCCGTCGGGGGCCCGGCCCAGCGGCCGTACCACGGTGGCCGTGACCAGATGGTGGGTGTGCTGTTCCACCCGCGCGGCACGCTGGAGCGAGTCCTCGGCGACGAAGCCGACCAGCGCGCCGGTCACCGGCGCCACCACGGCGATCAGCATCAGCGCCACCAGCGCCACCCACGCCTCGGCCAGATCGGTCGCGCGGCACAGCGGATTGCGTCTCCAGCGCCACAGACCCGTGACTGCCCGCATCTCCCCACCCCCCACGTCCCCCGCGGCCGGTCACGGCCGCGACGTCTCACGCCTTTCTCATGTCACCCCAACGACCGGCAACGCCCCCGGGGTTCCCGGGTCCGCCGATCTCAGGCCGGCCCGCTCCCGCCCCGCTCCAGCACCCGGACCGGATCGCCGACCCGGACGGTCCCGCGCGTGAGCGGAACGAGGTTCTGCCCGAAGACGAGGCTCCCGCCGAACCTGCGGTGCCGGGCCAGGGTGTACAGCGGCTCCCGGCCGCGCGCGGCGGTGCCCTGGTCGGTGGTGGTCACCACACAGCGCCCACAGGTGCGCGCCACACGAAAGACGACCTCGCCGACGGAGATGCGCGCCCACGCGTCCTCCGCCCACGCCTCGGTGCCACGGACCACGATGCTGGGCCGGAACCGGTTCATGGGCAGCGGCCCCTCGGCGGCGTGCCGGCCCTGGGCTATCAGGGAGTTGAGGGCGTCCAGCGAGGCCGAGGTGGTGACGAGCAGGGGATAGCCGTCGGCGAAGCTGACCGTCTCGCCCGGCAGCGCGTAGTCCGGGTCGACGGGGCGGCGGGTGGCCGGGTCGTCCAGATGCACCAGGCGCACGTCCCGGTCGAGATAGGCGCTGCACCAGGCGTGTGCCGCCGCCGCGGCCGGTACCGCCTCCATCTTCTGCCCGAAGATGTTCACCGGCACGGTGTCCGAGGGCTCCGGCACCTCGACGGTGATCGCCGATCGCCCGGCCGCCGACAGACGCAGACCGCCGCCGGCCAGGGGCTCGGCGGCGGCCAGAGCGAGACGTGGCTGCTCCCGCTGGGTGACGACCTTTCCCCCGGCGTCGATCAGTGCCCAGCGCCGGTCTCCGGCGAGTCCCCACGGCTCCACCGCGGCCGCGTCGGCCGCGAGGCCCTGGAACGCCTTGACCGGGTAGAGGTGGATCGACTGCACTTCGGCGAGTTCCATGTCGCCATCGTGCCAGGTGCCACCGACAGCGGGGGCGCTTCGATCAGTAACCCCGCTGCTGAGGGTTGTTGTACGGGTCCTGGTACGGCGTCTGCGCGGGTCGCGGCGCGGCCGGGCGCATCGCCTCGTAGCCGGTGCCGGGCGCCATCGGGCGCTGCTGCGGGGCCCCCGGGCCGGGGTAGCCGCGCGGGGCGCTCGCCTGCTGCGGGATGTACGCCGTGGGCGCCTGCTGGAACGGAGCGGGCTGTGCCTGCTGGGGATAGCCGTAGCCGAGGCCCTGGGGCTGCGGGGAGGGCGCGGCCGGGAGGGCGGGGAGGGCCGACGGCAGGGCGGGCAGGTTGCTGCCCATGTCGTAGGCGGCGGGGACCCGGATCGGGGCGATCTGCGGGGTTCCCCGCTCGGCCACGAGGGCGTCGTAGATCGGAGTGTCCCGGAAGGAGGCGGAGTAATAGCCGCCGCCATAGGTGGAGCGGGGGGAGGTCATGGCACATAAGTTAAGCCCACGATGTGCTGGTTGGGGAGACCGATAAGAGGGTTGTTTTCCGTGTCGGCGGTGACCGGGGATACTCAATCAGAGCGAACTTGTCGAAAAAGGGCAGCGGTTCACGTATAGATCATGTAAGGAACGGACTTCTCGGCCGGGTTACCGGCGGTCGACCGGCGATCTTCCTGCGTCTTTGCCCGCGCGGCCCAGGGGAGTTCGGCGGGGGCCGGGCATAGGTTGGGCATGCGGGGATGATCCGGACGTCCGCGGACACCGCGGGCGGGAGGCGAGGGGGCGACATGACGATGGCGAAGGGATCGAACACACCGGTTCCGGCCACCGCGCTGCGGGTCGAGCTGGGGCGGCGCCAGGGGCCCGGAGTGCCCGACGCGGACGCCTCCGCGCTGCTGCTCGCCGCCGGGAAGGTCCGCTCCGACGCTGACTTCGTCTTCTACAACCAGCCCGTCCACCCCTCGGGCGCGGTGCGCCACGAGGGCAAGCGGACCGAGGGCGCGCTCGCCGTCGACACCCTGGCCGTGGACCTGGCGCGGGTGGAGGGCGCGATCGAGCGGATCGTCCTCGCCGCCTCGGCGGACGGTGGCACCTTCGGGCAGGTCCCGGACCTGTACATCGAGGTGACCGACCCCGCGTCCGGCCAGGTCGTCGCCCGCTTCGACAGCCCGGGCGCGACCGTGGAGACCGCCTTCCTGCTCGGCGAGTTCTACCGCCGCCAGGGCGGCTGGCGGTTCCGCGCCGTCGGCCAGGGCTACGCCGGCGGACTCGAGGGCCTCGCCACGGAGTTCGGCATCACCGTGGACGAGCCGCAGCACCCGGCACCCCCGCCGCCGGACGTACCACCCCCGCCCGCACCGGTCTCTCTCGCCGACGCGCCGCCCCCGCCCGCCTGGGCCCGCGGGAGCGACGTGCCGCCGCCCCCGCCACCCGCCGCACCCCCCGTCCGCCTCGCGAAAGTCACCCTCACCAAGGCCGCCCCCGCCGTCTCGCTGGCGAAGCAGGGCGGCACCTCGGGCGTCCTGCGGGTGAACCTCAACTGGCGGATGCGCAAACAGCTTTCGGGCTGGGGCGCCCGCTGGGGCGACGGCGGAGCCGGGGACCTCGACCTCGACCTGTGCGCCCTGTACGAACTCGCCGACGGCCGCAAGGGCGTCGTCCAGGCGCTCGGCAACTCCTTCGGATCGCTGCACCGGCCGCCGTACATCCATCTCGACGGCGACGACCGCACCGGCGCCGCGGCGAGCGGCGAGAACCTCACCGTCAACCTCGACCACCTGGCGGACCTGCACCGCGTCCTCGTCTTCGTCACCGTCTACGAGGGCGCGTCGTCCTTCGCCGGACTGCACGCCACCGTCACCCTCCAGCCGCAGTACGGCGCCCCCGTCGACTTCGCGCTGGACGAGTGCACGGCCCCCTCCACGGTGTGCGCGCTCGCCCTGATCACCAACACGGGCGGCGATCTCGTCGTCCGGCGCGAGGCCCGCTACCTCGTGCCGGAGCGCGGGGTGAGCCCGCAGCGGACCGTGGACCGCGCCTACGGCTGGGGCATGAACTGGACGCCCGGCCGCAAGTGACTCAGCCCTCGTCGGGAACCGTGCCGGGACGCGCGTACGTACGGCCCTTCCAGGCGGCCCCCCGCCCCCGGTGGTGCTGCACGGCCGAGTCCACCGTCATCAGCAGATACAGGAACGCGGTGTACGGCAGCAGCGGGGCGAGCCACAGCGGCTGCCGGTAGTACCGCAGCATGGGCGCGTACGTGCCCGCCATCACCGCCCACGCCAGCGCGCCGACGACGGCCACCGGCGCGCTGCCCGCCGCCGCGCCCGCGACCACCGCCACCGGCGGCACCAGGTACACCAGCGCGAGCCCGGCCACCGTGCCGAGCAGCAGCGGCGGGCTGTGCCGCAGCTGGGCGTAGGCGCTGCGCGAGACCATCCGCCACAGGTCGCCCAGCCGCGGGTAGGGCCGCACGCTGTCCACCCGGTCGGCGAGGCCCAGCCAGACCCGGCCGCCCGCGGCCTTGACCGCGCGGGCGAGGGCGACGTCGTCGATGACCGCGTGCCGGATGGCGTCCGGGATCCGCGCCCGCTCCGCCATGTCCGCGCGCAGCAGGACGCAGCCGCCCGCCGCGGCCGCCGTACGCGAACCCTCGCGGCCGATCCACCGGAAGGGATACAGCTGCGCGAAGAAGTACACGAACGCCGGGACCACCAGCCGCTCCCAGCGGCTCGCCACCCGCAGCCGGGCCATCTGCGAGAGCACGTCGAAGCCGCCGCCATGGGCCGCCGCGACCAGTTCCCGCAGGCTCTCCGGGGCGTGCGCGATGTCCGCGTCCGTCAGCAGCAGGTACTCCGGCTCGCGCGCGCGGGCCAGCGCGATGCCGTGCCGCACCGCCCACAGCTTGCCCGTCCAGCCCGCGGGCGGCTCGCCCGGCGAGCCCACCGTGAGCGGCAGCCCCCCGTGCCGCCTCGACAGCGCGCGGGCCAGCTCCCCGGTGCCGTCCGTGCTGCCGTCGTCCACCAGGAAGACCTCGGCCCGCCCCGGATAGTCCTGCGCGAGCAGCGACGGCAGGCTCGCGGGCAGCACTGCGGCCTCGTCGCGAGCCGGTACGACCACGCAGACCGACGGCCACGCCTCCGGCTCCCGGCGCGGCGGCAACCGGACGTCCGTGCGCCAGAAGAACCCCTGGCACAGCAGCAGCCAGCACCAGGCGGCCAGCGAGACGACGGTGATCCACAGGAAGGCGCTCACGGGCGCAGTCTGCCCCACCCGGGCCGTTCACATGAGCGGATCGTCTATCGTGGCCGGGTGAAGATCGCGCTCATGGACTCCGGAATCGGTTTGCTCGCGGCCACGGCCGCGGTACGACGCCTACGGCCCGACGCGGATCTCGTTCTCTCCCTGGACCCCGACGGCATGCCCTGGGGACCCCGCACCCCCGAGGACCTCACCCGGCGCGCGCTGGACGTCGCCGAGGCCGCCGCGGCCCGCCGTCCCGACGCGCTGATCGTCGGCTGCAACACGGCCAGCGTGCACGCCCTGCCCGCGCTGCGCGCCCGCCTGGAGCCCGGCATCCCGGTGATCGGCACCGTCCCGGCGATCAAGCCGGCCGCGGCCGGTGGCGGCCCCTTCGCGATCTGGGCGACCCCCGCCACCACCGGCAGCGCCTACCAGCGCGGACTCATCGCGGACTTCGCCGACGGCGTGCCGGTGACCGAGGTGCCCTGCTGGGGTCTCGCCGAGGCCATCGAACACGCGGACGAGGCGGCGATCGAGACGGCCGTCGCCGCGGCCGCCGCGCTGACACCGGCGGAGGTGACGACCGTCGTCCTCGGCTGCACCCACTACGAGCTGGTCGCCGAGCGCATCCGGACCGCCGTGCGGCGCCCCGGCGCGGCCCCGCTGGTCCTGCACGGCTCGGCCGGTGCGGTGGCCGCGCAGGCACTGCGCCGACTGGGCGAACTTCCCGCCTCGGGGGCGCCCGCCGAGGGCGGCCTCACGGTGCTGCTCAGCGGCCGCGAGGGCGAGCTGCCCGCGGCGGCGCTGCACTACGCCGAGGGACGGCTGCTGCCCGCGGTGGGACCGTTCGCCGACCGCCGCTGAACCCGTTCCGCCGCCCCGTCCCGTTTCCGTCGTCCAGGGCCGCACGGGGGCGGGCACGGGCCGAGAGACGGTACCCGCGCAGGGAATCCTGAGTAATGTCGTAGTCATGAGGGACCAGCCCCGTACCGAGGACGACGCCACCCCCGAGGTCTGGACCGGACGCGCCACCAACCGGGTGCAGTGGCTGCTGGCGCCGGCCGGGGCCGCCTGCCTGGCCCTGGGGATCAAGCTGGCCGTGGACTCCGCGTGGACGTCCGGGATCACCGCGCTGACGATGTCCGTGGTCGGCTGCATCGCGGCCGGACTGCTGGTCATCTTCGGCACCCTCGCCTTCGTCCATGTCGACCTCAGACTCGACCGGGAGTGCGTCGAGGTGCGCTGCGGCCACATCGGACTGCCGCGCCGCCGCATCCCGCTCTCCCATGTGGCGGGCGCCGACTTCACCGCCCTGGTGACCCCGCGGCAATGGGGCGGCTGGGGCTACCGCTGGCGCCCCGAGAAGGGCACCGCGGTCGTCGTACGCCGGGGCGAGGGCGTCGTGCTCAGCCTGTGGGACGGCCACACCTTCACCATCACCGTGGACAACGCGGAATCCGCCGTACGGGTGCTCAGGGCACGGCTGCGCTCGATCACCCCCGGGACGGCCGCGTAGCGGATCCCGGGCCGGTCCCGACAGCTTGCCCCGCACGGCCGGACGGCGTTCTTCGACCTGTCCGCCTCGCCCGAGGTGCGCACGGCGGCGCTCGCCCGGTTCGCGGACGCGCTGCCCGGCGACCCCGTGTGCCGAGCAGTGGTTCGGTGTCCGGTTCCCGGCCGCCGTACAGCCGGGTTGAGGCGGTGGGCGCCCGCCGACCGTGGCTGTCGGCGCCGAGGCCGGCGGCCGTACACTCACCCGGGTGACCGTCACCGCAACTTCCGTGGACCAGCCGGACCGGCTCCGGACGTCCCCCGCGCCCGGCGCATGGCGTCGCCGGCTGCCGCGCCTGGTCCCGGCCCTCGCCTCCGCCCTGTGCGGAGTGCTGCTCTACGTCAGCTTCCCGCCCCGCCCCCTGTGGTGGCTGGCGCTCCCCGCGTTCGCCGGGTTCGGCTGGGTGCTGCGGGGGCGCGGCTGGAAGGCGGCGCTCGGGCTCGGCTATCTCTTCGGCCTCGGCTTCCTGCTGCCCCTGCTGGTGTGGACCGGCGTGGAGGTCGGCTACCTGCCGTGGCTGGCCCTGGTCGCGGTGGAGGCCGTGTTCGTCGCCCTGGTCGGCGTGGGCGTCGCCGCCGTGTCCCGGCTGCCCGCCTGGCCGGTGTGGGCCGCGGCGATCTGGATCACCGGCGAGGCCGTAAGGGCGCGGATGCCCTTCGGGGGCTTCCCCTGGGGGAAGATCGCGTTCGGGCAGGCGGACGGCGTCTTCCTGCCGCTCGCCGCGGTCGGCGGCACCCCTGTCCTGGGCTTCGGGGTCGTGCTGTGCGGCTTCGGTCTGTACGAGGCGGCCCGCCTCGCCGCCGAAGGGCGCCGCTCGCGCTCCGTGCGCCGGGCCGCGGCCGCCGCCGCGCTGCTCAGCTCCGCGGCCGCCGCCGCGCTGCTCAGCGTGGCCGTGCCGGTGGCCGGCGCGTTCGCCGCGCGCGGCCTGGTCAGCGACAAGGCGGAGGACGGCACCAGGACGGTCGCCGTGATCCAGGGCAATGTGCCGCGCGAGGGCCTGGAGTTCAGCGCCCAGCGCCGCGCGGTGCTGGACCGCCATGTGAAGGAGACCCTCAAGCTCGCCGCCGACGTCAAGGCGGGCAAGGTCCCGAGGCCCGACTTCGTGCTCTGGCCGGAGAACTCCTCCGACCTCGACCCCTACAACGACCCCGACGCAGCCACCGTCATCGACGAGGCGTCGGCGGCCATCGGGGTGCCCATCTCGGTCGGCGCCGTCGTGGACAAGGACGGCAAGCAGCTCAACGAGCAGATCCTGTGGGACCCGGCCAAGGGCCCGACGCAGACGTACGACAAACGGCAGATCCAGCCGTTCGGCGAGTACATGCCGCTGCGCGGGTTCGTCGGGGCCATCAACAAGGACTGGACCACGATGCTCCGCCAGGACTTCAGCCGGGGCACCAAGCCGGGTGTGTTCGACATGGACGGCGCCAAGGTCGGGCTCGCCACCTGCTACGAGGCCGCCTTCGACTGGGACGTGCGGGACACCGTGACGCACGGCGCCGAGATGATCTCCGTGCCGAGCAACAACGCGACCTTCGACCGCAGCGAGATGACCTACCAGCAGCTCGCCATGTCCCGGGTCCGCGCCGTCGAGCACAGCCGCACCGTGACCGTCCCGGTGACCAGCGGCGTCAGCGCGATCATCATGCCGGACGGGAAGATCACCCAGCGGACCGGCATGTTCGTGCCCGCCTACCTGGAGCAGAAGGTGCCGCTGCGCACCTCCACCACGCCCGCGACCGACCTCGGCATCCTGCCCGAGATGGCGCTCGTGCTCGTCGCCGTGGGCGGCATCGGCTGGGCGATCGGGAGCGGGTCCCGGGCGCGCCGCGCGGGCGAGGTGTAGCACGGCGGCGACGCGGGGCCCAGGGGTGGGCGAGGCCCGGTTAGGGTCGCTCCCATGGCTACTCCTGACTTCATCCGCGCCCTGCGTGCCTCGGCCGGTCACCAGTTGCTCTGGCTGCCCGGGGTCACGGCGATCGTCTTCGACGACGCGGGCAGGGTGCTCCTCGGCCGGCGCACCGACACCCGGAAATGGTCGGTGATCGGCGGCATCCCGGAGCCGGGCGAGCAGCCCGCGGACTGCGCGGTGCGGGAGGTCTTCGAGGAGACGGCCGTACGGTGCCTGCCCGAGCGGGTCGTCCTGGTGCAGGCGCTCCAGCCGGTCACGTACGGCAACGGGGACGTCTGCCAGTACATGGACATCACCTTCCGCTGCCGGGCCGTGGGCGGCGAGGCCCGGGTCAACGACGACGAGTCGCTGGACGTCGACTGGTTCGCGGTGGACGCGCTGCCCGAACTGAACGAGTTCGCGCTCTCCCGGATCAAGCGGGCCATGGCCGAGGAGCCCACCTGGTTCGAACCGGCCACGCTCGGCTGACCCGGGCACGGCACGGCACGGCAGGGCACGGCACGGCACGGCACGGCACGGCACCCGTGGCCGAGACGCTCCCCGCCGCGGCCGGTGGCCTTCGTTAGGGTCGGCCCATGACCTCCCGCAGCCGGCCCCTCGCCCTCGATCTCGCCGGGCGCACCGCCCTCGTCACCGGTGCCGCGAGCGGAATCGGCCGTGCCTGCGCGCTGCGCCTCGCGGCGGCCGGGGCCCGGGTGAGAGCCGTCGACCGGGACGCGGCGGGGCTCGCCGGACTCGCCGAGGAGGCGCGGGGCCTTTCGGACCTCGCGGGCGCCGTCGTCCCGCACGTCCTCGACCTCACCGACCTGGACGCGGCCGAGGCGGCGGCCGCCGGCACCGATGTGCTGGTCAACAACGCGGGGCTGCAACTGGTGCGCCCCATCGAGGAGTTCCCGCCGGACGTCTTCCACACGGTGCTGACCGTGATGCTGGAGGCGCCCTTCCGCCTGGTGCGCGGCGCCCTGCCGCACATGTACGGGCAGGGCTGGGGCCGGATCGTCAACGTCTCCTCGGTGCACGGGCTGCGCGCCTCCGCGTTCAAGTCCGCGTACGTCGCCGCCAAGCACGGGCTGGAGGGCCTGTCCAAGACGGCCGCGCTGGAGGGCGCCGCGCACGGTGTCACCTCCAACTGCGTGAACCCGGCCTACGTCCGCACCCCCTTGGTGGAGAAGCAGATCGCCGACCAGGCGGCGGCCCACGGCATCCCCGAGGAACGGGTGCTGTCCGAGGTGCTGCTCAAGGACAGCGCGCTGCGGCGCCTGCTCGAACCGGAGGAGGTCGCCGAGGCCGTGGCCTACCTGTGCGGCCCCCAGGCGTCCTTCGTCACCGGTACGTCCCTGGTCCTGGACGGCGGCTGGACCGCCCACTGAGCACGCTCACGCGCCCGTCAGCTCACGCCCCGTGACCACCTCGGAGTCGATCCGCACCAGCACGTCGTCGCGGACCGGCATCCAGGAGTCCGGCCCGTCGAGGAGTTCCCGGCCGTCGGTGTCGGGCAGCAGCGTGGCGCGGCCGGTGACGACCACGCTCCAGCCGGAGCGGGTCGCCGCGTCGAACTCGTCCGCCTCGAAGGCGACCACGGCACCGTCGATGGCGCGCACGAGGTCCGAGCCCGCCGAGGTGCGCAGCAGCACGGAGGAGTCCGCGGCGAGGCAGAAATTGACGGGGAGGACCGCGGGGAGCGCCTGCCTGGTGTACACGACCCGGCCGACCGGCACCCCGGCCAGCAGGCGCAGACAGGTCCCCCGGTCGAGCGGGCGGAAGCCGTCGTTCTGGAGCACCGGTCCATCGTGCCCGTGCGTACCCGGCCGGGATAGGGCCGGTCGGCCCTTGTCCGTGCCTCGGTGGCCTCCCGCGCCGCCGAGGTCCCGTGCGCAGGGTGCCTCGGTGCCGCCCGGCCGGGTCCGCGCGGCCATGGCTCACACCAGCGCGGCCCGCAGCACACCGAAGGCGTCGCGCGGGTCGGCCAGGGCGTGGTGGATGCCGGGGATCTCGCGGTCGACGCCGAACAGCTCGTACACGGCGTGCATCGCGCCGCGCACCGAGTACTCGACGGTGAAGACGACGTCCTCCGGGACCTCGGTGTACTGCCCGAGGAAGGCGAAGTTCGCCGATCCGCGCGGGACCACCAGCGGCCGGTCGTCCACCGCGCGCGGCGCGAACTGGCTGGTGATGTAGGGCATCATGACCGGGACCACGGTCGTGGTCGCCGCCACGTCCTCCTCGATGTCCGACATGCCGAGGTGGCCGAGGAGTTCGGTCAGGATCTCGCGGCCGGTGCACTCGGCCATCGGCTTGCCGGTGAAGTCGCCGGGTTGGTCCGGGAAGAGGCCGTAGCCCCACAGCGTGTACACGTCCTCGGGCTGATCCGCGAAGTGCGGGGCGTGCGGGACCACCACGGACATCAGCCAGCCGGAGTCCGTGAAGGTCATCAGCGCGCCGGTGCCGGGCAGATTGCCCGACAGCTCCTCGATGCGGTGCAGCAGCCGCGGGGAGCGCAGGGTGAGCGTGAAGGACTCCCACTTCGCCTCGTCCACGTCGCCGCTGAACACCGCGGGCCGGCCGAAGTCGTCCGCCTTGGCCGCGACCGCCTCCCAGAGCCGCCAGCCGCCGTCGCGCTTGTCCCGCACCAGCTCGGGCGCCCGGTCGTCACCGCCGTACGCGGCGTCGGCGGTCATCGAGCCGAGGGTCAGGAACGCGTAGTCGTCGGGGCCGAGTTCACAGGTCTCCGGCACGCCCGCGCGCTCCAGGTGGAGCCGCCGCAGCCGTCGGGCACCCTGCTCGTCGGTGCCGAAGTCGGCGTCCGTGACCCGTACCCCGTGCTCGAAGCGCACCCCGCGGGCCTCCAGCCAGGCCCGCACCGGGCGGATGATCGAGTCGTACTGGTTGAGCTTGGTGCGGCGCACCCCGGACAGGGTGTGCAGGCGCGGGAACTCCTGGAGGAAGCGCAGGAGATAGCGGCGCAGTTCGATGGCGCTGTGCCAGTTCTGGAAGGCGAACGTGGTGCGCCACATCGTCCAGAAGTGGGTGCCGAAGAAGTGCGGGGAGAAGAAGTCCTCGATACGGCGGGCGCCGATCAGCCGCTCGGGCAGCATCAGCAGCCGCAGCAGTTCGAGCCGGTCATGGGTGTCGAGGCCGTAGTCGGCGGCGTCCAGGATCCGCGCGCCCGTGCCGATCAGCCGGGCCCTGGCCTCGGTGGGCCACTTCTCGTTGAAGTCGATGATCTCCTGGCGCACCGAGACCGTCTCGTCGTCCAGGGTCGGAATCGTCTCCAGCAGGTCCCACAGGCAGGTGTACGCCTCCTCCTCCAGCATCCGCCCGCCGCGGGTGACGTAGCCGGTGGGCTCCCCGCCGCCGTCCATGGAGCCGCCGGCCACCGGCAGCTCCTCCAGGACCCGGATGTTCTCGCCGGGAAGCCCTGCGTCGCGGACCAGGAAGACCGCCGCCGCGAGCGAGGCGATGCCCCCGCCGACGAGATGGACCCGGGACTGCCGCGGAGCGTCTGCCATGACGTTCCTCCGTTCTGTGCGCCCCGGCGGACCGGGGCGGCCGAAAGTGGTACGGCGTCCAGCCAACACCCCGGGTGCCCCGCGCGGCAGGGCCGTACGTCCCCGGCCGTGGGGCCCCTGGGTGCCCAAGTGGGGACCGGTTGCCGTACGGCGCGCACCCCGGTGACCAGCAGGATCGGTGGCGCACCAGCACCGGAGCCCGTCGAGGCGCACAAGGAGCACAGGTATGTCCACCACCACACGCGGCGGGGAAGACACCCGCGGCGGGGAAGAGTCCCGCGGCGCGGAGGAACCCGCTCCATCGGAACCCGCTCCACCGGCCGCCCTCGGGCTGCCCGCCGCCACCGCCCTGGTGATCGGCAGCATCATCGGCACCGGGGTCTTCGCGCTCCCCTCCGCGCTCGCCCCCTACGGGCCGATCGCCCTGGTGGCCTTCGGCGTCGTCACCCTGGGCGCGCTCGCGCTGGCGATGACCTTCAGCTCGCTGTCCGGGCGCGTCCCCGGCAGCGGCGGTCCCTACGTCTACGCCAGGGAGGCGTTCGGCGAGTTCGCCGGGTTCCTCAACGCGTGGTCGTACTGGATCACCGCGTGGGCCGGGAACGCCGCGATCGCGGTGGCCTGGGTCGGCTATGTCGAGGTGTTCGTCAACACCGGTCACCGCACCGGGATCTCCCTGCTCATCGCGCTCACGGGACTGTGGATACCGGCCGCGGTCAACCTCACCGGGGTGCGTAACACCGGCGCCTTCCAAGTGGTCACCACCGTACTGAAGTTCGTCCCGCTGGTCTTCATGGCCACCGTGGGACTGCTGTTCGTCAAGGCGGACAACTTCGGCCCGTTCAACGCCAGTCACCAGTCCGCGCCCGGCGCGATCTCGGCCGCCGCGGCCATCGCCCTGTTCAGCTATCTCGGCCTGGAGGCCGCCTCGGTCGTGGCCGGGCGGGTGCGCGAGCCGGGCCGCAATGTGCCGCGCGCCACCGTGTACGGCACCCTCGCGTGCGCCGTCATCTACATCCTCGGCACCCTCGCGGTCCTCGGCACCGTCCCGCACGGCCGACTGGGCTCCTCCACCGCGCCGTTCAGCGACGCGGCGAACAACATCTTCGGCGGCGGCTGGGCCGGCGACGCCGTCGCGGTCGCCGCCATCGTCTCCGGCATCGGCGCCCTGAACGGCTGGACCATGCTGTGCGCCGAGATGCCGTACGCCGCCGCCCGCGACGGACTCTTCCCCGGCGCCTTCGCCCGGCTGCGCGGCAAGAACGACGTACCGGTCTTCGGAATCCTGGCCCAGGCCGTACTGGCCTCGCTGATCACGGTGTTCAGCTACACCCGCTTCCAGGACGTCTTCACCAAGATCGTGCTGCTCAGCGTGCTCACCGCGGTCATCCCGTACCTCTTCTCCGCCGCCGCCCAGCTGTACTGGCTGCTGGTGCGCGGCCGAGCGAGCCTGAAGCCCGGACGCCTCGCCCGGGACACCGTCGTCGCCGCGCTCGCGATGGCCTTCTCCTACTGGTCGATCCAGGGCAGCGGCTACCAGACCGTCTACTACGGCCTGTTCGTGATCCTGCTCGGACTGCCCGTCTACATCTGGCTCAAGCGCGACCGCGGCGAGTACGGCGAGACGGTGCCGGCACCGGCCACGACGACGGAGGCCCGCGCCCCCGAGACACCCCCGGCCGACCGCGCCGCCCGGCGCCCCTGGGCCGACCGCGCGCACCGCCTCAACCCCCTGCGCCACCACCACTGATCCCACGGAACACCCCGAAGGACACCGCCATGACCACCTTCCACGTCGACTCCGAGGCCGGCCGGCTGCGCCAGGTCATCCTGCACCGGCCCGGACTCGAACTCTCCCGGCTCACCCCGCGCAACGTCGACGCGCTGCTCTTCGACGACATCCTGTGGGCCAAGCGGGCCCGCGAGGAGCACGACGCCTTCGCCCAGGCGCTGCGCGACCACGGCACCCGGGTGCACTACTTCACCGACCTGCTGGCCCAGAGCCTCGACGTCCCCGGCGCCCGCGACTGGCTTCTCGACCGCGTGGTGACCACCGCCACCGTCGGCCCCGCGCTCGTCGAGCCGGTGCGCGAACTGTGCGCGGGCATCGACGGCGCGACCCTCGCCGAGTACCTCATCGGCGGGCTGCTCAAGAGCGACCTGCCGCTCGCCAGCCCGCACAGCCTGGTCTGGAACGCCCTGGACGACGAGGAGTTCGCCCTCGCCCCGCTGCCCAACCACCTCTTCCCGCGCGACAACTCCTGCTGGATCTACGACCGGTTGTCCATCAACCCGATGGCCAAGGCGGCCCGGCGGCGCGAGAGCCTGCACGCCGAGACCATCTACCGGTTCCACCCGATGTTCGCCGCCCAGGCGCCCCAGCCGATCCTGGCCGGACCGGTGGGCACCCTGGAGGGCGGCGACGTCCATGTCCTCGGCAACGGCGCCGTCATGGTCGGCATGGGGGAGCGCACCACCGCCCAGGCCGTGGAGAACCTGGCCGCCCGGCTGTTCGCCGCGGGGACGGCCGCCAAGGTGATCGCCGTCCAACTCCCCGCCCAGCGCGCCTACATGCATCTGGACACCGTGCTCACCATGGTCGACCGGGACGCCTTCGTGGTCTACCCGGGCCTCGCCGACTCCCTGCGCTCATGGACCCTCACGCCCAGCGACGCCCGCCCGGTCCGCTTCGCGGTCACCCCGAACCCGGACCTCGCGACCGCCCTCGCCGAGGCACTCGACCTGGACAAGGTGCGGATGCTGTCCGCGCCGCAGGACATCCGGGGCGCCGAACGCGAACAGTGGGACGACGGCAGCAACTTCCTCGCCCTCGAACCCGGTGTCGTCGTCGGCTACGAGCGCAACGTCACCACCAACACCTATCTGCGCAAGCAGGGCATCGAGATCGTCACCGTCGCAGGCGCCGAACTCGGCCGCGGCCGCGGCGGCCCGCGCTGCATGAGCTGCCCGATCGAACGCGACCCGGTCGCCTGACACTTCCCCGAGGACACCAGAGATGACCATCGACCTGCGAGGCCGCTCCTACCTGAGCGAATTCGACTTCACCGCCGCCGAGATCGGCCACCTCCTCGATCTCGCCGCCGACCTCAAGACGGCCCGGCGGACCGGCGCCGAACACCCCCGGCTGACCGGCAGGCAGCTCGCGCTGATCTTCGAGAAGACCTCCACCCGCACCCGCTGCGCCTTCGAGGTCGCCGCCCGCGAGCAGGGCGCCGCCACCACCTACCTCGGCCCCGGCGACACCCACCTCGGCGGCAAGGAGTCCGTCGCCGACACCGCCCGCGTCCTCGGCCGGATGTTCGACGGCATCGAGTACCGGGGCTCCGCCCAGACCGTCGTCGCCGAACTCGCCGCGCACTCCGGCGTCCCCGTCTACAACGGCCTCACCGACACCGCGCACCCCACCCAGAGCCTGTGCGACGTGTTCACCATGCGCGAGCACAGCACCAAGCCGCTGTCCGAGATCGGTTACTGCTACCTCGGCGACGCCCGCAACAACATGGGCAACTCGCTGCTCTCCATGGGCGCCCTGCTCGGCATGGACATCCGGATCGCCGCGCCCCGCGCCCTGTGGCCCGCCCCCGACCTGGTCGCCGACTGCCGGGCGCGGGCCGAGCACAGCGGGGCCCGGATCACCCTCACCGAGGACGTCGAGACCGCCGTGCGCGGCGCCGACTTCCTGCACACCGATGTCTGGGTCTCCATGGGCGAGCCCGCCGAGACCTGGAAGGAACGCGTCGACCTGCTGCTGCCCTACCAGGTCAACGCCAAGACGCTGGCCGCGACCGGCAATCCCGGCGTCGCCTTCATGCACTGCCTGCCCTCCCTGCACGACGACCGCACCCGCCTCGGCCGTGAACTGCGCGACACCTACGGCCTGATGGGCCTCGAGGTCACCGACGAGGTGTTCTCCTCGCCCCGCTCGCTCGTCTTCGAGCAGGCGGAGAACCGGCTGCACACCATCAAGGCGGTCCTCGTCGCCACCCTGGCGGACCGGCCCGGCGCCGCGGAGGGCTGACCGATGCGCATCGTCATCGCCCTCGGCGGCAACGCGCTGCTGCACCGCGGCGAACGCCCGGACGCCGCCGTGCAGCAGGCCAACATCGACCGCGTGGCCCTCGCGATCGCCGCCCTCGCCCAGGACCACGAGGTCGTCGTCACCCATGGCAACGGCCCCCAGATCGGGCTGCTCGCCATGGAGAGCGCGGCCGACGCGGCGCTGAGCGCCCCCTACCCGCTGGATCTGCTCGGGGCCCAGACCCAGGGCATGATCGGCTCCCTGCTGGCGCGCGCCCTGTACGACGCGCTGCCCGGACGACGGGTCGCCGCGCTCGTCACGCACACCCAGGTGCGGGCCGACGACCCCGCCTTCGGGCACCCGGAGAAGTTCATCGGCCAGGTGTACTCGGCGGAGACCGCCCGCGCGCTCTCCCGCGAACGGGGCTGGCACATCGCCCGGGACACCACCGGATGGCGCCGCGTGGTGCCCTCACCGGCGCCCGAGCGGATCATGGAGACCGGCACCGTCCAGGACCTGCTGGGCCTCGGCACCCTCGTGGTCTGCGCCGGGGGCGGCGGCGTCCCGGTCGTGGACGGCGAGCACGGCAAGCTGCGCGGGGTGGAGGCCGTCGTCGACAAGGACCTGACCGCGGCGCTCCTCGCGGAGGACCTCAAGGCGGACTTCCTGCTGATCCTCACCGATGTGCCGCATGTGTACGCCGACTACGGCGGCCCCCACCAGCGGCCCGTCCTTCAGGCCACGCCCGCCGAACTGCGCGCCGGGGACTTCCCGGCCGGCTCCATGGGCCCCAAGGCCCAGGCGGCGGCCCGGTTCGTGGAACGCACCGGCGGCCTCGCCGCGATCGGCGCCCTCGACGCGGCGTACGAGATCGTCCGCGGCCGGGCGGGCACGCTCATACGGCCCGAGCCGTGACGAGCCCGTTCCCGGCTCCCGCACCGGTGTGCCTCTCAACGGCCCACCGGTGCGCGGGTGTTCACAGCTTCAGCGTGAACCAGGTCGTCTTGCCCTCGTCGGTCGGCCGTACCCCCCAGCCGTCGGCGAGCGTGCGCACCAGGAACAGGCCCCGCCCGTGCTCCTCGTCCCCGGCGGCGTGCCGGGGCTGGGGGAGATGCGGGCTGCGGTCGCTGACCTCGACGGTGAGATCCGTGGCCGTACGGCACAGCCGCAGCCCCACCGGGCCCTCGGCGTGCTGCACCGCGTTGGTGAGGGTCTCCGACAGCAGCAGAAGCGCGTCGTCGGCCGGTGCGGGACACTCCCACGCGGCCAGCGTCCGGCGCAGAAAGGCCCGGCCCTCGGGGACCGAGGCGGGCGCGGCGGGCAGCTCGGTGGTGACGGCGGCCAGCGGCGCCGCCGGGAGCTGCGCGAACAGCAGCGTCACATCGTCGTCATGGCCGTCGACGTCCGGCAGCAGCTCGGCGAGCACATGGTCGGCCGCCGCCTCCAGGCTCGCGGAGTGCGGGAAGAACGAGTCCAGGACGGTGGTGAGTTCACCGACCCGCGCCTCGATGTCGCTGCCCGGCGTCTCGATCAGACCGTCGGTGTACAGCACGAGCGTGGCGCCCGGCGCGATGTCGAAGCACGCCTGCTCGTACAGCACACCGCCGACCCCGAGCGGCGCGTTGACCGGCGCGGGCAGCGCGCGGACGCCCTCCCAGGGGCCGACGACGAGGGTCGGCAGATGCCCGGCGGAGCAGACGGTGACGGTGCCCGCGTCCGGCGCGATGACCAGATAGCAGCAGGTGACCAGCTGGTCCGGCACATCCAGGTCACCGACCACGGTGTCCAGGGCCTGCATCAGCTGGCGGGGCTGCATGCCCGTCTTGGCGAGCGCGTGGGCGGCCGAGCGCAGCTGGCCCATCACCGCCGCAGCCTCCAGACCGCGGCCCATCACATCGCCGATGAGGACGCCGACCCGGCCGGCGCCCAGCGGTATCAGGTCGAACCAGTCGCCGCCGACACCGGCGCCCTGGGTGGCGGGCCGGTAGCGGCTCGCGGTGTCCAGACCGGGCAGCGCGGGCGGTGTGCCCATCAGGCTGCGCTGGAGCGTGAGGGCGATGTGCCGCTGCTGCTCCAGCAGAGCCTTCAGCTCCGCCTCCACCTGCTTGCGGTCGCTGATGTCCCGCACGATCGCGCACGCCCCGATGATCTTGCCCGCGGTGTCCCGGGTCGGCCACAGCGTGACGTCGACGTCCAGCAGCGCTCCGTCCTTGGTGACCCGCAGCGTCTCGAAGTGCTCGACCTTCTCCCCGTGGCGCAGGCGTTCGAGCAACGCCCAGATGTCGTCTTGGAGTTCGGTGGGGGCGAGCATGGAGACGTGCCGGCCCATGGCCTCCTCGGCGGTGTAGCCGTACAGCTCGGTGGCCGCCGCGTTCCAGTACGTGATCTCGCCCGCGAGGGTCTTGGCGAGGATGGCGTCCTGGGAGGACTCCACGAGCGCGGCGAGTTCATTGATCCGGGCCTCGGCCGCCTTGCGGTCGCTGACATCGCGCACCGCCGCGGAGACCAGCAGCCCGTCCGCCGTCTCCAGCGGGCTCAGGCTGATCTCGACGGGGAACTCGCTGCCGTCCTTGCGCAGTCCGTGCAGTTCGAGCCCCGCGCCCATGGGCCGCACCTGCCGGTTGGCCGCGTAGCCGTCGCGGTGCCGGGTGTGGTGGGCGCGGAAGCGGTGCGGGACGAGCAACTCCACGGGACGGCCCAGCAGTTCCTCGCGAAGGTAGCCGAACAGGGCCTCGGTCTGGGCGTTGACCAGCCGGATGACACCGGTGTCGTCGACGATCACCATGGCGTCCGGCGCCGCCTCCAGCAGCCCCCGGAACCGTTCTTCGGCAGTCGACGGGCCGGCCCCCGGCACGGGGGCTCCGCACCGGCACCGCCGGGGGACCGCGGGGTCCGCCGCACAGGCCGGCTCGTCCACGCAACCATTCATATCTACCCCGCCATGTCGCTCGTGATGCTACGGACATCCCAGCGCAACCGGCCGCCCCCCGCCGCGACTTGTCGCGTCCTGGCCGGAACACATCCCCACGGCGGACGAACCCGTGCAGGACCGGTCCCGGTCGAGCACAAGCGGTCGCCCGCGTCATGGTGCCCGGCCCAGGGCCGGTCGGCCCCGGAGGGGGGCCCTGAGGGCCCTGCCCGTAGGGGGGCCGCCGCGAAGAGACTTGAGGAGATCCCGAACGGGATGTCCGACAACAGGAGGTGGACGTCATGTCCCGCACCGTCACCGTGGGCCTCGACGGCTCCCCCGAGAGCCGTACCGCCGCCGAGTGGGCGGCGGGCGAGGCGCGACTGCGCGGTCTGCCGCTGCGCCTGGTGCATGTGTGGGAGCCGGTGACGGAGTCCATGGCGCAGGATCCGGTCATCGGCGTGGCGACCCAGCGGCACTGGACCGAGCGGATCCCGCGCGAGACCGCCGAGGAACTGCGGCTGCGCCACCCCGATCTGGAGGTGCTCTCGGAGCACCGGGACGGCTTCCCGGGCGAGTTGCTCGCGGCGGCCGCCGAGGAGTCCGAGCTGCTGGTGCTCGGCTCGCGGGGCCTCGGCCGGGTCGGCGGCTACCTCGTCGGCTCCGTCGGCTTCTCGGTGGTCGCGCGGACCGGCCGCCCCGTGGTCCTCGTGCGGTCCGGCTGGCGGCCCGACGGCGACGCCCCCGAGGGCCCGGTCGTCCTCGGCGTCGACACCACCGCGCCGGACGACGCGGTGTTCGCGTTCGCCTTCGAGGAGGCCGAGCGGCGCGGGACGTCGGTACGGGCCGTGCGCACCTGGTCCATGCCGCCGTACTACGTCTACGGATTCGCCGCCGACCCCACCTTCGACCAGGAGTGGTCGCTGCAGGAGGAGGCCGCGCTCACCGAGGTGCTCAAGCCGTGGCGGCAGAAGTACCCGAGCGTCGAGGTCACCGAGGAGTGCGGGTACGGCAGCGCCGCGCTGCACCTGGTCGAGGCGTCGCACGGTGCCGGACTCGTGGTCGTCGGCCGGCGCCGCCGCCCCGCGTCGTTCGGCACGCACATCGGCACGGTGACCCATGCGGTGCTGCACCACGCGACGGCGCCTGTGGCGGTGGTGCCGCACGACTGAGGGTGACGGACAGGAACTGCGGCGCGCCCCACCCGGGTTCATCCGGGTGGGGCGCGTGGGGTTCGCGGGAACGCCGGTGCTGCGGGCGGAAGTGACGTACGGCCCCGAGGCGTTGACGGTACGGCGGCGGGGCGCCCCGCCGTACCGGTCGTGCCGGTGTGGCGGAGCGCCCCGGGATCTCCCGTCGGTGGGCGGATAACTCACCTTCTCCTATTGGCCGTTCACGAGGTCTCGCCGCCCCGCCACGGCGGCGGCGTGGCCGTCCTGCGGGTGCCGTGTGTGCGGTGGGCGACGCGGTCGGTGCGGCTGCGCAGCCGGTCCTGGAGGCGGTCGGCGAGTTCGCGGGCGCTGTGCTCACGGGCGTGGACGACGACGAGGTAGTGGCCCACCCGGATCTCGGCACCGGCGGTCCAGGGCTGTCCGACATGGTGGGCGGCCGCCCTGAGGACCCGGATCTCGCCGCTCACGGGCGGCAGACCCGGCCGGCCGAGCACGGCGTCCATCTTCTCCCGGAGATAGGCGAGGTCCTCCTCGGGCATCTCGCCGTCGACCCGTACGCGGACGGCGACGGCGGTCTCGGGGGCGCGGACGCCGGTGTCCCTGGCAGTCATCTGCTCCACTCCTTCTGATCGTTGCGTGCTGATCGTTCGGTGCAGCGCACCCAGCGTCTCCCGCGCGCCGCCCCCGTCCCCAGGGCCGCCCGACCCGGGGTCCTGGGCCGGTGGTCCCGCCCGCCGGACCCGGATTCCGGAACCGGCCGGCTTTCCCCCGGATCGGCACGATGTGACGCCCGTGCCCGTGTGAGCCCTGTACGCGCCCCCGCGTACGCGAGCAGACTGCGGGTCCCCCCGAGGAAGGCAGGTAGGTCGCCATGCTGTTGCGTCTGCCCACGTCCGTGTCCGAAGCACAGGAGTGCCTGGCCGAGGGGGCGGTCCCGGTCGGCGGGGCGACGCTGGTGTGGGCCACGTGGCAGCGCGAGGGATTTCCCGAACTTGCCATGTCGCTAAGGAAGTTGCCGCAGGCCAATGTCATCGGCTCCGAGCGGCTGGGCGCCGCCGTGCTGCTCGGGCAGATCGACGGCCGGGTGCCGGAGGTGCTGCGCCGCGCGGCCGGCACGGTGGGCACCGGGGCGGTGCGCCGCGCGGCGACGGTCGGCGGCAACCTCGTGGGCAGCGCGCTGCGTTGTCTGCTCCCGGCCGCGCTGGTCCTGGACGCGCGGGCCACGGTGCTGGAGTCCGACGGCGTCCGGGAGACGGACCTGGCCGAAGTCACGGTGAAGCGGCCCCTGTTGCTCAGCCTGCGCTGGCCCGCCCCGCTCGCCTGCGCCTACCGCAAGCTCCCCGCCGACGCGGGAGCCCCGCCGCCCCTCGTGGTGGCCTCGGCCCTGCACGCGGGCGACGGCGCGAGCGACGGCGCGGGCGGGGGCGGGGGGTGCGGCGTCCGGGTCGCCGTACGGGACGGTTACGAGGTGTTCGAGGGCGCCGCCGTCCACGGTGCCGACCCCGAGGAGACCCTGGAGTCCCTGCGCGCCACCGCCCTCGGCGATCTGCCCGCCGCCGCGTGGACGGTCGTACGGCCCCAGGTGCTCGACCTGCTGGCCCGCGAGCGGTAACCCGCCGGGCCGCCCTACCCGTCGACCAGGGCGGCCACCAGACGGCTCATGGCGGGCCGGGGGTCGGGGGCCCCGGGCCCGCTGGTCATCAGCAGGTGGTGGGCGGTACCGACGATGGCGAGCGCCGCGGTGCCCGGGTCGACGGACTGCGCCACCCTGCCGAGCCGCTGTTCGGCCTCCAGGTAGCCGGTGACGGCCTCCTGGATCGCGGCGAACCCCGGCGCCCCGCCCTCCAGCGCCGCGCGGATGAGGGCCGCGGCGGCGGGGCGCGTCATGGCCAGGCCCGACAGGGCCGGACCGCCGGAGTCGAACAGTGCGAGCACGACGGCGTCCAGGTTCCGCACCACCGTGCCCTGCCCGGCGCGCCCCGTAAGGGCCCCCGCCTTCAGGGCCGTCCGCGCGAACCGGTCGAGGCACAGCTCGGCCACGAACTCGTCGAGCCCCGCGAAGTGCGTGTGCAGCAGCCCCTTGGCGCAGCCCGCCTCGGTGGTGACGGCACGGCTGGTGAGCGCGCCCGGACCGGCCCGTTCGACGACGCGCTCCGCCGCCGCGAACAGCCGCTCGCGCACATCCGGCGTCGCCACTCCACGCGGTGACATGGGCCTCTCTTCCGCTCCGCCGCCCTCGCCCGCAAAGGACGCAGCTCCCGCAACTCCCGCAGCTCCCACAACTCCCTGGATGGTAACGGGGATTGCGGGTATGGGCACGCGCCCATACAGTTTGGGCGCACGCCCATTCTTCGCCGCCCACCGCAGGAGGCACCCGTGCCGGACATCGTCAACACCGAGCAGGCGCAGGCGTGGAACGGCCCGGAAGGCACCCACTGGGCGCGCCATCAGGACCGCTGGAACGCTGTCAACGAGGGTTTTGACGAGCCGCTGCTCGAAGCCGCCGCGATCGCCGGGGCGCACCGGATCCTCGACCTCGGCTGCGGCGCCGGGCAGACCACCCGGCTCGCCGCGCTCCGCGCACCCCGGGGCGGCGCGCTGGGCCTCGACCTGTCCGGGCCGATGCTGGCCGAGGCACGGGCCCGCGCGAAGCGGGAGGGCGTCGCCAATGTGGCCTTCGCGCAGGGCGACGCGCAGGTGCACCCGTTCGAACCGGGCGCGTTCGACGTGGCCGTCAGCCGTTTCGGGGTGATGTTCTTCGCCGACCCCGTGGCCGCGTTCGGCAACATCGGCCGGGCGCTGCGGCCCGGTGGACGCCTGGCGTTCGTCTGCCCGGCCGATGCCACGCTCAACGGCGGGGTGGCGGCGCTGGCGTCCCTGCGCGGGATGCTGCCGTTCGGCGACCTCGGCAGGCCGGGGCTGCCCGGCATGTTCTCCCTGGCCGCCCCGGACCGCGTCCGCGACGTCCTCACCGCGGCCGGTTTCACCGGCGTCACGATCGACGCGGTACGGGCGGACGGGATCTGGGGCGAGGGGGCCGAGGGCGCCGCGGACTTCCTGCTGGGCACCGGACCGGGCGGCCATCTGATACGGCAGGCCGATGCGGCGACCCGCGCCCGGGCCCGCCGCATCCTGACGGACCATCTGCGCCCCCATGAGGCGGAGGACGGCAGGGTCCGGCTCCCGAGCACGTCCTGGCTGGTCACCGCGGTGCGCCCGGCCGTGCCCCCGGAGCGGTCCTGGCGTCCCCCTCCGGAGGTGTCCCGGTCAGTCCCCGTGGACGGTGAGCCGGTAGCCCTCGGGTCCGGTGAAGGAGAACGAGGGGCCGAACGGGGTCGCCTGGAGCGGGGTGACGTCCGCCGTGCCCGCCGCCACGAGCTGCTCGCGCAGGGCCGGGGCGTCGGTGGTGCGCAGCCACAGGGCGACACCGAGACCGGGGCGCCCGGTGCTGTCCAGGTCGACGCCGGGCAGCGGCTCGCGGACGGCGAACGGGATCGGGCTGGTGGTGAAGACGACCGCGTTCGGCGGTCCGCCCTGCGCCCGCCGCAGTCCGAGCCGCTCCTCGAAGAACGCGGCCGCGGCCGGTACGTCCCTCACCTGGAGGGCGATGAAATCGGGGCCTTCGACGGTGGCGGTCATGGTGACTCCAAGGGGTGATCTGTCGGTGTGCGTATGTCAGAACTTTGACATGACCGACCGTAGGCCGCCACCCTTGGATATGTCAAAATGCTGACATGGAAGATCGAGCGCCTGTCCCCTCGCCCCACCCCGCGCAGGACGTCACCGAACACGTGGGATACCGCCTGAAGAAAGCTTCGGCCGCGCTGCGCGGCGCCATGGACAGGGCGTTGCGCGAGCACGGCCTCACCGTCCCGCAGTACTCCTGCCTGGAACTCCTCGACGAGCGGCCCGGCCTGTCCAACGCCGACCTGGCGCGCGGCACCTTCGTCACCCGGCAGTCGGCCAATGTCGTCCTGCGCGGTCTGAAGGAGGCCGGCCTGATCACCCAGGCGACCAGCACCGATCACGGCCGGGCCCTGCCCGTCCACCTCACCGCCGCCGGGCAGGAGCGGCTGCACGCCGCGCGCGGTGCCGTGTACGCCATCGAGGAACGCATGATCGAGAACATCCCCGCGCGTCGGCTGACGGCGCTGCTGGCCGATCTCGACACGATGACCGGAAACCTGGAGGCGTGACCGGCCCGCTGAGGCGGCGATTCAGGTTCCGGGCGCGTCGGCCGTCCCATAGGCGGCGCGCCAGGCGGCCGGGGGCGTGCCGGCCTGGCGGCGGAAGAACGTGCTGAAGTTTCCGGCGTCGCGAAAGCCGAGGCGCCGGGCGCAGCCCGTGACCGGCAGGTCGGTGTGCGCGAGGAGCCTCTTGGCCTCCAGCAGGATGCGCTGGTCGAGGAAGGTCTTGGCGCCCGTGCCGGTGGCGGCGCGGGTCGCCCGGGTGAGGGTGCGTACGTCGTAGCCCAGGGCTCGGGCGTACTCGGCCACGTGGTGCCACTCGGTGAAACGCTCCTCGACGGCGGCCCGGTAGGCACGGAACACGTGCGCGCCCCCCTCCCCGGCCGGGGGCGCGTCGGCGCGGGCGGGCGCCTCGGGAAGCGCCCGCAGGATCAGTGCCGCCAGCAGGTGGGAGAGCAGCGCGGGGGACCCGAGGCGCGGGTCGCGCGCGGTCGCCTCGTGCTCACGGCCGAGGTGTTCGGCCGCCAGCAGCGCGAGGGGCAGCCGCTGCCGGTCCAGCCGCCAGCACGCCGCAGCGGCGGCCTCCGCCGCGCCGAGGCCCGCGAGGAAACCGGGCCGGAAGAGGACCAGCGGCCCGTCACAGGAGTCGACGTCGCTCCAGCGGTGCACCATGCCGGGCCGGATCCATACGACGCTGCCCTCGGCAAGCCGGTAGCCATGGAAGTCGGCCTCGTGGCCGCCGGTGCCGGAGGCGATCAGGGCGAGGACATGGAAGTCGGGGCGCTGGGGCAGCACGCGACGGCGCTGGGTGTCCATGCGGCGCAGCGCGGCGAAGTCGATGACCTCCACCCCGTGGACCGAGCCAACGGCGGGGAGATAGCGCAGCTGCCGTACCCCACCGTGTCCGTTTTCCACAACCACCGTGTCCCTTTCCACCGGGAAGCGGATCGCACCGGCCGTACCGTCGATGTGCGCCTGACAGGCAGGTCAGGCTACTTGTCCGAGGCACCGGCCGCCGGGCCGCCGATCGGCTCACGCGGCCGGGTGAGAGGGACGAAGACCATGGAGAACACAATGCGCGTGGCGGTGCCGGGCGGATCCCTCGAGGTACGGATCGGGGGCCGAGACCGGGGTCGGGGCCGTACCGGACCGGCGTTGGTGTTCGTCCACTACTGGGGCGGCTCCGCGAGCACCTGGGACGACGTGATCGGGCACCTTCCGCCGGGGCGGCCGACGGTCCGTTTCGACCAGCGCGGCTGGGGTGCCTCGCGGGAACTGCCCGGGCCGTACCACCTGGACGCACTCGCCGACGACCTCGCGCGCGTGGTGGACGCGGCTGTGCCGGGGCCGTTCGTCCTCGTCGGACATTCGATGGGCGGCAAGGTGAGCCAGCTCGTCGCCGCGCGCCGTCCGGCCGGTCTGCGGGGCGTGGTCCTCGTCGCGCCCGCACCGCCCGAGCCGCCCGCCACGGTGACCGAGGAGTACCGGCGAGGGCTGTCCCACGCGTACGACTCACCCGCGTCCGTACGGCACGCCCTCGGCCATGTCCTGACCGCCGCGCCGCTGCCCGGGACGGTGCTGGCCACCGCGGTGCGCGCGAGCCTCGCCGCCGGGGCCGAGGCGCGGCGGGAGTGGCCGCTGCACGGCATCGCGCGGGACATCACCGGCGCCGTGCGCGACATCGCGGTCCCGGTGACCGTGCTGGCCGGTGCGCACGACCTGGTGGAACCGCCGGACGTCCTGCGCGCGCACCTGCTGCCGCACCTCCCGCACGCGACCCTCACCACCGTCCCCGCCGCCGGCCACCTCCTCCCCCTGGAGGCTCCGGGCGCCGTCGCGACCGCCCTCGGTGACTTCCTCGCCCGCCTGCGTTGACGCACCCGGCTAGGAATCCAGCGGCAGCACCCGGGCGATGAGGAGGGCGACATCGTCGTGGCCGGCCGGGTGGCGCAGTTCGCGCAGCAGGCGGTCGCAGGTGTCCTCCGGGGAGGGGGAGGGCGGGGAGAGCAGGCGGAGCAGCTCGTCCAGGCGGGCGTCGATCGGGTCGTCGCGGGTCTCCACCAGGCCGTCGGTGTAGAGCACCAGTTGATCGCCGGGCCGCAGTGCGAGCGTGGTGGACTCGAAGGGCACACCGCCGACGCCCAGCGGGGTGCCGGTCGGCAGGTCGAGGAGCCGGGGCGGACCGTCGGAGGGGATCAGGACCGGCGGCAGATGCCCGGCCGACGCCACCTCAAGGCGGGCCAGACGGGGATCGTGCACGGCGTAGACGCAGGTGGCGATGTACGGGTCGAGGCCGAGGGTGATCCGGTCCAGATGGGTGAGGACGCGCGCCGGGTCGAGATCGAGATCGGCCAGCGTGGAGGTGGCGGTGCGCAGCCGTCCCATGGTGGCCGCGGCCGCGAGCCCGCTGCCCATGACGTCGCCCACCGCGAGGGCGGTGCGGTCGCCGTCCAGCGGGATGACGTCGTACCAGTCGCCGCCGACCTCGCCGATCGCCTGCGCGGGCCGGTAGCGGGCGGCGATCTCCAGGCCCGGGTGGTGGGGCGAGAGCCGGGGCAGCAGGCTGCGCTGAAGGGCCTCCGCGGTGCTGCGGGTGTGCTGGTGCAGTACGGCGTTGTCGATGCTCAGCGCGGCGCGCGAGGCGAGTTCGCAGGCCAGCTCCAGATCGTCGGCGTCGAAGGCCGCGGGGTTGCGGGCGCGGGCCAGGCCCAGCACGCCGATGCACTGCCCGCGGGCGATCAGCGGGACCGCCATGTCGGTGTGCACCCCGGCCCGGGCCAGCAGCCGGGCGGCCTCGGCGTCGGCGGCCACCCGGCCGACCTCGCCGCTGTCCAGATGGGTGATCAGCACGGGACGCCCGGTGCGCACGCTCTGGGCCGCGGGATGACCGGCGTGGTAGACGGTGAGCCGGCCGGGTGGCACCAGGGCCCCGGCCGCGTCGGTCGGGTAGGCGGTCCTCACGGCCAGCGCGCGGAACAGCGGGGGGCCCTCACCCGGATCCGTACGGCCCGTACGCAGCATGCTGTCCAGCAGATCCACCGCGGCCATGTCGGCGAGGTCGGGCACCAGGACGTCGGCCAGTTCCTGGGCCGTGCGCTCCACCTCAAGGGTGGTACCGATGCGCGCCGAGCCGCGGGCGATCAGCCGCACCCGCCGCTGGGCCCGCTCGGCCTCCTGGGCGGCGCGATAGCGGTCGGTGACCTCCACCGCCACCTCGGCGACGCCCAGCGTGTGGCCCTGGTGGTCCTCCAGCCGGTACAGCGACGTCATCCAGGCGTGATCGTTGCCCGGGTCGGCGGCGGTACGGCCCACCACCTCCTGGTTCACCAGCGGGACCCCGGTGTCCAGCACCCGGCGCATGGAGCCTTCGAGCGCCTGGAACGGCGCCTCGGGGAACAGCTCCCCGAGGCGCCGGCCCGCATGGTCGGCCTCGGACAGGCCGTGCATGGCCGCGAAGGCGGGGTTGACGGCCACGTACCGCAGCTCGGTGTCGAGGACGGCCAGCCCGATCGGGGCCTGGGTGACCAGCCGGGCGGACAGGGCGGCGTCCCGCTCCACCCGGCGCAGGGTGGAGCGGTCGGCGGCCAGCCCCAGCGCGTAGTGATCGCCGAGGTGGTCGGTCAGCCGCATGTTGCGGAACTCGACGATCCTGGTGCCGCCGTCCTTGCGCCGCACCGGGAACGCCCCGGCCCAGCCCCGGCCGGTCGCCATCACCTCGGCGAACAGCTGGATCGCCGCGTCCCGGTGCTCGGGGGGCAGCAGCAGAAGCGCCGCGTACTGCCCGACGGCCTCCGCGCGCTCGTACCCGAACAGCTCCTCGGCCTGCGGGCTCCACATGTCGATCCGGCCGTCCGCCTCCAGGAGTACGGCGGCCACCCCCAGGAGATCGAAGAGGCTGGTCGGCTGCTCCGCCTCGGGTTCCGCGGCGCGGTCCGCCCGGGGCGGGGCGACCGGATTCGGTGCCGCGGTGTGGTCCGGACGGGGGCGCGCGGGCCGGTCCTGGTCGGCCCCGGGCGCCGTGGCGTGCTCGGCGCGGGATTCCGTGACCGGGTCCGCGCGGGGGTGCGCGGGCCGGTCGGCCCGGGGCTCCGGGGCCGGGGCCGCCGGTCGGCCCGGGGCTCCGGGGCCGGGGCCGTCCGGGGCTCGGCGGCCCGGTCCTCACCCTGCTCCGCCCGCGCCGTCCCGGGCGGGTCCGGATCCGGGTGCCGCGTCCCTCCGCTCATCCCACTCGCTCCTTCCGCCGCCCCGCCGGGCCGACGCCGTTGTGTCCGGCCCTCGGCGGCCGGTGGGGCACGCACCGTGGTGAGCGCCGTACGCCGGTGAGACCGGGCCGGGCCTCACCTCACGCCTACCCGTGCACGGGCGATCCGCAGCGACCCGGAGGGGTCAGTCCGGGGGAACCGGTCCGGGACCGGCCGGTCCGCCCCCGGGGTCACCGGCCGTGTCCCCGGTGCCGCCCGGCCTGTTTTTGGTGGTGGCGGCGCCGTCCTCGGCGGCTTCGACGTCCCCGGGTTCGTTTTCGGCACCACCCGGTCGGCCCTCACCCGCTCCGTCCCCGTCCGTCCCGAGTTCCCCGCCCGCCCGCGCGATCCTGGACAGATCGGCCATGAGGGAGTCCAGCCAGGACACGGTGGCGTAGTAGAGCCGGGGTGCCCCCGGCGGCTCCGCGTCGGCGCCCGCCAGGGAGCGGGCGAGGTGCGGCACCTGGCCCGTAGGGGTGTCGCCACCGGGGTCCAGGGCAGCCGAGATCAGCAGCATGCGCCCGGCCACCCGGTCCCCGAGACCGCTGACCGCCGTGGCGGCGGGGCCGAGACCGGTGCACGGCGGCTCCAGCAGGCGCTCCGAACCCCACAGGGTGTGATGCCCGGCCATCAGGGCCGCCTGCCAGTCCACCCCGGGCAGCACCGGGCCGCGCCCCCGGCCGCCGAACGGCGTCGGCTCGCACTGGAACTGCCCGTACGCGGACTCCGCCAGGATCACGGCGTGCTGGAGCGAGCGGTGCCCCGGCATCCCCGCCGGTACGACCGTCTGCCCCTCCCGTCGCAGTGGCCCCTCCAGCGCCACCGAGGCACTGGTCGCCACCACGATCTCGGCCGCCCTGCGCAGCAGCTCCGCCGCCGCGTACCGCAACTCGTCATGGGCGCCGCGCGGCCAGGCCAGCAGCCCGAACACCGCGCCGATCGCGCTGCCGACCAGCACATCGAGCAGTCGTACCTCCGCCAGCCGCCAGGTCGGCGGCGCCAGCTGGGCGAAGACCAGGGCCACCAGCACGGTGAACAGACCCTGCGCCCAGCCGACCCCCTTGACCGGCCCGACGGTGAAGGCGAACAGCATCCACAGGGGGAGGAGCACGGCGTAGACATTGGTGTGCGTGCTGACCAGGGCCAGCGTGCCGCCGGTCACCAGGGCGCCGGCCAGGGTGCCGGCGAGTGCGGATCTGATGGTGCTCCAGGTCTCGTCCATGGTGGTGCGGGTCAGGGTCAGGGTCGCGAGCGTCGCCCAGAAACCGTGGGGCAGCGTGTCCACGCCCGCCACCAGCCGCGCCGCCGTCAGCGCCAGGGCGATGCGCACCGCGTTCTGGAAGAACACCGACCGCCGTCCGGCGTGCCCGCGCACCCGGTGCCACCACAGCGCGGGGGCCCGGGCGGCGGCGTACCAGAAACGCTCCGGCGGCCCCGTCACCGAGGCCCGTCGGCCGTGCACCGCGAGATCGGCCGCCGCCCCCATCGCCAGCGCGGCGTCGGCGACCTCCAGCGCGGCCGCGTGCCGCCGCAGCACGTCCGGCGCCGGTGTCTCCCCTTGACCCGGGTGGGCCGCGGACCGGGCGGCCAGCACGGCACGCACCGCGGCCAGCTCCTGGTACGCGGCCAGCGGCGAGGCGCCCGTTCGCAGACAGCCCGCGGTGGCGGTGGCCAGCCGCGCGACGGCGTCGAGTACGTCGGTCACGAGGGCGTCGGGCGGGCAGCAGGGCGCGGCCGGTGGGCGGGCGTCGCCGTCCGGCGTGGTCAGCGGCCGGACCCCGCCCCCCGACATGGCCGACAGCCGGGGCAGCCTGCTCAGCAGCGCCCGGGTCGCCAGGCCCGTGTGGGCCAGGGCGCGGTCCCGTACCCCCGGGCCCGCCGGGCGGTCCGCCTCCGGCACGGTCAGGGAGCGCAGCCGGTGACCGGCCTCGCGGGCGGTACGGATCTCGGCCCGGGAGAGGACGTACGGCGGGGCGGCGAGCAGGGCGGTGCAGCGGGCCGCGACGGCGGCGGCGTGGGCGGCGCGCGCCCGGTAGGGCGGCGGGGTCGGCTCGGGGAAGAGCAGGGCCTCGGCGAGGACGAGCAGGGCCATGCCGGTGGTCGTGCCGAGCAGCCGGTCGCCGAGCTGACCGGGGTCGTAGGGCGGGAACGACGGCAGGATGTACAGGAGTTGCAGCCCCGGCGCCGCCCCGGCCGGGCGCGGGCCGCCCACGGCGGAGAAGGCCAGCGCGAAGCCGACGACCAGCATGCCGACGACGGCGCTCCAGGTCCGTACGGACAGATACGTCCCGACGATCACCAGCAGCCAGCCCACCGGGATCAGCCGCAGCACCACCACGGCACGCTGCCGCCCGGTGCCCGGGATCCTGGAGAGGCCGCCCAGCGCCACGGCGGCGAACAGGGCGTACGTGGCGGCGGCGGGGCGGTCCAGGCCGTAGCGGAAGAGATAGAAACCGCCCGCGGCGACCAGCGTCACCTGGACCGCCCGGCGCCCCGGGGCGGCGTACGGCGCGGGGATCCGGCCGGCGGGAACACCAGACACCTCTCCAGGCTCACGCATCACCGCGCGCCCGGCACCTGCGGGCAGGCACCGGGCGCGCGGTCGGAGGACCCTGAGGGACTCTTGCCCGGGTACGGGACGCCCCCTGCGGGCGCCGCTCAGCCGAGGGCGAGATCGTCGGCGTAGACGCTGCCCTGGCCGTACCAGCCGTGGACGTACACCGTGACGGTGCCGCTGCCGCCGGTCGTGAAGGAGACCTTCAGCTGGTTCCAGCTCGAACTGTTCGACCAGGTGCTGGCGGTGGCGCCGCCGCTGACGCCGAGGTAGGCGTAGGGGCCCTGGACCCAGCCGGTGAGCGTGTAGCTGTGATTGGGGGACAGGGTGACGGTCTGGTCGCACTCGCCGGTGCCCCCGGAGTCGGGGGTGACCTGGAGGGCGTGGCCGCCCGAGTGGACCGGGGTCGAGACCAGGGTGCTGCCGCCGGCGCAGGTCCAGGGGCCGAGGCTTCCGGTCTCGAACCCGGCGTTGGTCAGCGAGCCCCCACCGCCACCGCCCCCGCCGCCGCTGCCGGTGACGGTGAGCGTGTAGGTGGCGCTGTGGGTGCCGCCGGTGCCCGTGCCGGTGACCGTGATCGGGTAGGTGCCCGCGGCCACGGACGACCCGACGGCCGCCGTCAGGGTCGAGGAGCCGCCGGAGGTCACCGTCGCCGGGCTGAAGGAGACGGTGACGCCGGAGGGCGCGCCGGAGGCGGTGAGGGCCACGGACTCGGCGCTGCCCGAAGTGGTGGCCGTGGCGACACTCGCGGTCGCGGAACCGCCCTGGGCGACCGAGGCGGAACCGGGGGAGAGGGACAGCGAGAAGTCGCTGCTCGTACCGCCGCCCCCGCCCCCGCCGCCCGAACTGCCCTCGTACGGCACGAAGGCGTCCGTGAAGGCCAGGCTGCTCTGGCTGATCTCGCTGCATGTGGGCAGGGAGTTGGCGCTGCCGCTGCACGGCTGGTCCCGGTTGACCGACCAGAAGGCGAGCCGCCCCACGCCGTTCTGCGCGGCGAAGCTCTCGACGGTCTGCGCGTCGGCCAGGGTGAACGTGGAGCCGTCGTCGTTCTTGCCGATCATCGGGGTGATGCCGAGATCGGCGTAGCCGTACCCGGAGTCGACGGACTGCATCTGCGCCAGCGTGGCCTTGGCGGCGTCGATCGCGCCCTGGCCCATCTCGGCGCCCGTACCGGCGTAGTAGTCCATGGTCATGATGTTGACCACGTCAATCTTGACGCCCGCGTTCTTGGCGGCCTTGAGGATGTTGACGCCGTCATTGGTCAGCCCGCTCGTCAACACCGGCAGGGTGATGGAGAACTGGAGGTTCGGGTTGGCCGCCTTGAGGTCCTTCATCGCCTGCATCTGGCGGGCCGCGGCGGCGGTGTCCGCGACGGCGGCGCCCTCGACGTCGAAGTCCAGCTGGGTGACGCCGTAGTCGTCGATGAGCGCCTGGTACCCGGCGTCGATGCTGCTCTGGGTGGTGCAGGTCCAGGCGAGCGGCAGACCGCTGGCACCGCCCGAGGAGATGATCACCGAGGCGCCCTCGGACCTGGCCTTCGCGATCTCGGGGTCGGTGTAGGAGTCGTTGCCGATGGGGAGCGTGTCGCCCCAGACCTGGTTGCAGCCCTCGCCGAGGACGAAGGCGGCCGTGTAGGCCTTGAGATGGTGCCCGGTGACGGCGGTGTCGAGCAGCCCTTCCTGGCCGTTCGACATGTCGACGTAGGGAGCGACGGAGTAGACGCTGCCGCCCGTGGCGCTGCTCGTCGCCGTGCTGTTCGCCGCCGCGGTGCTCGCGGGGGCGAGGGCGACGGCCGCGCCGGTGGCCGCGAGCGCGAACGCGCAGGCGGAGGCGGCGAATCCGCCAAGTCTTGCCAGGTGCATGACAGTGTGCCCCTCTCGGGGATGCCCCTAGGGCGTGGGGTGGTGGGGTGATGGTGCCGTGCACGGCGGGGATGTTGGTACATACCAAACCGCCGCCGCCCCCCTCCGTCAAGAGGACTAGACCAACTTTGAACCTGTGAACCTGGCGGCCCCCGGCCGGAGTTGATCCGTACCGCCCCCCCTCGTGCCCCCTGTCGGGAACCCGTCGCCGGAAGCGACCGGAAATCGCCGCCCGACAACTGTTATCCGGGCCGCTTCGAACGGTCTCCCAGTCATCGGGAACAATCGTTCGGCGTCGAGGACGGGAAACATCTGATGAGCACACGGCACACGGACGCGGTGCAGACGGCGGCCCTGGTGATCGCGGCCCGCGAGGGCGACGCGGCGGCCCAGGACGCCCTGGTCAGCGCCTATCTGCCGCTGGTCTACAACATCGTGGGGCGGGCGCTGAACGGCTCGGTGGACGTCGATGACGTGGTGCAGGAGACCATGCTGCGCGCCCTCGACGGCCTGGGCGGACTGCGTGCCCCCGAGCGTTTCCGCTCCTGGCTGGTCGCGATCGCGATGAACCAGGTCCGCGGCCACTGGCAGGACCGCCAGTCCGCGCCCGCCGCCGTGGAGGAGGCGTACGACCTGGCCGACCCGGGCGCCGACTTCGTGGACCTGACGGTGGTGCAGCTGCAGCTGTCGGGCCAGCGCCAGGAGACCGCGCACGCCACGCGCTGGCTGGAGCCCGAGGACCGGGGGCTGCTGTCGCTGTGGTGGCTGGAGTGCGCGGGCGAGCTGACCCGCGCCGAGGTCGCCGCCGCCCTGGAGCTGACGCCGGAGCACACCGCGGTCCGCGTGCAGCGGATGAAGGCCCAGCTGGAGGCGGCCCGGGTGGTGGTACGGGCGCTCGACGCGCGGCCGCGCTGCGAGGAGCTGCGGGGCGTGCTGGCCGCCTGGGACGGCAAGCCCTCGGCGCTGTGGCGCAAGCGCATCGCCCGGCACGCGCGCGGCTGCTCGCGCTGCTCCGGGCTGTGGAGCGGACTGATGCCCGCGGAGGGGCTGCTGGCCGGACTCGCGCTGGTCGCCGCGGCGCCCGCGCTGCTCGCCGCGGTGCGCTCCGCGTCCGCCTTCGCCGGGATGGCGCCGGTCGCGGTGGCCTCCCCGTACGACGCCTCGACCGGGTCCGGCGGCCCGGGTTCGGGCGCGGGCTCGGCATCGGGTTCGGCATCGGGTTCGGTTTCCGGTTCCGGGGGCGGGCGGCGGGCCGCGCGCGGCCGTTCGGGCGGGCACGGTGACGGACGCGGCGGCACGCGCCCGTTCGGGCGGGCACGGTGACGGACGCGGCGGCACGCGCGGCGCGTCCCGCCGCCGCAGGCGCATGCGGCGCCGGGTCGTCGGTGGGGTCGTCGTGGCCTGTGTCGCGGGCGGCGGCCTCTGGTACTTCGGCATGGACGCCGGGTCCGGCAGCGGTGACACCACCGCCGAGCGGAGCGCGAACGCCTCCGTGGCGGACCTCTCCGCGCCCAGCGCCGTACCCACCTCGGCGTCGCCCTCGCCGTCCGCCTCGAAGTCCGGGAAGCCGAAGAAGCCGAAGGAGCCGAAGAAGAAGGCGACCGGGAGCCCGAGTCCGAGCCCGACGCGGAAGAGCACGCCGGCGCCGCGCCCGACCGTCCCGCAGGCCCCGGTGCGCACCACCGCGCCCGCGCCGGCCGGTGACACCGTCAGCCAGGTGATCGCGCTGGTCAACAAGGAGCGCGCGAGCGCCGGTTGCTCCCCGCTGACGGCGGATCCCCAGCTCCAGCAGGCGGCGCAGGCGCACTCCGACGACATGGCCGCGCGGAACTTCTTCGACCACGTCAACCCGGACGGCGTGGACCCCGGGCAGCGCATCACCGCCGCGGGTTACCGGTGGTCGACGTACGGCGAGAACATAGCCATGGGCCAGCAGACCCCGGCCTCCGTGATGGACTCCTGGATGCACAGCTCCGGGCACCGCGCCAACATCCTCAACTGCGCCTTCAAGAACATCGGCGTCGGCGTGCACAAGGGCGCGGGCGGCCCCTGGTGGACGCAGGACTTCGGCGCGAAGATGTGACCCGGCCCGGCCGACACCCCCTGGGCGGGGGGACCGCCCAGGGGGTCAACCCGGAGTTCCAGCGCCCCCGCTGAGGGAGCGGGTAGCGGATCGGTCCCGCCCGCCCTCACACGTTCTCCCGCCCGCCCTCACGCGTCCTCCCGGCCGCCGATCTCCCGCAGGATCCCGAACGCCCGCCGCAGCGGCTCCGGTTGCGTGTCCTCGACGCCCGCCGCGCGGTTCGCCCGCCGGGTGCGCAGCACCGCGCGTACGGCGGAGAGCGCGGCGCCCGCGATCACGGCCGCCCGCAGATCGGCGTCGGGCGCGTCCCGGGGCAGCCGGTGCCGCACCAGCACCGCGAGCCGCTCCTCGAAGTCGGCGAAGGCCTGCACGAGCCGGGCCGTGATCACGTTCTCCACGTCCCCGAGCGGCCGGGTCAGCGCGGTCAGTGTGGACGCCGAGAACGGCTTGGCCGCCTCCAGCAGCGCGGCGCACACCGCGTCCAGCGGCTCCTCGCCCATCGGCCGCGCGGCCAGCGCCCGTTCCACGTACGCGAAGATCTGCACGCCGTCCGGCAGCAGCACCTCTTCCTTGCTCTCGAAGTAGCGGAAGAACGTGCGCACGGAGACGTTCGCGTACGCGGCGATGTCCGCGACCGTGGTGGCCTCGAACCCCCGCTCCCTGAACAGCCGCGCGGCCCCTTCCAGCAGCAGGCGGCGCGTCTCCTCCTTCTTGCGTTCGCGCAGTCCGGCGGGGGTGGTCTCACTAGCCATGGCCGAAGCCTCCCGTCCTGGTGTCGCGACTGTCAATCGGCACGCGTGCCACCTCCGTGCCACCGGTGCCCCCTCTGCGGCGCGATCGCGTCCGCAAACCTTGCGCAAACTGTCATGGATGCCAATTGTCACGCATGACATTTTCTCCCTAGAGTTCGTGTCAGTCGTGACACTTTTCCCGGACAGCTTTGGAGACCCCGGTGCCCCGATCCACCGCACAACCCCCGGCGCCCCCCGAATCGGGCCCGACCGTCCCGGAGAACACCCCGGGCCCCGCCGACCCCGGCCTTCTCGGCCGGCCGGGCGGCCGCTGCGCCCGGCATCCCCTGACCGTCATCGCCGTCTGGCTGCTGATCCTCGTCGCCGCCCTCACGGGCCGGCACCTCGTCGGACCCGTCTTCAGCGACCAGGTCAGCCTGCCCGGCACCGCCTCCCACACCGGCGCCGACCTGCTCGCCCGCTCCCTGCCGCAGGCGGGCCGCCCGAGCGGCGAGGTCGTCTTCCACACCGGGGCGGGCACCGTGGCCGACCGGCGCCCCGGGCTCGACCGCACCCTCGCCGAACTGCGCGGGCTGCCCCATGTCACGGCCGTCGGGGCGCCCGTGACCAGCACGGACGGGCACACCGCCGAGACCACCGTCACCTTCGACGAGCAGCTGAAGAACCTCGGCCACGACTACACCGCCCGGCTCGACGCGGCGACCGCGCCCGCCCGCGCGGCGGGCCTCGGCGTCGCCTACGGCGGCGATCTCGACCAGGTCGTACGGCAGCCCGCGAACGACAAGCTCAGCGAGGGCGTCGGCGTCGCCACCGCCCTCGTCATCCTGCTGCTCGCCTTCGGCAGTGTGCTGGCCGCGCTGCTGCCCCTGGTCACGGCGCTGATCAGCGTCGGCGTAGGACTCGGCGTGGTCGGTGTCGTCGCCGGTGTCGTCTCCTTCGCGACCTCCGCCATGACCCTCGCGGGCATGATCGGCCTCGGCGTGGGCATCGACTACGCCCTGTTCCTGACCACCCGCTTCCGGCAGGACCTGATCGACGGCCACGACCCCGTGACCGCCGCCGCCCGCACCGCCCGCACCAGCGGCCGCGCGGTGCTCATCGCCGCCCTCACCGTCGCCGTCGCCATGCTCAGCCTCTACGCGTGCGGACTGAGCTTCATCGGCCGGATCGGGCTCGCGGCCACCCTCGCCGTCGTCGTCACCGCGGCCGCCGCCCTCACCCTGGTCCCGGCCGCCCTGGGCCTGATCGGCACCCGGATCGACCGGGTCCGGCTGCGCCGCCGCCCCGTCGCCGAGGGCACCGGCGCACGCCCCGGCGGCAACCGCTACGCCGCCCTCGTCGCCCGCCGCCCCTGGCTCTTCCTCGCCGCCGGTACCGCCCTCCTCGCGGTCTGCGCCGCACCGGCGCTGTCGCTGCGCCTCGGCCATGTGGACGCAGGCGCGGACCGGCCCGGCAGCAGCACCCGTACGGCCTACGACTGGATCGCGGCCGCCGACGGACCGGGCTTCGGCAAGGGCGCGAACGGCCCGGTCGTCACCGTGATCGACCTGAGCCGGGCGCACGCCCCCGCCGACCGGATCACCACCGAGGTGACCGACGCCCTCAGGACCACCCACGGGGTCGCCGCCTTCACCCCCGTACGGGCCAGCCCCGACGGCCGGATCCTCGTCACCACACTCACCCCGGCCACCGGCCCCCAGGACGCCGCCACCGGCACCCTGCTCGACACCCTCTCCGACCGGGCCCTGCCCGGCGCCCTGCACGGCACCGGCGCCCGCGCCTACCTCACCGGCACCGTGGCCGGACAGGCCGACTTCCGCGCCACCGTCGGCGAGCGGCTGCCGCTCGTCATCGGGATCGTGCTGGTCCTCGCCTTCCTGCTGCTCCTGGTCGTCTTCCGCAGCCTGGTGATCCCGCTGAAGGCCGTCGTCCTGAACCTGTTCACCACCGCCGCGTCCTACGGCGTCCTCGTCGCCGTCTTCCAGTGGGGCTGGGGCGACGCGCTGCTCGGCCTGTCGGAACCGGTGCCCATCGAGTCGTACGTCCCCATGATGATGTTCGCGATCGTGTTCGGGCTGTCCATGGACTACGAGATCTTCCTGCTGTCGCGGATCGCCGAGGCCTGGCACCGCACCGGTGACAACCGGCTCGCCGTGGGGGAGGGGCTGTCCGCCACCGCCCGGGTGATCTCCGCCGCGGCCCTGATCATGACCGCGGTGTTCCTGTCCTTCACCGCCTCGCCGACCGTGGTCGTCAAGATGCTGGCGCTCGGCCTCGCGATCAGCGTGATCGTGGACGCCACGGTGGTCCGGCTGGTCCTGGTGCCGTCCGCGATGTTCCTGATGGGCCGCGCCAACTGGTGGATACCGCGCCGCCTCGACCGGCTGCTGCCCCGCGTGCGCGCCTGACCGCGCCGCCCGCGCGCGAACCGGTGGCCCTTCGCCCCTTGCGCGCGGGCGGTATTACGCTGGATGACCGTGCCCCCGGCACGTCAACAGGGGTGCGGGGCCGGACGAAACAGGGAGCGACCGATGACAGCGGGAACCGAACGAGCCGTACTGGCGGGCGGTTGTTTCTGGGGCATGCAGGATCTGGTCCGCAAGCAGCCCGGCGTGGTCGCCACCCGCGTCGGCTACAGCGGCGGCGACACCCCGAACGCCACCTACCGGAACCACGGCGACCACGCCGAGGCCATCGAGATCCGGTACGACCCCGCGGTCACCAGCTACCGCGACGTCCTGGAATTCTTCTTCCAGATCCACGACCCGACCACCCGGGACCGCCAGGGCAACGACATCGGGCGCAGCTACCGCTCCGCGATCTTCTATGACGGCGAGGAGCAGCACCGCACCGCCGTCGACACCATCGCGGATGTCGAGGCCAGCGGGCTGTGGCCCGGCAAGGTGGTCACCGAGCTGGCGCCGGTCGGCGACTTCTGGGAGGCGGAGCCCGAGCACCAGGACTACCTGGAGCGCTACCCGAACGGCTACACCTGCCACTTCCCGCGCCCGAACTGGAAGCTGCCGCGCCGCGCCTCGTCCACCGCGGAGACCGCGAACACCGCGGACTGAGCCGCCCCGCGCCGGGCACCACCGTCTCGTGTGGCGCTCCTCCCCCCAGGGGTGATCCTGGGGGGAGGAGCGGAGCGCGCTGTCCGCGACCCGACGACGATGGTGGTGACCACCATGGGCGTGCCGGACGAGACCGGAGCGGACCCCTACGGGCCCGCCGATCCCTGTGGGGATCCGTTCCTGCGGACACGGTTCGCGATCCCCACCCTCCCGGTGACCTATCTGCGCCGCGACCGGCTGCTCGGACATCTGGACCTGGCCCCGCGCACCCCGCTGACCGTGGTCGGCGGAGCGGCGGGGGCGGGCAAGACGCTGCTGGTCGCCGACTGGGCCGCGACCCGGCGCACCCCGGTCGCCTGGCTCACCGCGCAGATGGCCGACAAGGGCCGCGGCACCTTCTGGGCCTACCTCCTCCAGGCCCTGCGGCTGGCCGGGGTGACCCTCTCCGCCGAGGTGGGCCTGCCTGCCGAGGCGGGCCGCGTGGACGATGCGCTGCTCACCCGGCTCGCGGCCGAACTCAGCGCCCGCGAGGCACCGGTGACCGCGGTCATCGACGAGTACGACCGCGTCACCGACCCGGAGATCGCCGACCAGCTGGAGTTCGTGCTCCGGCACGCGGACACCGGCGTACGCCTGGTCCTCGTCACCCGCACCGAGCCGCTGCTGCCGCTGCACCGCTACCGGGCGGCCGACGCCGTCACCGAGATCCGCAACGACGAACTGGCCTTCACCCCCGAGGAGGCCTTCGACCTGCTGGCCCTGCACGGCATGCGGCTGCCGCCCGACGAGATCGGGGCGCTGCTGGCCCGCACCCGGGGCTGGGCCGCGGGGCTGCGGCTCAGCGCCCTGGCCGCGCAGGGGGAGCGCGACCCGCGGTCGTATCTGAAGGAGTTCGAGGCCGACCGCACCACCATCGGCGACTATCTGATCGCCGAGGTGCTGCGGCGGCAGCGCGCCGAGACCCAGGACCTGCTGCTGCGGATCAGCGTCCTCGACCGGTTCTGCCCCGCCCTCGCCGACGCGCTCACCGGGCGCGCCGACGCCGAGCTGATCCTCACCGCGCTGCACCGCGAGAACGCCTTCGTGGAGGACCTCGGGCACTCCTGGTTCCGGCTGCACCCGCTGTTCCGGGAGATCCTGCGCGCCCATCTGCGGGCCCGCCACCCCGGTCTGGAGACCGAGCTGCACCGCCGGGCGGCGGCCTGGCTGCGGCGCCACGGACCGCTCGGCGAGACCCTGGAGCACGCCGCCGCGGCGGGCGACTGGGCGGCCGCCGCCGGTGCCCTCGTCGGCGACCTCGCCCTCGGTGAACTGCTCACCGGACCGCGCGCCGAGCCCCTGGCCGCGCTCTTCGCCGCCATGGGCCCCGAGCCGTGGACCCCGGCCACCGACCTCGTCCGCGCCGCCCGCGCGCTCTCCCTCGGCGACCTCGACCGGGGCCTGCCGTCCCTGGAACGGGCCACGCGGGAGCTGGAAGCCGCCCCGAACCGGCCGCCCCGGGGACCGGACGGGCCCGCCCACGAGCGGCACCAGGTGCGGCACCGGGGGCAGCCCGACCCGGCCGAGGTGGCCGCCGCCCGGCTCGGCTGCGCCCTTCTGCACGTCCTCGCCGCCCGGCTGACCGGTTCCCCCGCGCGCGCCGAGGCCGCCGCCCGCCGCGCCGAGGAGCTGAAGCAGGAGGTCCCCGGCCGGCTCCTGGACCGGCACCCCGAGCTGACCGCCCTGCTGCGCGCCCACCTCGGCGCGGCCCGTCTGTGGGCCGGACGGTTCGCGGAGGCGCGCGCGGCCCTGACCGCGGTGACGGACCACGGCCGTACGACACCGACGGCATCGGCACAGGTGCGGGCCCCGGAACCGGCGCCCCCGGTCAGGACGCGGACCCCGGCGGCACCGGGGCGCCCCTCGACGGCCCAGGTCCGCGAGGAGTGCCTCGCCCATCTCGCCCTGCTCGACCACCTCGACGGCCGCCCCGGCCGCGCCGAACGCAAGGCCCTCGCCGCGCTCGCCGCCGCCGACCACACGGACCCCGCCACGTTCCCCGGGGTCGGCCCGGCCCCCCTCGTGCTGGCCGCCGTCGCGACGGACCGCGACGAACTCTCCCCTCCCCACCCCCCCTGGACGCGCCGCCCGACGCGGCCGACGCCCGGCCCCCGGCGCGCGACCCGGTGGCCCGGGCGCTGCACGCCCTGGTCACCGCGCGCCTGCTGCTCGCCCGGGGGGACACGGAGGGCGCTCTGGAGGCGGCCGACCGGACCGTCCTCGCCGAGGAGCCGTCCCCCTGGGCAGAGGCGCACGCGGCGCTGGTGGCCGCGGGTGCCCATCTCGCCGACGGACGGCCCGAGTTGGCCGTCAAGCTGCTGACGGAACTGCCCGGCGAGGACCCGCTGTGCCTGGTGGGCGCGGCACAGGCGGAGCTGGCGGCGGGCCGCCCGGCGCACGCCCAGGATCTGCTCGACCGGATGGGCCCGCAGGACGCCCCCGGCCCCCTGATCGCCGTACGGTCGGCCCTGGTCGAGGCGGAGCTCGCCGGGGCCGGGGGCGACCGGGAGGCCCGGCGGCGGCTCGTTTCGCGGGCGCTGCGCGAGGCCCGGCGGGACCGGCTGCGCCGCCCCTTCAAGGAGGCGGGCCCCTGGCTGCGGCCACTGCTCGCCACCCCGGCGCTGCGCCCGCTCGCCGAGGGCTGGCTGCTGCCCGGCGCCGGTTCCCCGGACGGCACCGCGGCCGTGCCCGAACCGCCGCCGATGGTCGAGGAGTTGAGCGCCCGGGAACGTGATGTGCTGGTCCGGCTCGCCGAGATGATGTCCACCGAGGAGATCGCCGCCGACCTCTTCGTGTCCGTCAACACGGTCAAGACCCACCTCAAGAGCGCCTACCGCAAGCTGGGCGTGAACCGCCGGCACGACGCCGTGCACCGCGCCCGCGAAATGGGCCTGCTGTGACCGCGCGGGCCCACATCACCTGCGACGGGTGAGGCCCGGCGCCGGAGCGGGGCGCAGGATCGCAGGAAGAGGGCCGGGTACGCCCGTCCGCGGCACGCGGGGAAGGCACCTCATGCGCTACGAGATTCGCGTCGACGGCGAGCTGACGGAGACGCTGGCCAAGGCGTTCCCCGAGCTGGACCACGTGGTGGTGTCCGGCCACACCATCCTGTTCGGCCGCGTCCTGGACGAGACGCATCTGTACGGCCTGCTCGCCCGCTGCCAGTCCCTCGGCCTGCGCGTCCTGGAGATGCGCCAGGCCCCGCAGTGAGAACCCTGAACCCCCTAGGGCTCCCGCCCCTTGCGGCGCAGCCCCGCGTTCACCGCCGCCGCGAGCAGCCGTACGGCCACACCCACCAGCAGCAGTCCGCCCGCCATCTGGCACATCACCGTCACCCGGCCCGCCTCCGAGCGCGCGGTGATGTCGCCGTAGCCCACGGTGGTGAACGTGGTCAGCGTGAAGTACAGGGCGTCGGTCCTGGTCAGCGGCTCGGAGAAGGAACCGGGGGCGTCGTGTTCGATGATGTGGTAGACGCTGGCGAAGACGACCAGGTACAGGCCCACCGTGGCGACCAGCGCCTCCACCGCCTTCAGCCGGGGGTACGGCGCGTTCATGATCAGCCAGGCCTCCCAGCCGAAGACCAGCGCGACCGCGAGCAGCCCGCACAGCAGCAGAAGGGCCGTCGCCAGGGTGGTGCGGGCGTCCAGCGGCACCAGATAGTAGGCGACGATCAGGGCGGTCAGGATGGCCACCGTCCGTGCGAAGGACGCGGCCGCGGCCCGGCGTTCCGACCCGCTGTACAGGGAGCGCCGGGCGTCCTTCGACCGGGCGCGCCTCGCTGGATCGGTCATCGCGTGCCTCTTCCGCCGCTCACGGGCAGGCGGGCCCGCCTGCGCCCGCTACCCACCTCAGCGCCCCGGCCCCCGTACGGGATCACCCGCCAGGGGTGATCCCGTACGGGCCGTCAGGGGCGACGCTGTCCTGGTGAGGTCCCCGCACAAGGCCCCGCCGGCCGGCCGGGAGCGGCCTCGGGCACGGGACGGAGGAGCCATGACCTCCCTCGCGCGACCCGGGTCCGTACGGCCCCCGCGGCCCGTCCCCGGACCGGAGCACGATCCCGGCGGGGCCGCACCTCGGCGACGACCGCGCACCGAAGCCCCCCGGGCCCCGGAGCCGGCCGCCGTTCACCCGCGCAGGGTGAAGCGTCCTTCTCCCGCCGAAGCGCAGCCTGAGAACGGTGGACGACCGACTACCGGGCGCGGACCCGGGACGGAGGGAGCGACATGAGCGTCCCGACCTACCTCGCGTACGACTATCCGGCGCTGAGCGTCTTCTGGTCCATGCTGGTGTTCTTCCTGTGGATCATGTGGTTCGTGCTGCTCTTCCGGGTGGTCATGGACATCTTCCGCGACGACTCCCTGGGCGGCGTGGCCAAGGCCGCCTGGCTGGTGTGCGTCGTCGTACTGCCGTTCCTCGGCGTCTTCGTCTATCTGATCGCCCGCGGCAAGGGCATGGGCCGCCGCGAGGTGGAGCAGGCCCGCGCCCAGCAGCGCGCGTTCGACAGCTATGTCCGCGAGACCGCACGGGGCGGCACCTCCAGCGCCGACGAACTCACCCGGCTGTCCGAGATGAAGGCCCGCGGTGACATCACGGAGGACGAGTTCCGCAAGGCGAAGGACATGGTGTTCGCCGCCCACGGACCGTCCACGGGCCCATCGGCGGGCGCGTCCGGAGGCACGGGGCCGGAATCCACCGGATCCGGCCGCTCGGGATCCGTCTCCTCCCCCTCCCCGCACTGAACCGCCCCGCACCGACCTACCGCACACCGGAGAGAATCGAGGTGGCACGATGACCGCACCCCACGCACACCACAACACCGGCCCCGGCAGCGGCCCTGGTGCCGGCACCGGCGCCGGCACCACGCGCGAGCCCACCACCAAGGACCTGTGGGCCACCGGGCTGACCGCGTTCGCCGCGGTGATGCTGCTGCTCACCGGCGTCCTGGACATCTTCCGCGGCATCATGGGGATCGCCCGGGACGACGTCTTCCTCGCCACCCGCAGCTATGTCTTCCAGTTCAGCCTCACCGGCTGGGGCTGGGTGCACCTCGTCCTGGGTGCCGTGGCCGTCATCGTCGGCCTGGGACTCATGAAGGTGTCGACCTGGGCGCGGGCGGCCGGTGTGGTGATCGCCGCGCTGATCATCATCGCCAACTTCCTGTCCCTGCCGTACTACCCGGTCTGGTCGATCGTGATGATCGCCCTCGCCGCGTTCACCATCTGGGCGCTGTGCGTGGTGCGCAAGGAAGGCAACCAGGGCCTGTTCGACTGAACCGCGCGCGCCGTACAGTCGGCGCCGTGGTGGAACACCCCGGCCTGCGGTGGGACGGCGTGACCCTCCGGGCGACGCTCGCGCCCCGGTTCGCGAAGCAACGCGACCGGCTCGCGGACGCCGCCCGCGAGCGTGTCCGGCGGACCGTCTCCGAGGCCGAGCGGCGCGCGCCCGGGTCACTCCGGCGGGGGCGCGCCTCCAGGAGGGGGCTCGGCGGTGACATCCGGTGCGCCAGGCAGCGCCAGATGGGCGAGGTCGGCCGGGCGTGGCGAGGTCACCGGCCACAGCGGGGCGGCGCGGCCGTCGGCGAGCGCGGCCGGGGCGTCGGTGAGGTTCATGCGCTCACGCAGCCGGCCGTAGAAGTCCATCGGACCCAGCCGTACCGCCTTCAGCCGCCGGGGCGCCGCGTACACGCCGATCCAGTCGCCGGGACCCAGCACCCCGCGCAGCTGGCCGTCGATGCTGACCGCGGCCCGGCCCGAGCGTTCCAGCACCCGCAGGGCGACGGGCTCGTCCGGGGCGGCCACGACCGAGCGGTTGAACACCATGTGCGGGGCCACCGGGGTGAAGACCAGCGCCTCCGCGCGCGGGGAGACCACCGGGCCCCCGGCGGCGAAGCTGTAGGCCGTGGAACCCGTGGGCGTGGCGACCAGCAGCGCGTCCGCCGAGTAGCAGGCGAGCAGCCGGCCCGCCAGATACACCGCCACCGACACCTGCCGGTCCCGGGCCAGCTTCTCCAGGACGACGTCGTTGAGCGCGGTGACGTTCAGCGCGACACCCCAGTCGCCGCCCGCCGCGCAGTCCACCCGCACCCGGGGCGGCGGCAGCATCGGCCCGCGGCCGTACCGCATCAGCGCCTCCATCTGCGCGGGCACCTCAAGGCGGCACGATGCCCGCATGGTGAGCAGCATCCGGCTCTCCACGGTGATCCGCTCCTCGCGCACGGCGTCCAGCGCCGCCCGTACGGCGGGGGCCGGCACCTCGGTCAGGAAGCCGACCCGCCCGAGGTCCACGCCGAGCACCAGGGCGTCGTTCTCCGCGGCGAGCCGGGCGCCGCGCAGGAAGGTGCCGTCGCCGCCGAGGGTGACGATCAGGTCCGGGTCGCCCGCCGCGTCGACCTCCGCGCGGGCGCTGTGCCGGGCGCCCTCCTGCCACACGTCGATGTCGGTGCACTCCACCGCGTGCTCCGCGCACCAGTCGCGCACCGCCCCCGCGGCCGCCCGCGCCTCGGCGCGCCCGCCGTGCACGACCAGGCCGACACGGTTCACCGTCATACCCGCACCACCCGCCTGAGAGCCGGCCTCTGCCGAGCGCCATCCTCGCCGGGGACGGCACGGGGCCCGCGCACGCCACGCCGCCGGGGCGGCGGCGCGCCTACCTCATCCGTCGAACCAGAGCCGCGCCGAGGAGAGTCCCGGGCAGGACGTCGAGGAGGGCCGCGGCCGACGAGAGATCCCGAGTGCCTTGCGTTGCGGCCCCCGCGGTGCCGACCTAGCGTGATCTCGACACGTCAGACAGGTAGGCCGTGATGACGCATCCGCACGACCCCCTCGGCATCACCGACAACAGAGCCGCCGCCCGCCCGATCCAGCTGGAGACGCACGGGCTCGACGTGATCGGGGACGCGGACCGCAGGGGTACCCCGCGCATGCTGTTCTGGCCCTGGTTCGGGGCGAACGTCTCCGTGCTCGGGCTCAGCTACGGCGCCTTCGCGTTCGGCTTCGGCATCTCCTTCTGGCAGGCGCTCGTCGCGGGCACCATCGGCATCGTCGTCTCGTTCCTGCTGTGCGGCTTCGTCTCGGTCGCCGGGAAGCGCGGCTCGGCGCCCACCATGGTGCTCAGCCGCGCCGCCTACGGGGTGCGCGGCAACCGGCTGCCGTCGGTGGTCTCCTGGATGCTCACCGTCGGCTGGGAGACCGCCCTCATCTCGCTCGCCACCCTGGCCACCGCGACCGTCTTCACCAGCCTCGGCTGGGGCGGCGGCACCGAGACCAAGGTGGTCGCCCTCATGGTGGTGGCCGCGCTGACCGTCGTCGCCGGTGTCATCGGCTTCGACCTGATCATGCGGCTCCAGACCGTCATCACCGTGATCACCGGCGTGCTCACCCTCGTCTACGTCGGCCTCGTCGCCCACCAGGTCGACTGGGACGCCGTCAAGGCGGTGCCGGGCGGTTCCGCGCAGCAGGTGATCGGCGCGCTGGTGTTCATGATGGCGGGCTTCGGCCTCGGCTGGATCAACGCCGCCGCCGACTACTCCCGCTATCTGCCCCGCGACTCCTCCAGCCGGGGCGTGATCGGCTGGACCACCTTCGGCGGCTCGCTCGCGCCGGTGCTGCTGCTGGTCTTCGGCGTGCTGCTGGCCGGGTCCTCGCCGCAGCTGAGCCGGTCCATCGCCGACGACCCGATCGGTGCCCTGACCACGATCCTGCCCACCTGGTTCCTGGTGCCGTTCGCCGTGGTCGCCGTGCTCAGCCTGGTCGGCGGCGCCGTCCTCGACATCTACTCCTCCGGCCTCGCCCTGCTCTCCGCCGGGCTGCGCGTGCCCCGCTATCTGGCCGCGCTCTGGGACGGCTGCCTGATGATCGCCGGGTCGATCTACATCGTGTTCTTCGCCGGTGGCTTCCTCGGCCAGTTCATGGGGTTCCTCACCACGCTCGGCGTCCCCATCGCCGCCTGGTCCGGCGTCATGCTGGCCGACCTCGCGCTGCGCCGCCGCAACTACGACGACGGCGACCTGTTCCGCCCGCACGGCCGCTACGGCGACGTCCCGCTGGTGCCCCCGCTGCTCACCCTCGCCGCCACGGCCGTCGGCTGGGGCCTGGTCACCAACACCGCCGCGCACTGGCTGGGCTGGCAGGGCTACCTCCTCGGACCGCTGGGCCTCGGCGGCCGCACCGGCGCGTGGGCGTACGCCAACCTGGGCGTCGTGGTCGCCCTCGCCCTCTCCTTCCTCGGCACCCTGCTGCTCGGCCGGCGCCGGGTGCGCGCCCAGGAGGCCCTGGCCCCGAGCCCGGCACCGGGCGAGGAGGTCCTTCGGGCCTGAGCACCGCCTCGCACCCCGTGCGCCCGGGCCCCCTGTTTCGTACGCATGTCCGAGTCGGGGTCCCGCTCCGCGCCTCTTCCGGTTCGCACGCATGCCCCGGGTCCGCACCGGGTACGCGAGGCGGGAGCCCGCCCGGGCAGTCCGTCCGGGTGGCCCGTACGACCACCGCTACCAGGGGATCTGCCATGGAGACACCCGCACACGACGCCCTTCCGACGCCGGCCCAGCAGGCGCTGGACGACCTGGTCGCCAACGCCGAGGACCAGAGGGCCCTGGACACCCTCGCCCACAGCGACGTGCTCGTCCCCGTGCCGGACGACGCGATCGACGGCGAGGGCGCCGACGCCACGACGGTGGCCCTGCCCATCCTGGAACAGCCCGGGGGAGACCCGGTCGTCCCCGTCTTCACCACGGAGAACGAGATGGCCGAACTGCTGCCCTTCGTCTCCCGCTACCGCCTCATCCCGCTGGGCGCGCTAGCCTCGCAGTGGCCCGACGAGGAGATCTCCCTGGCGATAGACGGCAGCTCGGAGCACGCGCTCACGCTGACGTCCCAGGGGGTGCGGACTCTGCTGGCCCGCTGAGGGCGCCCCCGAGGGGCGCGGGGACGCGCGCGACAGGCCACCACGCACCGGCGGTCGCGCCCGAAGTCGATCACCATCCCCCGCGGGCGCCAAAATACCCTCATGGAATACATCGCCGGCACGGCGGGCGCCCTGCTGCTCCTCGCCGTGCTGAGCAGCATCCTGCGCACCCTCGTCGTCCCGAGGGGCCTCTACTCCACGCTGGTCTTCCGCCTGTGGTGGCTGCTGCGCAGACTCCTCAGGCTGACCACAACCGGCGGTGACTACGAGGCCATCGACCGCGCCCAGACCTGGCTGGCGCCCCTCATGCTGATCGGCATGCTCGCCAGCTGGCTCATCGGCGCCCTGCTCGGCTTCGGCCTGCTGCTGTTCGCGCTGTCCTCACTGACCTGGACGACCGCGTTCCGCGAGGCCGGATCCAGCCTGTTCACCCTCGGCTTCGCCAGCGGCGCCCGGTGGAAGCTGTCGATCCTCGACTTCTTCGCGGCGGCCACGGGACCGGTCCTGATCGCGCTCCAGATCGCCTACCTGCCCACGCTCTACGCCGCCTACAACCGCCGCGAGGTCGAGGTCACCCTCCTCCAGGCGCGGGCGGGCGAGCCCTCCTGGGGCCCGGAGATCCTGGCCCGGCAGTGGCTGGTCGACACCGAGACCGCGCTGCCGGAGCTGTACCGGGCCTGGGAGCGGCTGGCCTCGGACATGGGCGAGAGCCACTCCACCTACCCGGTGCTGCTGACGTTCCGCTCCCCGCGCCCGTACCGCAGCTGGCTGGTGGGGCTGGTCGCCGTGATGGACGCGGCGGCGCTCCAGCTCGCCCTGGACCCGAAGTCCGCGCCGCCGGAGGCCCGCCTGGTGCTGCGGGCCGGGTTCAGCGCCCTGCGCGACATCGCCCGCGCGGTCCGTGCCCCCTTCGAGGAGGACCCCGCGCCGAGCGCGCCCATCCGGCTCACCTACGCCGAGTTCGACGCGGCCGTGGCGATGCTGGACTCGACCGGCTTCCGCGCCGAGCGCACCTCCGAGGAGGCATGGCCCCACTTCCGTGGCTGGCGGGTCAACTACGAGGCCGTCGCCTATGAACTGTGCCGCCGCTGCGACGCCGTACCGTCCCTGTGGACCGGCCCCCGCGACTTCCCGACGACCCCGATCCCGCCGCGCCGCCCGGTGGACCGGCGCCCGGACGACCCGCCGGAGACCGTCTAGGGCTTTTCTCCCGGGTCCGGTCGGGGCCGCTCGCCCTCCGGCTCGGCCAACATCCGCCCGAGGACGGCCCGTTGCACCGGCAGCACCTCGGTGTGCAGGCCCCGGCCCTTGGTGGTGAGGGCGACCCAGACACCCCGGCGGTCCTCGGCGCACACCGAGCGTTCCACCAGGCCGTCCTTCTCCAGCCGGCCGATCAGCCGGGACAGGGCGCTCTGGCTGAGATGCACCCGCCCGACCAGGTTCTGCACCCGGCAGTGGTCGCCGTCGCGGGGGGACTCGGCGGCCAGGAGGTCCAGCACCTCGAAGTCGCTGGCGCCCAGCCCGTAGGGGTGCAGCGCACGGTCGATCTCGCACATCGTGCGCGCGTGCACGGCGAGGATGTCCCGCCAGCGTTCCTCGAGCCGGGCATCGGCGGTTTTCACTGCCATACCGGCACGGTAGCACCGATCCAGCCACTCGTTGAGAGTGCAACTACTTTTCGGTGACGGGATCCTGGAGCAGCCCCACCATGTTGCCGTCCGCGTCCTTCACGGAGGCCACGAGCCGGCCGTTGCCGACGTCCCGGGCGTCCTGGACGATCTCCGCGCCCGCCGCCACCAGTGCCGCCAGCCGCTCCCGCAGATCGGTGACGTGCCAGAACGGCACCGGTCCGGTCAGGCCCTGCGCGTGCCCGTTCGGGTCGAGGCCGACGTCCTGGCCCCCGGCCTTGAACCCGATGTAGTAGGGCTCGTCGGCGTACGGCTCGACGCCCAGCAGCGCGCCGAACAGGGCCTTGGCCCGCTCCGGGTCCTTGACGGGGTAGATGATCGTCTGCACACCGGCGGTCATATGACTCACTCCTTGCGGGTCAAAGGGTCAAAGGGTCAAAGGGTCAAGGGGGCAAAGGGTCCGAAGAGCCAACGGGTCGAAGGGCCGGGGTATGAGGCCCGACGGGAACCCCTTCGGTGCTCCCACGCTAGGCCGGGGGAGCCCCTCACGGCTTCTCGAATCCTGACCGGTTCGGCTCCCCGCGGGTGAACCCCTCGGCGGACGGAACACACCATGGCCGGGGCGCGGCCGATCCGGCGGTAATGTGGTGCGCGGCCATGATCACCCACCGGGGGTCGGCCGAGCAGGAGACGCAAGAACGATGACCACCCCCGAAGCCGACACCCTTCGCGCCCGCCGCACACCGCGCCGGCGGACGCGGTGGCGTGCCCAGGGCCCCGTCGTCGCGGTGGTCGCGGTCGGCGGCGCCCTCGGTGCCTGCGGCCGCTACGGACTCGGCCTCGCCTGGCCCGCCGCGCCCGACAGCTTCCCCTGGGCGACCTTCTGGATCAACGTCATCGGCTGTGCCGTGATGGGCGTGTTCATGGTGTTCATCACCGAGGTCTGGGCCGCCCACCGCCTCGTCCGCCCCTTCTTCGGCACCGGTGTCCTCGGCGGCTTCACCACCTTCTCCACCTACGCCGTCGACATCCGCCGCCTCGTCGAGGCCGGCCGTCCCGGCGTCGGCCTCGTCTATCTGGTGGCGACGCCCTGCGCGGCCCTCACCGCGGTGTGGCTCGCCTCCACCATCGGCCGCCGGATGCTGACCTGGAGGGAACGGGCATGACCTCGCTCACCGGCCGCGCGCTGCGGTTGACCGTGTACATCGGCGAGGACGACACCTGGCACCACAAGCCGCTCTACAGCGAGATCGTGCACCGCGCGCACGCCGCCGGGCTCGCGGGCGCCAGCGTCTTCCGGGGTATCGAGGGCTACGGCGCCTCCTCCCGCATCCACACCTCCCGACTGCTCTCGCTCGGCGAGGACCTGCCGGTCGCGGTGGTCGTCGTGGACACCGACGAGCGCGTCCGGGCCTTCCTGCCCCAGCTGGACGAACTGGTCCGCGAGGGCCTGGTCACACTGGACGAGTGCGAGGTCGTACGGTACGTCGGCCGGGCGCCCGCGCCGGACCCCGCTGCGGCCGGGCCGGAAGGTGAGGAACCGTTGTGAACTGGCTGCTCGTCGTGGCCGGAGCCGTGGTCGGCGCGCCCGCGCGCTACCTCACCGACCGCGCCGTGCAGTCCCGGCACGACTCGGTCTTCCCCTGGGGCACCTTGGTGGTGAACGCCGTCGGCAGCCTGATCCTCGGGCTCGTCACCGGCGCCGTCGCCACCGGGACCGCGGGGCCCCCTCTGCAACTCCTGCTCGGTACCGGGCTGTGCGGGGCGCTGACCACGTACTCGACCTTCTCCTACGAGACCCTGCGGCTGACCGAGGCCGGCTCGGGCCTCTACGCTTCGGTGAACGTCGTCGTCGGCATGGCGACCGGGCTGGCCGCGGCCTTCGCCGGGTACTGGCTCGCCGGCGCTGTGTAGACCCGGGCGCTTGGCACCCCGCCAGGCGCAGCAAGTACTGTCTACAACACTGTCGACCTACTCTCCTCAGAACTGGATCCCATGAGCGCCATCTCTGTCGGTCAGGCCGTCGTCCTCGGAGTCGTCGAGGGGGTGACCGAGTTCCTCCCCGTGTCCTCCACCGGCCACCTCAAGATCGCCGAGGGGCTCATGAACATCCCCGTCGACGACAAGTCCGTCGTCGGGTTCTCCGCCGTCATCCAGGTCGGCGCCATCGCCGCCGTGCTCGTGTACTTCTTCAAGGACATCAAGCGGATCGTTTCCGCCTGGTTCCGCGGTCTGACCAACCGCGAGGAGCGCTACCACCACGACTACAAGTTCGCCTGGTGGGTGATCGCCGCGACGATCCCGATCGTCCTGGTGGGCCTTGCCGCGAAGCCGCTGATCGACGGGCCGCTGGCCTCGCTGTGGGTGGTGGCCGGTTCGCTGATCGTCGGCTCCGGTGTGATGTGGTGCGCGGACCAGATGGGCCGCCACAAGCGCGGTGAGGACGACACGTCCTTCAAGGACGCGATGTGGGTGGGCTGCTCCCAGATCCTCGCCCTGCTCTTCCCCGGCTTCTCCCGCTCCGGCGCCACCATGTCCACCGCGCTCATCCTGGACCTGGACCGCGTCGCCGCGACCCGCCTCTCCTTCTTCCTCGGCATCCCCGCGCTGACCGGCGCCGGAATCTACGAGCTGAAGGACGCCCTGGGCGCGGGCGTGGGCGCCGCCCCGCTGGCCGTCGGCACCCTCGTCTCCTTCATCGTGGCCTACGCCTCGATCGCCTGGCTGCTGAAGTTCGTCGCCAAGCACTCCTTCAACGCCTTCGTGATCTACCGCATCATCATCGGGCTGGGCCTGATCGGCCTGCTCACCACCGGTGCGCTCAACGCCTGAGCCCTGACCTCCAGGCCACCCCACGGGGTGCGGCGGCCCGAATGCGGGCGCCGCACCCCGTGGGCGTTTCCCGGCGCCTCCAGCGGCCCGGCCGAGGGTCCGAACCGGCCGCCTTGACAGAGCGGGCGGGCAGCGCGCAGGATCGGCCCGTGAACCTGTCAGACAGCCAGACAGGTGGTATGGGTCCGCGGCGCGTGAGCGCAATGGAAGCGGTCCTCGGCCACCTCCGCGGCGCCATCGAACGCGGCGACTACGCCATCGGCGACAAACTGCCCTCCGAGGCCGAGCTGGGCCGCACCCTGGAGGTCTCCCGGCCCGTGCTGCGCGAGGCGCTGCGCGCGCTCCAGGCGATGGGCCTCACCGTCTCCCGGACCGGCAAGGGCACCTTCGTCGTCGCCAACGCCGTGGAGGACCCCACCTTCGGCGACTACGCGGCCAGCGACCTGCTGGAGGTCCGCCGGCACATCGAGATCCCGGTCGCCGGGTACGCGGCCCTGCGCCGCACCCCCGACCACCTGGACCGGCTGGCCCAGCTGCTGGACCGCATGGAGCGGGAGACGGACACCATCGCCTGGGTCGCGATGGACACCCTCTTCCACCTCACCGTCGCCGAGGCCGCCCAGAACCCGGTCTTCCGCCGGGTCATCGAGGAGATCCGCGACGCCCTGGCGCGCCAGTCGGCCTTCCTCAACGAGCTCGGCGGCCGCCGCGAGCAGTCCAACCGCGAGCACCGCGCCATCGTCGAGGCGCTCGCCGACGGCTCCGAGCACGACGCGCTCGCGGCCATGAGCCACCACCTGGACCGCGTCGAACGCACCCTCACCGACATCGTGCGCCCCAGACGGCCCGACCCGGCCGCGAGCGGCGCGCCCGAGGCATGAGCGTCGCCCGCCCCTGACCCCCGGGCACCCCGACGCCGGCACCGGAGACACCACCGTGCCCCTCCGCCGCCGGCCGCCGGGACACCGGGCACGGCCGTACGACGCCCGTGCCCGCCCCCCCCCGTGCGATCCGCACCCCGCGCACCCGACCGGCGCGCCGCCGCGTGACCCGCGAACCGGCCGCCCCGACCTCTTGATACAGGCAGAAAGAAATGGACATCAGCTTCCCCGCCGACGCGCCCGTCGTCCGCGCCCCCGGCCACGCCCCCGTCGCCCATCTCGTCCGCGGCGGTGTCATCGAGGGCATCCACTACGGCTCCGTCGTCGTCCTCGGCGCCGACGGCACCGTCGAGCACCAGGTCGGCGACATCGAGGCCGCCTTCTACCCGCGTTCGGCCGTCAAACCCCTCCAGGCCGTCGCCATGGTGCGGGCCGGGCTGCCGCTGGACGGCGAACTGCTGTCCCTGGCCGCCGCGAGCCACTCCGGCGAGGAGCGCCACCTCGCCGGTACCCGGCGCATCCTCGAACTGGCCGGACTCGCCGAGGACGATCTGCGCAACGTCCCCGACCTGCCCTTCGACCCCGCCGTTCGCGACACCTGGGTGCGCGCCGGGCGGACGCCCTCCCGGCTCGCCCAGAACTGCTCCGGCAAGCACGCGGCGATGCTGTGGACCGCGCGCCTCAACGACTGGTCCCTGCCGGACTACCTGGACCCCGCGCACCCCTTGCAGCAGGCGATCCGGGAGACCGTCGAGGACCTCACCGGACAGCGGGTCGCGCACACCAGCGTGGACGGCTGCGGCGCGCCCCTGTTCGCCGTCTCCCTGCACGGGCTCGCCCGCGCGCTGTCCCGGATCACCTCGGCGGCGCCCGGCACGGCGGAGGCCGGGGTCGCCGACGCGATGCGCGGCCACGCGGAGATGGCGTCCGGCGCGAGCCGTGATGTCGCCGCGCTGATGCGGGCCGTGCCGGGGCTGCTCGCCAAGGACGGTTTCGAGGGCGTCCAGGTCGCCGCGCTGCCGGACGGGCGGGCGGTGGCCGTGAAGATAGCGGACGGCGCGGACCGCGCGCGGATACCGGTCGCGGCCCGGGCACTGGAGCGGGCCGGGGTGGACCCGGCCCTGCTGACCGGCTTCGCGGGGCAGGCGCTGCTCGGCGGCGGGGTCCCGGTGGGCGCCGTACACGTGGTGGACGAGCCCGGTCCCGCCTGAGATCACCCCTCGCCGACGTTTCCCCTCCCGAAGCCAAGAAAGCGGATCACCCCTCATGACCACCACCCGGCGCGAACACGACCTCCTCGGCGATCGGGACGTGCCCGCCGACGCCTACTGGGGCATCCACACCCTGCGGGCGACCGAGAACTTCCCCATCACCGGCATGCCGATCTCGGCGTACCCGCATCTGATCGACGCCCTGGCCGCCGTGAAGGAGGCCGCCGCGCTCGCCAACGAGGAACTCGGCCTGCTGGCACCGGAGAAGGCCCGCGCGATCGTCGCCGCCTGCCAGGAGATCCGGCGGGGCGAGCTGCACGAGCAGTTCGTCGTGGACGTCATCCAGGGCGGGGCCGGCACTTCCACCAACATGAACGCCAACGAGGTCGTCGCGAACCGGGCGTTGGAGCTGCTCGGCCGGGCCAAGGGCGAGTACATGTATGTACACCCGAACGAGGACGTCAACCTGAGCCAGTCGACCAATGACGTCTACCCGACCGCCGTCAAGATAGCGACGGTCTTCGCGGTCCGTGGACTGCTCAAGGCGATGGCTGTACTCCAGGACTCCTTCGCGGGGAAGTCCGTGCAGTTCCGTGATGTGCTCAAGATGGGCCGTACACAGTTGCAGGACGCGGTACCGATGACGCTCGGTCAGGAGTTCTCCGCGTTCGCCGTGATGATCGAGGAGGACCGCAGCCGCCTCGCCGAGGCCGTCGAGCTGATCCATGAGATCAACCTGGGCGCCACGGCGATCGGTACGGGAATCAATGCTCCGTCCGGGTACGCCGAGGCCGCCCGCCGGCATCTGTCCGCGATCACCGGGCTGCCCCTGGTCACCGCCGCCAACCTGGTCGAGGCCACCCAGGACTGCGGGGCCTTCGTGCAGATGTCCGGGGTGCTCAAGCGGATCGCGGTCAAGCTCTCCAAGAGCTGCAACGACCTGCGGCTGCTGTCCTCCGGTCCGCGCGCCGGACTCGGGGAGATCAACCTGCCGCCGGTGCAGGCCGGTTCGTCGATCATGCCGGGCAAGGTCAACCCGGTCATCCCCGAGGTGGTCAACCAGGTCGCCTTCGAGGTCATCGGCAACGACGTCGCCATCACCATGGCCGCCGAGGCCGGGCAGCTCCAGCTCAACGCCTTCGAGCCGATCATCCTGCACTCCCTGTCGGAGTCGATCACCCACCTGGAGCGGGCCTGTCTGACGCTGGCCGAGCGCTGTGTCGACGGCATCACCGCCAACACCGAGCGGCTGCGCGCGAGCGTGGAGGACTCCATCGGACTGGTCACCGCGCTCAACCCGCACATCGGCTACACGGCGGCCACCGAGATCGCCAAGGAGGCGCTCGCCACCGGGCGCGGGGTCGCCGAACTGGTCCTGGAGAAGGGCCTGCTGCCCGCCGGGACGCTGGCCGCCCTGCTGCGCCCCGAGATCATCGCGGGCAGCGGGGCACCGGCCGCCTGACCTGCGGTTACGAATGATTCCAGGGCGGGGGCGAGTGGGCTGCGGGAACGGTTCGGAGGCACAATGGTGATCATGACAACGACGTCGACCCACGCCTTCCTGCCGGTCCTGGAGCGCATAGCCGAGGAACTGGAGCACACACCGGGCCGCGGCCGCGCCGCCGACTACATACCGGCGCTGGCCGCGTGCGACCCCCGCACGTTCGGCATGGCCGTCGCCGAGCTGGACGGCACGGTGTACGGAGTGGGGGAGTGGCAGCAGCCGTTCTCCTCGCAGTCCATCACCAAGGTGTTCACCCTCGCCCTCGACCTGGCCCGCGAGGGCGACGAACTGTGGGAGCACGTCGGCCGCGAGCCCTCCGGCAACCCGTTCAACTCCCTGGTCCAGCTGGAGTACGAGAACGGCATCCCGCGCAACCCGTTCATCAACGCGGGCGCGCTCGTCGTCACCGACCGCCTCCAGACCCGTACCGGGGACGCGGCCGGTGAACTGCTCGACTTCCTGCGCGCCGAGAGCGGAAACCCCGCGCTGGACTTCGACCAGGAGGTCGCCGCCTCCGAGACCACGTACGGCGACCGCAACGCCGCGCTCGCCCATTTCATGGCGTCCTACGGCAACATCGACAACGAGGTGCCGGTCCTGCTCGACCAGTACTTCCGCCAGTGCTCCATCGCCGCCTCCTGCGCCGACCTCGCCCTCGCCACCGGCTTCCTCGCCCGGCACGGCATCCGCGCCGACGGCACCCGGCTGCTCAGCCGCAGCCAGGCCAAGCAGGTCAACGCGGTGATGCTGACCTGCGGCACGTACGACGCCGCGGGCGACTTCGCCTACCGGGTCGGCCTGCCCGGCAAGAGCGGCGTCGGCGGCGGCATCATCGCCGTCGTACCGGGCCGCTGCACCCTGTGCGTCTGGAGCCCCGGCCTGGACGAACGCGGCAACTCCGTGGCCGGCGTCGCGGCCCTGGACCGCTTCACCACCCTGACCGGCCTGTCCGTCTTCTGATCACACGAGCCCCGGAAACCACGAACGCCGGTGGCGACATTCGCCGGACCATCGCCGCCGGAGCCACCGGATACCGGCCCGGAATCCGCCGGGCATCGGTTCCCGGAACCCACCGAACACCGGTGGCGGAATCGGCCGGGGCATCGGGGGCGGAGGCCGTGGGGCACTGGCCCTGGAACCTCCCCCGGCATCAGCGGCGGAAGCCATCGGGCACGGGCCCGGGAGCCCGCTGGGCACCGGCCGCGGAGGCCGTTGGGGGCTTGTCCTGGATTCTGTCGGGCACCGGCCTCGGGCATTGCCGGGCTCTGGCCCTGGACGTCGGCCTGGGAGCTCGCTGGGCACCGGCCGCGGGGAGCCACCGGGTGCCGGCCCCGGCATCTGCCGGGCACCGATCTCGGACCCCGCCGGGTACTGGCCCGGGAGTCCCCCCGGCATCGGTCGCGGAAGGCGTCGGGGTCCAGCCCCGGAACCTCCCGGCTGCCAGCCCCGAAACTCACCGCGCACCGCCCCCCGCACCACTCCGGTACCCACCCGCCCCCGGCCCGCCTCACGCCGCCCCCGCCGCACCCCGTCCCACCACGCCCCGGCCACACCTCGGCCCCCGTCCGGATGGGCCCGCGTCGTCTCGTGGACATCCGGTGTTGCCACGCTGAGCCGGTGTTGGCCATGGCGTTTCCCTTCGATCTGCGTCGGTGTCGGCTGCTCGGGCTGGCCGGGACCGCGTTTCTCGCGCTCGGTGGGGAGACCGCCGGTGCGCTGCCCGTGGCGGAGCTGCCGGCGCCCGCCTCGGCGCAGGAGGCCATCGGGCTGGTCGCGGTGTACTTCGGTGTCGTGCTGCTGACAGCCGCCTGGGTGTTCCTCGGCCGCCTGGTGCGCGGGCCGCGGCCGCCCGCGCCGCGCGCCCTGCTGCTCGTACTGGCCGTCTGGGCCGCCCCGTTGGTGCTCGCGCCGCCGCTGTTCAGCCGGGACGTCTACAGCTATCTCGCGCAGGGCGCCATGGCCGACGCGCACATGGACGTCTACACCCAGGGCCCTGCGGCCCTCGGCGGTCCGCTCGCCGACCAGGTGTCCCCCATGTGGCAGCACACCGGAGCGCCGTACGGCCCCGCCTTCCTCGGCCTCGCCTCCGCGCTGTCCGGCCTCACCCGGGGCGAACTGCCCGCGGGTCTGATCGGCATGCGCCTGCTCGCGCTCCTCGGGGTGGCCCTGATGGCGTTCGCGCTGCCCCGACTCGCCCGGCACAGCGGTGCCGATCCGGCCGCCGCGCTCTGGCTCGGCGCCCTCAACCCGCTGGTGCTGCTGCACCTGGTCGCGGGCGCCCACAACGACGCGCTGATGCTCGGACTGCTCGGGCTCGGCCTGGTCGCCGCCCGGGGACGCAGGCCCGTCCTGGGCGCCGTACTCGTCACCCTCGCCGCCCTGGTCAAGGCGCCCGCCGCGCTCGGTCTGCTCGCCGTGGTCGCGTTCCAGGCCCGCGCCGGGCGCCGCCCGCTGCCCGCCGCCCTGACCACCGCGGCCGTCGCCGCCGTGACCACGGTCGCCGCCACCATGACGGCCGGTACCGGCTACGGCTGGATCGGCGCCCTCGGCACCCCCGTCTCCCCGCAGAACTGGGCGCTGACCAGCCTGCTCGGCCGGGCCACCGGCCACCTGCTCGACCGGCTCGGCAGCGGCCTGGCCCCGCTGGCCGTCCCCGGCTGGCATCTGCTCGGCCTCCTCGCCACCGCCGTCGCCATCCTCCTCATATGGCTGCGGCTGCGCCTCAAACCGGTGTACGCGCTCGGCCTGAGCCTGCTCGTCGTCGCCGTGTTCGGCCCGGCGATCCGCCCCTGGTACGTGCTGTGGGGCCTGTTCCTGATCGCCGCCGCCGCGCCCAGCGCCTCGGTACGGCACCGGGTCGCCGCCCTCGCCGGGGTGCTCGCCCTCGCCGTCCTGCCCAGCGGCGGCCCCGCCGACGCGGGGCAGCTGGTGCTCGCGGGCTGCGGCGGACTGCTCGGCGTGGTCGTCCTGTGGCAGGCCCACCAGGCGGCCCAGGCACCCGCCGTGTCCCCGGCCCCGGGGCGCGCCGCATGACGGGCCCGCGCACCGAGCGGGGCAGGCTGCTGCTGGTCCTCGCCCTCGCCGCCGCCGTGACCGCGTTCACCGCGACCGTGCCGCTGCTGCGCGGCTTCTTCGACCTGCGCGTCTACTACGGCACCGTGCACACCTGGGTGCACCACGGCGGCCTGATCTACGACTACCGGGTGCCGGGCACGCAGTACGGCTTCACCTATCCGCCGTTCGCCGCGGTCCTGATGCTGCCCCTGGCCCTGCTGGGCCGCACCCCCGCGATCGCCGCCTCCCTGGTGGTGAACGCGATCGCCCTCGGCGTGGTCCTGCGCGTCCTGGCCGGTGACCGCTGGCGGCGGCACGGCTGGTACCGCTGGTCACTGGCCCTGTGCGCGCTCGCGCTGTTCGAACCCCTGCGGGACACCTTCAGCTTCGGCCAGGTCAATGTCGTACTCCTGGCCCTCGTCCTCACCGACGCCCTGCTGCTGTCGAGCGGCCGGGGCCGCTGGGCGGGCGCCGGGATCGGGCTGGCGGCGGCCGTCAAGCTGACACCGGCCCTGTTCATCGGGCTGCTGCTGCTCGCCGGGCGCCGCCGGGCCGCCGCGCAGGCGACCGCCGTGGCCGCCGCCGTGACCGCGCTCGCCGCCCTGGTGGACCCGGCCGCCTCCCGGTTCTACTGGACCCGGGCGCTGTGGGACACCAGCCGGGTGGGCCGCCTGGACTACGTCTCCAACCAGTCGCTCCAGGGCGTGCTGGCCCGGCTCGGCGAGACCGGCCGCCCGCTGTGGGCGCTCGCGGTGCTGGGCACCCTGTGCGTCTGGGCGTGGCGGACCCGCCGGGCGGCGCGGGCCGGTGACTGGACCGCGGCCTTCGCCCTCACCGGGGCGGCGGCCTGCCTGGTCAGCCCGATCACCTGGGTGCATCACCTGGTGTGGCTGCTGCCCTCCTTCGCGGTCCTGCTGCGCGCCGGACACCGGCGCCTCGCGGGCGCGCTGTACGCGGTGCTGTGCACCAGCGTCGTCTGGCTGTGGTTCGACGACGCCTCGGGCCTCGACGGCTTCCTCGGCGGCAACCTCTACACCTGGATCACCCTGGGGCTGCTGCTCGGCCTGCCGATCGGTCAGCCGCGCGCCGCCCCGCCCTTGCTCTTGGCCCTGCCCCTGGCCCGCAGCGCCAGTGCCATCGCGGCCGCACCCAGCCCGGCGAGTGCCGCCCCGACGGCGGTGCCGGACCAGTCGTCGTCGTCCGGCGCCCCGGACGTGGCCGCCGCCACCGGCGCGGCCGACGCGGTCGGGCGGGGCTTGGGACGCAGCCCGTCCAGCGAGCCCACCGGATCCACCTGACCGTCCGCAGCGAAGCCCCAGTCGAGCAGTTGGCGCGCCTCCTCGTACACCTCGAACCCGTCGCCCGCCTGCGGGTTCATCACGGTCACCTCCAGGGTGCGCCCGCCGCGCCGGGCGGCGGCCACCAGGGTGTTGCCCGCGTTGGTGGTGTAGCCGTTCTTGACGCCGATCAGGCCCGGGTAGGGCGCCACGCCGTCGGCGCCGGTGAGCAGCCGGTTGGTGTTCTCGATGGCGAACGGCGCCCCGTCGCCGGGGAACTCGGACTGCGCGGTGGAGCAGTACGCGGCGAAGTCGGGGTTGCGCAGGCCCTCGCGGCCGAACACGGCGAGGTCGTAGGCGGAGGACACCTGACCGGGGGTGTCGTAACCGTCCGGGGACAGCACATGGGTGTCCAGGGCGCCCAGGGCACGGGCGTTGGTCTGCATCCGCTTGGCGGTGGTCTCCCAGCCGCCGTTGAGGGAGGCGAGCACATGCACCGCGTCGTTGCCGGAACTGAGGAAGACCCCCCGCCACAGATCCGCCACCCGGTAGCTGTGGCCCTCCTCCACCCCGACCAGGCTGCTGCCCTCGGCGACGTCGGCCAACTCCTGGTAGCGCACGGTGTGCTGCATCCCGCTGGGCAGCTTCGGCAGCACGGTGAGGGCGAACAAGGTCTTCAGGGTGCTGGCCGGCGGCAGTGGCCGGTGCGCCTCGCTCGCGGCCAGCACCTGCCCGCTGCCCGCGTCGGCCACCAGCCAGGACAGCGCGGAGACGTCCGGCAGGTCGGGGGCGCTCCGGCGCGGGCGTACCTGTGTGCCCGAGCGGTAGAGCAGGGCCGGGGCCGGGGTGGCCGAGCAGGCCCGCCACACACAGGGAACAGGCGGGGACGACCGCCCGATATCTGAATCTGGTGATCATATGATCAACGTACGAAGGGGAGTGGTGTGCGCGCGTCGGCCGCGCCGTCCGGCCCAACGGAGCAACCCGGATGCCAGCGGAGCAACCCGGTTGCCGTACCCGGTCAGCTCGCGGGCAGCGTCGGCAGGACCTGCCGCAGGAAGGCCGCGTTGCCCGGGGTGCGCCGCATCCGCTCCAGCAGGGTCTCCAGGCCCGCAGGAGAGCCCTCGCGCGAGCGCAGCGCGCGGCGCAGCCCGTGGACGGCGCCCAACTCGGCCGGGGTGAGCAGCAGTTCCTCGCGCCGGGTGCCGGATCCTTCGAGGTCCACGGCGGGGAAGACGCGCCGCCCGGCCAGTTCCCGGTCGAGGCGCAGCTCCATGTTGCCCGTGCTCTTCAGCTCCTCGAAGAAGTAGCCGTCGGCGCGGGAGCCCGTGTCCACCAGGGCGGTGGCCAGGATGGTGAGCGAGCCGCCCTCCTCGGCCTCGCGGGCGGCGCCGAAGAACCGCTTGGGGCCGATCAGCGCGCTCGCGTCGACACCGCCGCTGAGGGTACGGCCGCCCGCGCCGGAGGCGTTGTTGTGCGCCCGGCACAGCCGGGTCAGCGAGTCCAGCAGCACGACGACGTCCTCGCCCGCCTCGACCAGCCGCTTGGCCCGTTCGACGACGAGTTCGGCCAGGGCGATGTGCTCCTTGGCGGTGCGGTCGAAGGTGGAGGCGTACACCTCGCCGTGCAGCGCCCGGCGCATCTCGGTGACCTCCTCGGGGCGCTCGTCCAGCAGCAGCACCATCAGCCGGCACTCCGGGTGGTTCCCGGCGACGGCCGCGGCCAGCTGCCGCAGCAGCACCGTCTTGCCGCTCTTCGGCGGGGCCACGAGCAGTCCGCGCTGGCCCTTGCCGATCGGCGTGAACAGATCGGCGACCCGGCCCGAGAGCCCGGCGTCCGGGTGTTCCAGGCGCAGGCGCCGGCGCGGGTGCAGCGGGGTGAGGTCGCGGAAGTTCCGGCGGGCGGCGAGGTCGCCGGGCGCGCGGCCCTCGACCCGGGCGACCTCGGTCAGCGCGCGCTGCGCGCCCCGGGCGCCCTCGACCAGGTCGCCCTTGCGCAGCCCGTACCTGCGGATCAGCGCGGCAGGTACCTGCGGGTCGGCGGGGGTGGGGAGGAGGTCGGCGGCCCGCAGATGCCCCTTCCCGTGCGTGTCGATGTCGAGAACACCGGTGACGAGCCGGGCCGCCGGGGCCCGCAGCTCGACCGGAGGGTGTTCGAGTGTGGTGGTCATGGAGGGGTGTCCTTTCGCGGACGAAAAGTGGAGAGAAGCGCGTGGGAAGGGGGAACGGCCGCGAGCGGGAGGCGGATACGACCTGCCTCCGGGCGGCGGGAACCACACCCCGGACACGACGGCGAAAGCCCTGGTCACGAGGTGGTGCGAAGAGGAAGCCCGGGGCCGCGCGAACGGATCGGCCGAGGGGCTGGAGAGAAGACGGCGACATCGGTGCCGGTACGAGGGACACGCACATGCGCTGTTCGCACTATACCGGTGCGCTCGGTGACGTCAACAGATCGGTGCGCGGGGGTATTCCCGGGGACGGATCCGCAAGGCCCGGCGAAACGGCGGGGGCGGCCCCGGTGCGGGCCGCCCCCCGCGGAATCAGGAACGCGCCTGCGCCTCCTCGGCGATCTGTTCGAACCGTGCCCCCATCGCCTCGGCGAGGGCATGCGCGCCCGACAGCGGGCGGACCATGACCATGAGGTCGTCGATCAGCCCCTCCTCGTTCACGTGCAGGAAGTCGCAGCCGGTCAGCTCGCGCCCGCCCACCCGGGCGGTGAAGACCAGCGCGTGGTCGGGGGAGCCGGGCGCGCCGAACTCGCGGACGTAGCGGAAGTCCTCGAAGACCTGGGAGACCGCGCGCAGGATCGCGGCGGTGATGGCCTTGCCTGTATACGGTTTGAAGACGACGGGACTGGTGAAGACGACGTCCTCGGCGAGCAGCGCCGCCACGGCGTCCAGGTCCCCGGCCTCGACTGCCGAACGGAACGCGTGCATGGGATCACCCCTGTAGGTTGGGTCGGTGCGGATGAAACTGATCAATGGGTACGAGAGTTGACGGGCTGACGGACATGTTCGGACCCGAAGGCCCCTCGCTGCGCGAACTCGCCGTCCAGGCGCTGTCCTCCGTCGAGCACGGATACGACCTGCTCGCGCCGAAGTTCGACCACACGCCCTTTCGCACCCCCGGCCGGGTGCTCGACGCCGTGGCGCGGGCGCTCGCCCCACTGGGACCGTTCGACGACGGCCTCGACCTGTGCTGCGGCACCGGCGCCGGTGTCCGGGTGCTGGCCGCGCTGTGCCGTCGTAGCGCCGTGGGCGTCGACTTCAGCGCCGGGATGCTGGACGTCGCCCGGCGCCGGGTCCGCCCCGAGGAGGGAACCGCGATCGGCTGGGTGCGCGGCGACGCGCGGGCGCTGCCGTTCACCGCCGCCTTCGATCTCGTCGTCAGCTTCGGGGCGTTCGGTCACTTCCTGCCCCGCGAGCTGCCCGGCCTGTTCGCCCAGGTCCACTCGGCGCTGCGGCCCGGCGGCAGCTTCGCCTTCCCGCTGGGCGCCCCCACCCCGGTGAACCATCGCGCGTACTGGACACTGCTCGGCTTCGACGCGGTGATGCGGGTGCGCAACGCCCTGTGGCGGCCGCCGTTCGTCATGTACTACCGGACGTTCCGACTGGGCACGGTGCTCGCGGAGTTGGAACGCGCCGGGTTCACGACCGAGCTGCGCGCCCTGCCCGAGTTCGGGCGGCGCGACGACGGGAGCCCCCGGGCCCGGCTGGTGGTGGCCGCCAAGCCCGGTCCGGCACAGGGGCGTTGAGCCGGATCCGCTGATCACAGGGCGCCGTACAGGGCGTCGACCAGGGCCATCTTCCGGGGGTCGTCCATGATGCGCGGGCCCATCCGGTTCATGACGTAACCCAGCGACACCCCCGCCTCCGGATCGGCGAGCCCGCACGAACCGCCGAACCCGTCATGGCCGAACGCCCGCGGATTGGGCCCGTACGCGCCCCGCTCCCCGCTGAGCCACAGGCCGAGCCCCGCTTCGCTCTCGCCGCCCAGGCCCGCCCCGAGGACCAGGTCGACACAGCGGCCCTGCCCCTCGCGCACCCGCTCCGCGGCCTCGGGCGAGAGGATCCGCCGCCCGCCGAAGGAGCCGCGCCCGGCGAAGACGCCGTACAGCGCCGCGACCGCCCGCGCGGTGCCGTGCCCATTGGCCGCCGGGATCTCCGCCGCCCGCCACCCGGGTGTGTTCGCGTGGGCCGCGCCGATCGCCGGGTTGGCCATCGTCGCGAGCGTCAGCCGGTTCAAGTGGCGCAAGGAGGGCGAGTGCTCGTCGTCCGGGGTGGCCGGGGCGTGCGCCAGCTCGGCGGCCCGCCCGTACTCCCCGACCGGCAGGCCCACGCCGAAGTCGATGCCGAGCGGCCGGGTCACCTCCCGCTCCAGGAAGGCCCCCGGCTTCAGGCCGGTGATCCGCCGTACGACCTCGCCGACCAGGAAGCCGTACGTCACCGCGTGGTACCCGGACCGGGTGCCCGGCTCCCACCAGGGCTCGGTGGCCGCGAGCCGCGCGGTGGTCAACTCCCAGTCGTACAGGTCCTGGAGGCTGTGCGGCTCGCGCAGTCCGCACAGCCCGGCGCGGTGCGACAGCAGATGCCGTACCAGCACCTTCTCCTTGCCGGCCGCCGCGAACCCGGGCCAGTACCGGGCCACCGGCGCGTCCAGGTCGAGCAATCCCCGGTCGGCCAGCAGATGCGCGCACAGCGCCACCGGGCCCTTGGTGGTCGACCACACGTTCACCAGCGTGTCCCGCTCCCAGGCCCGGGTGCGGGCCGCGTCCGCCCAGCCGCCCCACAGGTCCACCACGGTCCGCCCGCCGAGGGTGACCGCCACCGCCGCGCCGAGTTCGCGCCGGGTGTGGAAGTTCTCCTCGAACGCCTCGCGCACAGCCGTGAACCGGGGATCGCAGAAGCCGTGGACCCCGGCCGCCCGCGGAGCCGGCGGGGTCTGCTGAGCGTCGTGCGTGGCTGACATGGGCCCTCCGTGGTCGCGGGAACGCCCGGCCCGTGTCGGCCCCGGACCGGGCACCCCGAACATACCGACCGGTCGGGCATCGAGGAAGAGGTGATCTCAGGCGTACGACCGCAGCCAGCGCATCTTCACCGCGTCATGGAAGGGGCCGCCGCCCTCATGGTCGTTGAACTCGTACACCTCGATCGTCTTGTCCGGGTGCGCCCAGGAGTTGAACGCCGCGAACACGGTCGACGGCGGGCAGGTCTCGTCCTCCAGGGCGGTCGAGAACAGGGCCGGTGCCCGGCCGCGGGCCGCGAAGTGCACACCGTCGAAGTAGGAGAGGGTGCGCAGCGCCTGCGCCGCCCGGCCCCGGTGGGTCTTCAGGAACAGGCCGACCTCACGGTAGGGGTGACGGTCCGTCAGGGTGATCGCGCGCGGGAAGTCGCACAGGAACGGCACGTCCGGCGCCACCGCGACGAGGTCGGGGACCAGCGCGCCGACCGCGAGGGTGATGCCGCCGCCCTGGCTGTGGCCGAGCGCCACCGTGCGCGCCGCGTCGGCCAGCGGATGGGCGCGGGCCGCCTCGATCGCGCGCACCGCGTCCGTGAACACCCGCCGGTAGTAGTGGTTCTCGGGCGCGTCGATGCCCCGGGTGAGGAAGCCGGGATGGGCGGGCCCGGAACCCACCGGGTCCGCGGTGCCGCCCCCGCCGCCCCAGACGCTGCCCTGCCCCCGGGTGTCCATCACGAAGTGCGCCCGGCCCGTCGACGCCCACAGCAGATCCTCGTGCGCCAGCCCGCGCCCGCCGCCGTACCCGATGAACTGCACGACCAGCGGCAGGGGTTCGCGCGTGCCGCTCGGCAGCCGCAGCCAGCCCTTGACCGGGTGCCCGCCGAACCCGGCGAACGTCACGTCGTACACCTCGACCGTGGCCAGACCGGACTCCACCGGCTCGAAACGGACGGCGAGTTCGTGCGCGCGTGCCTCGCGCAGGGTGGCGTCCCAGAAGGCGTCGAAGTCCTCGGGTTCGGTGGACTCGCCGCGGTGGGCGCGGAGTTCGGACAGGGGCAGGTCGAACAGGGCCATCGGCCACCGCCTTCGCCGGAGAAGAGGGGAGCGGGGAGTGGGGAGCGGGGGACCCACCGTACGAGGACGGCGTACCGGCCGACCACGGCCCGTCGCGCGGTTGTTCACGCCCTCGGCTGGGTCCACCTCGGCCCGGTGTGGGCCCATGCCCGCTCCCACTCGGCGAGCCGGTGGCGCAGCGCGATCCGGCGGGCGACGGCGTGCCCGAGGAACACCACGCCCCCGGCGCAGACCGCCGCGCCCACCCCGATGGTCACCGCGTGCTGGAGGACCTCCGTACCGGACGGCGGCGCGGCGGCGACCCGGCCCCGGGAATCGACCCACACCGCGACCGTGTCCCCGGTCCGGGCCCCGGCCGGTACCCGCGTCCAGGCCGTTCTGGTCCCCCGGCCGGGCTCGGTCCAGCGGACCTCGGCGCGGTGCAGATGCCCGCGCTCGACGCGGACGGCGGGCGGATCGCCGGACACCGTGGCCGACACCCGGTGCCGCGCGGCCCGCCGCGCCGCCGCGGTCGCCGCGTCCCGGTCCTGGATGTGCAGGCCCGCGGCCACCCCGACCAGGGGGGCCACCACCAGCAGCAGCACGGCGACGACCAGCACCGTCCACGCCTCGACGACATCACAGCGGCGCCGCAGCGGATTGCGCCGCCAGCGCCAGCCACGCACACGCACCCGGGTCCGCATGTCCGCCTCCTCACCGAAGCCGACCGGCCGCCCGCCCGCGCCGACACCCGTCCGGTGTGCGCGCACGAGCGTCCACACTCGTGTCGTACCCCGTACGGCGCACCCGGCCCACCCGGTGAACCGCGAGTTCAGGCCCACTTGAGGCACGTTCGAGCCAGGTGCCCCGCCAGCGCCCCGATGTCGCGGCTCAGCCGAAGCGTTCGATGCGGATCCGGTCCGCCGGCTGACCGGCGCGGACCAGCAGCCGGGAGACATGCTCGGCGAACCCGTTGGAGCCGCACACGTACGCCTCCCACCCGCCGGGCGGCCGCTCGGCCAGCAGCGGCGCCAGATGCGCGGCCGCCACCCGGCCCACCGGCACCCCGGCGGGGGCGTCACGGGTGAACACCGGGGTCGTCTCCGCGCCCAACTCGGCCGCGTAGATCAGTTCCTCGGGGCTGCGTGCGGACACCAGCATCCGCAGCGGCACGTCGAGGCCGCGCGCCCGGTGGTGCCGGATCATCGACATCAGCGGTACGACCCCGGAGCCGGCGCCGAGCAGCAGCGCGGGCCGGTCGCCGGGCCAGGCGAAGAAGCCGCTGAGCGGGCCGCGCACATCGATCGTGTCACCGGGCCTGGCCACGGTGTGGAACCAGCCGGACACCTCGCCGTCCGGCACCCGGTCAAGAGTCAGCTCGATATGCCCGCTGTCGTCGGGCGCGGAGGCGATCGAGTAGTGGCGCTGCGCCGTGTAACCGTCCCCGGCGGTCAGCCGCAGCATCAGGTGCTGGCCGGGCAGATGACCCGCCCACCGGGGCACCGCGAGCCGGAACGTGGCCGCGTGCGGGGTCTCGCGGCGGATCTCCGTCAGGGTGGCCGGCTGCCACACCGACTCGGCCTGCTCGCTCACGGCGATCCGGCCGGGCACCGCGAACCGGGGCGTGCCACCGGGCACGGTCGTCGTCTCAGTCACCGGCGTACCGCTGCTCTTCCCAGGGGTTGCCGCGCGCGTGGTAGCCGTTGCCCTCCCAGAAGCCCGGCTCGTCATGGTCGAGGAGCGTGATGCCCGCGATCCACTTGGCGCTCTTCCAGAAGTACAGATGGGGCACCACCAGGCGCGCCGGGCCGCCGTGCTCGGCCGGCAGCGGCTTGCCGCCGTACTCCCAGACGATCCAGGCGCGGCCGCCGGTGAGGTCGGCGAGCGGCAGGTTCGCGGTGTAGCCGGTGTGCGAGCGGGCGAGCGCGTGGGTGGCGGCCGAGGCGGGCCGCACCACGTCGAGGAAGGCGTCGAGCGAGACCCCGCCGAACCGCACCCCGAACTTCGACCACCCGGTGACACAGTGGATGTCACCCTCGTACGCCGAGGCGGGCAGCGCGTGCGCCGTGTCCCAGTCCCAGGTGTACGGCCGCTCGACCAGACCGTCGACGCGGAAGGTCCAGTCGGCGGGTGTGAGGTCGGGGGTGACCTCGGCGGACAGGACGGGCCAGTCCTCGCGCGCGTCGTACTGACCGGGCGGCAGCCCCGGATGGTGCTCGCGCGCGCGGCCCGTGAAGCCTCGCGTGACGTTCATGCTTCAACCGTACGCTGTCCCGGCGGATGCTCCGTGCCTGGTCACCGGCCCGGCGCCGGGGCGCGGGGCCCTATCGTTGCGGTCGTATGAACAGCGCGGGGGAGCGGGAATACCGGACGCGGGCCGCTCCTTGGCGATCGGTACCGGCCGTGGTGCGCCGGGGACGGTGCGAGAGAAGCGAGGGATGAGAATGCGCAAGGCGTACGGCTCCGGCACGGTGATCGAGGTGGCCGCGTGAGCGTCATCGGTCCCCGGTCCCCCGCGCACGTCCTCGACAACCCCGCCCTCGCCTCCCTCACCGGCCCGCACGCCGGCTTCGCCGAGCGGCGCGGCCGGGTGCTGCGCTACCCGGTCGACGTCTCCCCGTGGCTGGCGCTGCCCGACAGGCCGGAGGCCCGGGACTGGGCGGACCTCGCCGTGCTGGCCGGGGCGGGCGCGGAGGTCCCGCTGAACGGGTATTGCGGGGACGTCCCGGCGGACTGGGAGATCACCTTCCACGTGGGCGGCGTCCAGCTGGTGGACGACGGTCTGGCCGCGGCGCCGGACGCGGAGGCGGTCCGCCTCGGCCCGGCCGATGTGCCCGAGATGCTGGACCTGGTGGCGCGTACCCAGCCGGGACCGTTCCTGCCGCGCACCGTCGAGATGGGCACCTATCTCGGCATCCGCCGTGAGGGCGCGCTGGTCGCCATGGCGGGGGAGCGGCTGCGGCCGCCGGGCTGGACCGAGATCAGCGCGGTCTGCACCGACGCGGCCGTGCGCGGCCAGGGCCTGGCCAGCCGGCTGATCCTCGCCGTCGCGCACGGCATCCGGGAGCGCGGCGACACCCCGTTCCTGCACACCAGCGCCAGGAACACCAACGCCATCCGGCTGTACGAGTCCCTGGGCTTCCGGCTGCGCCGGACCACGTCGTTCCTGGCGGCGCGGGCCCCGGAGCGGCTGACGGAGGGGCGGGCCGCGGTGCCGGTGGGGTGATCGTCGGGCGACGCGGTGAAGAGGGTCGTACGAGAGGCGAGCGAGGCGCCGGACGGAGCGCTCAGTCGGCGCCGATGCCCTCGGCCCCCGCGTTGTAGCGCTCCAGATAGGCCGCGAACCGCACCAGGTCGTCCTCCGGCCACTCGGCGAGCCGCTCCCGGAAGGCGGCGCGGCGGCGCCGGGTGACCTGGGCGAGGATCTCCTGGCCCGCCTCGGTCAGCTGGAGCACCTGGACCCGCTGGTCCTCCGGGTCCGGGCGGCGCTCGATCAGGCCCGCCCGCTCCAGCGCGGCGACCTGGCGGCTCACCGTGGACTTGTCCAGGGCGTAGTGCGCCGCGAGATCGGTGGCCCGGCAGCCGCCGCTCTCCTCCAGATGGCCGAGCAGGGTGTACGACACCAGGGACAGCTCGGGGTGCATACGGCCCGCCGAGGCGCGGGCCCGGCGGGCGAAGACCGTCATCTCGCGCTGGATCGCCTCGACGGCCGACTCGGCTGTGCGCACGGGACCTCCCTCCTGGCGGTGTTCCGCGGTGGTCCGCATTCCGGTTGCAGAGTACAACTCGCGACGTCAGGGGGCCGAACCCGGCCATGTCCGGTGGGGTATGGTGACCGTCCGGTCGCGGAGGTCCGCGGCCCCGAGTGCGAGGAGGTGAGACCCATATCCGCTGTGTCAGCCGGGGTGCTCTCTCCTCGTGACGGCGCGGTGCACCGGCAGCGGTGACCGCGGGAGCGCCCTGTGATCTCGCGCTCCCGAAAGGCATCCGCCCGCACATGCCCACTCCCTCTTCCCTTTCCCCTGCGGCCGTCGTGTCCGCGTTGCGTGCCGCCGGGTGCGTGTTCGCCGAGGACGAGGCCGAGTTGATACTCGCCACCGCCCGTGACGCCGCCGAACTCGCCTCGATGGTGGACCGCCGCACGGCCGGTCAGCCGCTCGAACACGTCCTCGGCTGGGCCGAGTTCCACGGGCTGCGGATCGCCGTCGAGCCCGGCGTGTTCGTCCCCCGTCGCCGTACCGAGTTCCTGGTGGACCGGGCGCTGGCCGAAGTCCCGGAGGCCTCCGTCGTCGTGGACCTGTGCTGCGGCTCCGGCGCGCTCGGCGCGGCGCTGGCCGCCGCGCTGGACGGGGCGCGGGTGCGGGCCGCCGACATCGACCCGGCCGCCGTGCACTGCGCCCGCCGCAATCTCGCCCCCTACGGCGGCCACGCCCACCAGGGCGATCTCTACGCCGCCCTGCCCGCCGACCTGCGCGGCCGTGTCGATCTCCTGACGGCCAACGTGCCCTACGTCCCCACCCCCGATCTCCCGCTGCTCCCCGCCGAGGCCCGCGACCACGAGCCGCCCACCGCCCTCGACGGCGGTCCCGACGGCCTCGCCGTCCTGCGCCGGGTCGCCGCCGAGGCCGCCGACTGGCTCGCCCCCGGCGGCCGGCTGCTGTCCGAGACCAGCGAACGCCAGGCCCCGGCCGCGCTCGCCGCCTTCACCGAGGCGGGTCTCAGCGCCCATGTGGCGGTCTCGGAGGAATGGTCGGCGCATGTGGTGATCGGCGTGCGGGACGAGGCCCCGTGATCACCTTCCCTGTGCTCACCGCATGATCGGGGGAACGCCTGTACGGCTGCGGGCGACCTCCACTTCGGCCCCGTCACGGTCGGCATCACCGTCGGGGAGCGCGACCGCAGGGGCGGCGGCTGGATTGACGCCCTGTCAGCATTCCTTCGCCCGTGCGATGAGCAGGGCCACGTCGTCGTGGTTGTCCGGGTGGTGGAGTGTGCGCAGGAGGAGGTCGCAGGTCTCCTCCAGGGGGCGGGTCGGGTCGGTCAGCAGGGACAGCATGAGGTCCAGGCGTTCGTCCAGGGTGTGGTGGCGGGTCTCGACCAGTCCGTCGGTGTAGAGGACCAGTTCGTCGCCGGGGGCGAAGTCGACGGTGACGGTGGAGAAGGGGACACCGCCGACGCCGAGGGGGACACCGGTGGGCAGGTCGAGGAGTTCCGGGGGGTGGCCGGGGCGGACGCGGGCCGGGGGCAGATGGCCGGCGTTGGCGATGCGGCACTGCCGCAGCCGCGGATCGTGGACGGCGTACACACAGGTCGCGATGGAGTGGTCCAGGGCCGAGGTGGTCTGGTCCAGGTGGGTCAGGAGCACCGCGGGGTCCAGTCCGAGCGCGGTCAGTGTGGTGGTCGCGGTGCGCAGCCGGCCCATCGTCGCGGCCGCCCCGATCCCGCTGCCCATGACATCCCCGACCACCAGCGCGGTCCGCCCGCCCTCCAGCGGGATGACGTCGAACCAGTCCCCGCCGACCTCGCTGGTGGCACCCGCCGGCTGATAGCGCGAGGCCACTTCGAGCCCGGTGGTCACCGGCGGGCTGCTCGGCAGCAGGCTGCGCTGGAGGGTCAGCGCCGTGTTGCGGGCGTTCTGGTACCAGCGGGCGTTGTCGATCTGCACCGCCGCGCGCGCCGCCAGCTCCCGGGCGAGCAGCACGTCGTCCGCGTCGAACGGCCGCGCGTTGACGGTCCGTTTGAGATCGAGCGCGCCCAGCACCTCGCCGCGCGCGATGAGCGGCACCGCGAGGTAGGAGTGCAGCCCCGCCCGCCCCAGCAGCACGGCCGCCTCCGGGGAGCGGGCGATGCGCGGCAGGTCCTCGTCCTTCACCCGCGGCACCAGCACCGCCTCACCCGTGCGCACGCACTCGGTGACCAGGCGGTCGGGCGCGTACCGGGCGATCCTGCCGGGCGGGTCCGCGGCCCGTACGGCGTCCGAGCCGTCCTCGGGGCGCAGCGCGAGGGCCCGGAGCACCGCCACATCCGCGGGGCCGAGGGTGCTGGGGCGGCCCTCCACCACCGCCTCCAGCAGGTCCACGGCGGCCACATCGGCCAGTTCCGGCACCGCGACCTCGGCCAACTCCCAGGCCGTACGGTCCAGTTCGAGCGTCGTGCCGATCCGGGCCCCGGCGTCGGCGATCACCGCGAGCCGGCGCCGTGCCGCCTCCGCCTCCACGGCGGCCCGGTGCTGCTCGGTGATGTCGGCCACCGAGCAGGCCACGCCCAGCACATGGCCCGCCGCGTCGTCCAGCCGGTACAGCGAGACCGCCCAGGTGTGGTCCGCGTCCGGGTCCGCGGGCGTACGGCCGACGACGGTGTGGTCGATCAGCGGCGCGCCCGTCTCCAGCACCCGGCGGGCGCCGGCCTCCATGCTCGCGACGTCCAGCTCCGGCACCACGTCGGCCATCCGGCGTCCCAGGTGCTCGGCGGCCGGGCGCCCGTTGATCCGCTCCAGGGCCGGGTTGACCGACACGAACCGCAGCTCCGTGTCGAGCACGGCGAGCCCGGCCGGGGACTGCATGACCATCCGCTCGGACAGCGCCACGTCCTGTTCGAGGCGCCGTACGGTCGAGCGGTCGGCGGCGAGCCCGAGGGCGTACACCTTGCCGCGGGCGTCCAGCAGCCGCATGTTGCGGAACTCCACCAGACGGGTGCTGCCGTCCTTGTGCCGGACCGGGAAGCCGCCGGCCCAGCTCTGCCCGGTGGTCATCACATCGGCGAAGAGCTTGCCGACCAGTCGCATGTGCCGCTCGTCCACCATCAGCCGGGCGGCGTACTGGCCGAGCGCCTCCGCCGCCGTGTAGCCGAACAGCTCCTCGGCCTGAGGGCTCCACAGCGCGATCCGGCCGTCGGTGTCCAGGACCACCGAGGCCACCGCGAGCACGTCGAGGAGGCCGCCCGGCGGCACGGGCCCGCGGGCCGGCTCGCCGCCCTCCGTCGCCGCAGCCCCGGCTGCACTCATGCCACGCACCGCCTTCGCCCGTCCGGACGGCACGCCGTCCCCCGTGCCGGTTCCCCACGTCCTGTCGCGCTCACATCCGACTCTCCGACGCCGTCGCCGTCAACCTCCACCATCTCTCAACCCGGCGGCGGGCGTCCGCCCGGACCGGCGCCCGTCCGGGGTGCCGGGACCGCTCGCGCGGACCGTACCGCGCGGTCGGGGGCGCCGGGAGAGTTCATGTCCATGTTGCTGCATTGGCCTGTACATGACGATCACGCCACGCCAGACTGTGCGCCGTTCGAGTGTCCCCACCGCCCGTTCGAGGAGTTGGTCATGCCCGCGTCCGCCCGGTTACGCCGCAACGGAGCCCTCGCAGCCCTCGTCGCGCTCGCCGCCGCCCTGTCCCTCGCCGCGCCCGCGCCCGCCGCTGCCGCGGGCAGCTGGACGGAGACCGGCTCGGACCGCGCCGATCCGCTGACCGAGAGCCAGGGGCTGGCCTCGATCGAGGTCCCGGCGGGCAGCCCCAACCGCTACACCGGCATCGGCACCGTCCCGCTCAGCGACTCCGTCCGGGGCTGGAACCATGTCGGCGACCCCGACGCGTCGTACGAGGGCTACTACATCGAGCCCTACCAGGAGGACTCGGGCACCGCGAAGATGTACCGCGTGCAGGCGCCCGACGGTTCCTGGTCGGAGTACGTGCACCAGCTGAGCCCCGGTGAGGCCCTGAACAACTCCTGGGACGCGATCACCCCGGACGGGCAGTGGATGCTGTCCGGCGAGTGGGGCACGATGAACCGGCTGCTGGTCTTCCCGACCCCGGGCGAGAACCGCGCCACCTCGCCCTCGGCGAACCTCCCGCAGGCCGCCACGGTGCACCTGGACCACGCCGTCAGCGATGTGCAGGGCTGCGACTTCTCCGGCCCCACCACCCTGCTCTGCTCCTCCGACGACTCCGACGGGAGTCTCTTCGGCATCACCAAGCCGCTGCTCCAGATCGATCTGTCGGCCCCGCCGAACGGCTCCGCCGATGTCACCGGGCATGTCACCGCCCTGCGCCAGCTGCCGCTGCGCAGCGCCTGCTCCGGCACCTTCGAGGCGGAGGGCATCGACTACGACCGGCGCAGCGGCGTCCTGCGCGTGATCGTGGTGTCGCCGAGCATCTGTGTGCTCACCGACAGCAAGACGTACAAGTTCTCCCTCGGCTGATCCCGCGCAGCGCGTGCGGGTGAACGTGCGGGTGAAGGGGGGCGGTGTTTTCCTGGGCGGGGGATGGACGCGGCGCGGCGGGGTACCCCGGGCAGCGCACAGCGGCCGCGAAAGGAGCGATCAATGGCGAACGAGGACCGGTCGCATCCGGAAACCGTCATGGTGGAGATCAGCGGATGTTCCAAGGAGGACGCGCGTCTCGTCTTCGAGGCGCTGAACACGTGCTTCGCATCCGACCGGGGCAGCGACGAGGTGCCCCAGCAGCTCCACGAAACCCGCCCGATGGTGTGGCTCGGCAGCTATGAGGTCGGGGACGCCCGGCGCCAGGGCTGCCCGCCGGTCCACCTCGGCTCATCCGTGCAGGCGGACGTCCAGGGCGGCTACTGGGCCGTGGACCGCTTCCGTCACACCCTGGACTCCATGTTCACCGTCCAGGAGACCAGCACGGCCTCCGGCGACCAGGAACGCGATCTGCATCTGCGCCTGGAGAGCCTGTGAAGACGTACGACTGACGACACCTCCCTACGACGCCCCCCCTACGACGCCCCGGCCGGTCCCGTACCGGCCGGGGCGTACTACGTCGTGTGCCGGTGGACGCGGACGGAGGGCGGCGCGGGACACATTGTTGTGCAACTAGTTGCATAAACGGGGGCGGGTGCTCTACAACAAGATGCGACCGCATCTGTGCACGGAGGGCCTGACATGAGCCGCTACCCCCACCTGCTGACCCCGCTCGACCTGGGATTCACCACGCTGCCCAACCGGGTGCTCATGGGATCCATGCATGTGGGCCTGGAGGAGGCCGAGGGCGGGTTCGAGCGGATGGCGGCGTTCTACGCCGCCCGGGCGCGCGGCGGCGTCGGGCTCATCGTGACCGGCGGCATCGCGCCGAACGAGGAGGGCCGGCCGTACGAGGGCGGGGCCATGCTCACCACCGAGGCGGAGGCCGACCGGCACCGGGTCGTCACCGAGGCCGTGCACGAAGCGGGCGGCCGCATCGCGATGCAGATCCTGCACTTCGGGCGGTACGCCTACCACCAGGACCTGGTCGCCCCGAGCCCCCTCCAGGCGCCGATCAGCCCCTTCGCGCCCCGGGAGCTGTCCGACGCCGATGTCGAGCGGACCGTCGAGGACTATGTGCGCGCCGCCCGCCTCGCCCGGCACGCCGGATACGACGGCGTCGAGATCATGGGCTCCGAGGGCTATCTGATCAACGAGTTCATCGCCGCCCGCACCAACCACCGCACCGACCGCTGGGGCGGCTCCTACGAGAACCGGACGCGCTTCCCGGTCGAGATCGTGCGCCGGGTCCGCGAGGCCGTCGGCGCGGACTTCATCATCGTCTACCGGCTGTCCATGCTGGACCTCGTCCCCGGCGGCTCCTCGCACGCCGAGGTCGTCACCCTCGCCAAGGCCGTCGAGGCCGCGGGCGCCACCATCATCAACACCGGCATCGGCTGGCACGAGGCCCGCATCCCCACCATCGCCACGTCCGTGCCGCGCGGCGCCTACACCTGGGTCACCAAGAAGCTGATGGGCCAGGTGACGATCCCCCTGGTGACCACCAACCGCATCAACACCCCCGACCTCGCCGAGGAGTTGCTGGCCGGTGGCTGTGCCGACATGGTCTCCATGGCCCGGCCCATGCTTGCCGACCCCGACTTCGTCGCCAAGGCCGCCGCCGGTACCCCCGAGGCCATCAACACCTGCATCGGCTGCAACCAGGCCTGCCTGGACCACACCTTCGGCGGCAAGCTCACCTCCTGCCTGGTCAACCCGCGCGCCTGCCACGAGACCGAGCTGGTGCTCTCCCCGACCCGCACGAGGAAGCGCGTCGCCGTGGTCGGCGCCGGACCCGCCGGACTCGCCTGCGCCGTCAGCGCCGCCGAACGCGGCCACGAGGTCACCCTGTTCGACGCCGCGAGCGAGATCGGCGGACAGCTCAACGTCGCCCGCAAGGTCCCCGGCAAGCAGGAGTTCGACGAGACGCTGCGCTACTTCCGCCACCAGCTCGACGCCCACGGGGTCGCCGTACGACTCGACACCCGGGTCGGCGCCGAGGACCTGGCCGACTACGAGGAGGTGGTCGTCGCCACCGGCGTCACCCCGCGCACCCCCGACATCCCGGGCGTCGACCACCCCCGGGTGCTCGGCTACCTCGATGTGCTGCGCGACGGCGCCCCCGTCGGCGAGCGGGTCGCCGTCCTCGGCGCCGGTGGCATCGGCTTCGACGTCGCCGAGTTCCTCACCGACGGCGGCGACAAGGCGAGCGAGGACCCGCAGACGTACTTCCGCAACTGGGGCGTCGACATGGAGTACACCGCGCCCGGCGGCCTCACCGAGCCGCGCCGCCCGGCCCCGCCGCGCCAGGTCCATCTGCTCCAGCGCAAGACCACCAAGGTCGGCGCCGGGCTCGGCAAGACCACCGGCTGGATCCACCGCACCGAGCTGAAGCACCGCGGCGTCACCATGGTCCCGGGCGTGCGCTACGACCGGATCGACGACGCGGGACTGCACATCACCGTCGGCGAGCGGAGCACGGTCCTGGAGGTCGACACGGTCGTCCTGTGCACCGGCCAGGAGCCGCGCCGCGAGCTGTACGAGGCGCTGGTCGCCGCCGGGCGCAGCGTCCATCTGATCGGCGGCGCGGACGTCGCGGCCGAGCTGGACGCCAAGCGCGCCATCAAGCAGGGCACCGAGGTGGCGGCGGCGCTGTAGGACCCCTGCGGGGATCCCTAGGATGAGCCCATGTCACTCCCGCACGCGATCCTCACCGCCCTGCTGGAAAAGCCGTCGTCGGGGCTGGAGCTGACCCGCCGGTTCGACAAGTCGATCGGCTACTTCTGGTCCGCGACGCATCAGCAGATCTATCGCGAGCTGGGGAAGCTGGAGGGGGAGGGGCTCATCCGGGCGCTGTCGAACGCGCAGCCGTCCCGCGGGCAGAAGAAGAGTTACGAGGTCCTGCCCGCGGGCCGCGCCGAACTGGCCCGCTGGGCCGCCGCCGGTCAGGACCCCAAGCCGCTGCGGGACACGCTCTTGCTGCGGCTGCGCGCCTCGGCGGTGGTCGGCACGACCGGTCTCGAAGCGGACCTGCGCCGCCATCTGGAGCTGCACCAGCGGCAGTTGGCCGAGTACGAGGGGATCGAGAAGCGCGACTTCCCACCGGACCGGGACGCCCCCGAGGACCGGTTGCGCCACCTGGTGCTGCGGGCCGGCATCGACCTGGAGACCTTCTGGACCCAGTGGCTCACCCACGCCCTCGCCGAGTTCGCCGAGCTGCCGTCACCCCCGACCGACCCCGAGCCACCCGAGGCCGAGCGGCCCTAGACAGTGCCGACCGCCCCGGACGGCCCGCCCCCGAGCCGCCCCGAGCGGTGTCGAACGAACCCGGGCCGACCGGAGCCGGACCGTGCGGAGCGGTGTCGGGCGGAGCCGATCGGGGCCCGGCGTCCTCCCTGGAGGGGTTCAGTACCGGTGCGGCTTCGTGCGGCGGCGCAGACAGCAGGCGGCCGTGACGGCGCCCGCGCCCACCAGTGCCGCGCCGGCGCCGAGCGTCAGCGGGCCGTAGTCGCGGACGGCGCCGCCGAGTCCGCCGTTCACGCCCCGGTTCGGCGCCGGTCTGGTGGTCGACGTGGTGGTGCCCGGCCGGGAGGTCGCCGCGAGCGTCGGCGCGGAACCGGCGGACACGATCACCGACTGGCTGCCCGCCGTGCTGCCGCTGGAGCAGACCACCACCACGGTGTACGTCCCCGGGTTTACCTTGGACCAGGCCGCGGACTGACTGATGGTGGTGCCCGACAGCGCCACCTGGCGGCCCTGCGCGAAGTTCGCCTGGCTGCTGGTGAGCAGGGCCGCAGTGCCCCAGCTGCCGTTGATCTGGGTGCACGCGCTGGTGACCACGGAGACGCTGGATCCCGTGGTGCTGACGGAGATGCCGGAGACCGCGGCCGAGGGCGGCGCGAGCACGGCCGGGAGCACGGCGGCGGCCGCCAGGGCCGGAGCGAAGCGGAGCATGGATATGGAGTTGCGCATCGGGGCCTCCGGCGGCACGGCCGGCGGTACGTCCCATGCGCCGCCCAGGGTCGGGGAACATCCGTGCTGCCTGGTCAGCAGCCAACGCGGCCCCGGCGGCCCCCGCACCCCGGCGGCACCCGGCCGGGTGACGGCACCCCACGCCCGGCGCAGGCCGCGCCCCGCCGGGATGCGCCGGGCGCCGACCTGTGATCAGGGGCGCTCGGGTCAGCGTCCCGTGGTCACCGTGCGCTGCGCCGACCAGCCGCCCCAGGTGCCGTCCGGCAGCCGGGCCCGCAGCCGCACCCGGTGCTCCTCCCCGGCCGTACGGCCCAGGTAGAAGTTGTAGTGCGCCCGGCCGCGCGGCGGGGTGCCGCCCCACTCCAGCGAGGTCGTGGTGGCGCCGTCCAGCAGGATCGAGTACTCGGTGATCACCCCGTCGGTGGCCGGCGGGTCCCAGGCCAGGTCCAGATAGTAGGCGCCGTCCGTGCGATGGGTCGCGGCGGTGAAGCCGGTCGGCGCGGTGGCCCGGCCGTCGTCGCTGCCCGGCGTGGTCAGGCGCACCGGAGCGCTGGCGGGGGAGAGGTTGTCGGCCGCGTCCCGGGCCCGCACCGTGAACACGTACCGGGTGCCGGGGCGCAGCCCGGTGACCACGGTCGAGGTCTGTGCCCCGCCGACGCTGTGGATCTGAACGCCGCCCTGATCGATGTCGTACGACACCACACCCCGGTCGTCCCGGGCGGCGCCCCACGCCAGCTGGACCTCGCGGCTGCCGACGGGGTGTCCGGTCGGGGTGCCGGGGCGGGTCGGCGCCGAGTGGTCGGCCGCGACCCGGGCGGGGGTGCGGGCCCGTACCGCCCGGCTCGGCGGTCCCAGGCGCCCGGCCTTGTCCCGGGCGCGCACGGTGAAGGCGTAGCCGGTGGACGGGCTGAGCCCGATGACGTCGACCATGCGCTCGGCGCCGGGCACTTCGGCCGCCTTGGCGGAGCCCCGGTAGACCTCGTAGGAGCGGATGCCGGAGCCCTCGTCGGGCACCGCGTTCCACATCACATGCACGGTGGTGGCGCTGCCGGCCTGGGCGGTGACCCCGGTCGGGGCGCCCGGCATCCGGCCCTCGTCGCCGTCGTCGGCCCGGCTCAGGCCGCAGGACGCGAGGAGCAGCAGGGCTCCGGCGACCAGCACGAGCGGAAGGGGAACGCGTCGCACGGTTCTGCCTCCACGGCTGTTCGGCATTCGATGGCGAGTTCGACATCGATGGGTCCCGGCAATGGTCCGGACCAATATGGCCCGGCCGGTGCGCCCACGGCAAGGGGCCGTTGTGGAGCACACCCGGAAGTTACGTATGCTGAACCTCCCTACGGCTGAACTACCCGCGAGAGCAGGGAAGTTCATGCCTGCGGCGCGGAAACGCTGTCGTCGCCGAATCCGCGCCGGCGCGGGCGGCCGGGGGATTCGGGCCGAGGCCGGTCCGGGTCCCCGGCCCCTGTTGTCCTCGTGCCCCCGCTTCCGTTTATGCGCTTTGTGCACCAAATGCCGAAATTATTCCCTCATGGGTTGTCAGAAGCGTGCTCCATCCGGTCGCTTCGGGGTGGCCCGGGCGGACGGCTGTCCGGGCCGCGGACCACAGTGGCCTGGACATGTCCCCGAGGAGAGGGTTCCTCATCGTGCGTGTGCGCGTCCCGACGCTGACGCTGGCCGCGGCCGGCGTCGCCCTGATCGCCCCCGCCACGTTGCCCGGTGCCGCCGTGGCCCTGCCGCCCGAGGCGCGGACCGCGGCCCATGGCGAGGGTGCCGCGCCCCGATCGGGGCGCCACCACCCCGAGCCGGGGCAGGACCACCACCGCCCCGCCCCGCACGGCCGCCGGGACCGCCCAGGACCGCGCCGAGGGCGCCGTGACCGCCGCCGATCTGCTGGCCAAGGTCGGCACCTGCGCCGAGATCTCCAACGGCCGCTACCGCACCGACGAGAACAGCCCCGCGACCGTGCCCGTCTGCGGCGCTCAGGGCGCCGTCTTCTGGAAGGCCGACCTCGACATCGACTGCGACGGCCAGCCGACGGCCCACTGCAACGGCCAGGCCGACCCGCTGTACTCGCCCGGCACCGCCTATGCGCAGTCCGACGGGCGGCCGCTGAACGCGGAGACCCTGCCCTACATCGTCGTACCGGCCGCGAGCAGCCGCTGGAGCCCCGGCGCGAGCGGGGTGCGGGGCGGTTCCGTCGCCGCCGTCGTCTACCAGGACCGGGTGCAGTATGCCGTGGTCGGGGACACCGGCCCGAGCGATCTCATCGGCGAGGCGTCCTACGCCACCGCGCGCGGCCTCGGGATCCCCGCCGGACCCAGCGACGGCGGGGTGCCCTCCGGGGTCACCTACATCGTCTTCAAGGACTCCAAGGCGGACCCCATCGAGGACCACCAGGCGGCGGTGTCGACCGGGGAGCGGCTGGCCCGGCAGTTCGTGACCGACAACTGACCAGCCGCATCGGCACCCTGACGAACCATCACACCTTGCGGTAGTCGTACGCCTCCGTCGCGGCGGCCTCCACCGCGGCCAGATCGGCGCCGGTGGAGGCCGTCACCACCGCGGCCACCGCTCCTTCCAGGAAGGGCGCGTCCACCAGCCGGGTGTCCTCGGGCAGTTCGTCCTCGGCGAGCAGCGCCTTCACCGTCAGTACGGCGCTGCCGAGATCGGTGAGGACCGCCACCCCGGCACCCCGGTCGACGGAGGCCGCCGCCGCGGAGATCAGCTCGGCGCTGGTGCCGAGCCCGCCGCCCTCCGTACCGCCCGCGGGGGCCACCGGCACCGCGGCGGCGTCGCCCGCGAGCCCCTTGGCCAGCGCGACGACCGAGGCGGCCACCTCCGCGCTGTGCGACACCAGCACGATCCCGACCAGCTTCGCCTCGCTCATGTCAGCCCTCCGCCGTCTCGGCCAGCGCGGCCATCAGCAGCGCCGACGACGTCGCCCCCGGATCCTGGTGCCCGACGCTGCGCTCGCCCAGATAACTCGCCCGGCCCTTGTGGGCCAGCAGCGGGACGGTCGCCTCCGCGCCCCGCTCGGCGGCGGCCCGGGCGGCGGCGAAACCCTCGCCGAGCGCGTCCACGGCCGGCAGCAGGGCATCGACCATGGTCTTGTCGCCCGCGGCCGCCCCGCCGAGCTTCATCACCCCCTGCACCCCCGTCCGCAGCGCCTCGGCCAACTGCTCCTCGGTGACCTCCGGGGCCTCCCCGAGCGCCTTGCCGGTCCGGCGCAGCAACGTGCCGTACAGCGGCCCCGAGGCGCCGCCGACCGTCGAGATCAACAGGCGCCCGGCGAGCATCAGCACGGCGCCCGGGGTGCCCGGCGTCTCCTTGTCCAGCTCCGCCTGCACGGCCGTGAACCCGCGCCGCATGTTGCTGCCGTGATCGGCGTCCCCGATGGCCGCGTCGAGGGCGGTGAGCCGTTCCGCCTCGCGGTCGACGGACGCGGCGGTCGCCGTCATCCAACGGCGGAAGAAGTCGGCGTCGAGCACTGGACCTCCAAGCATAGTAAGGGCGTTGAGACGTGTACCGCCGTATCACATCCCCCAGCGCAATGCCGGGGTGCGCACCGGCGCGTCCCACAACCCGAGCATCTCCTCGTCGACCTGGCAGAGCGTCACCGAGGCGCCCGCCATGTCCAGGGAGGTGACGTAGTTGCCGACCAGGGTGCGGACCACGGCGACCCCGCGCTCGGCCAGCACCCGCTGCACCTCGGCGTTGAAGCCGTACAGTTCCAGCAGCGGGGTGGCACCCATGCCGTTGACCAGCACGAGCACCGGGTTGCGCGGGGGCATGTCCTCCAGGATCGCGTGCACCGCGAAGTCCGCTATCTCCCCGGAGGTCATCATCGGCCGCCGCTCCCGGCCCGGCTCGCCGTGGATGCCGATGCCCAACTCCAGCTCGCCGTCCGGGAGATCGAAGGTGGGGCTGCCCTTCGCCGGAGTGGTGACGGCACTCAGCGCCACGCCGAAGCTGCGGGAGTTCTCATTGACCCGGCGGGCCACCGACTCCACCTGCTCCAGCGGCCGGCCCTCGGCCGCCGCCGCGCCCGCGATCTTCTCCACGAACAGCGTCGCGCCGGTGCCGCGCCGACCGGCCGTGAAGAGACTGTCGGTGACCGCCACGTCGTCGTTCACCAGCACTTTGGCGACCTGTATGCCCTCGTCCTCGGCCAGCTCCGCCGCCATGTCGAAGTTGAGCACGTCCCCGGTGTAGTTCTTCACCACGAACAGCACCCCCGCGCCGCTGTCCACGGCGGCCGCCGCGCGCACCATCTGGTCCGGCACCGGCGAGGTGAACACCTCACCCGGACAGGCGGCGGAGAGCATGCCGGGACCGACGAATCCGCCGTGCAGCGGCTCGTGCCCCGACCCGCCACCGGAGACCAGGGCGACCTGTCCCTGCACCGGGGCGTCCCGGCGGACGATCACCCGGTGCTCCACGTCCACCGTCAGATCCGGATGCGCGGCGGCCATCCCGCGCAGCGCGTCCGCCACGACGGTCTCCGGCACGTTGATCAACATCTTCATGCCCGTCTCCCAGAAAGCTCAGCAGGTGGTCCCTGACCGGCGTTCTCCCTGCTCAGGCCGGGTGGGACCGGATAGGTGGTCGGAGTCTTGCACCTCAGTATCGACCTTGTGGCCGTGAAGGTCATGTGCGCTGCGGCATTCTGCCCGGCCGCGCCCCGCCCGAACCGGCCCCGGCGGGGCGTGTCGTGGCGCGCGACCGGCGCGCTCACCGCACGTCACCTCCACCCGGCCGGGGCAGCTCGACCACGACGAACGCCTGCCGGCGCGCGGCGCCCGCGGCCTGGTCCGAGGGTGCCCCGGGGGGCGGCGCGTTGCCCTCGGAACGGGTGGTGACCTCGATGTCCGCCAGGAGCGTGACGGCCTCTCCGTCGGCCTGGAGCCGCGCCAGGTGGACCCCGAGCGCCGAGCGGAACACCTCCGCCACCCCGTCCGCGCGCGCCTGCCCCCGCCGCAGCGCCTCACCGAAGTGGGGAAGACCGCCGCGCATCCCGTTGGCGTGGCCGACGATCACGACCCGGGGCGGCGGGAAACCCGCACGCGTGTTCGCCACCGACGCCCAGGCCACCTCGGCGGCCAGCCGGTGCACCGTCTCCCGCTGCGCCCCCGTCAGCTCCACCGAGCCGTCCGCGAACTCGACCCCGCCGATGGTGAGGCGTTCACTGCGGTACGACGACGGGGGCGCCGGGACCGGGTGGGGGACCGGGGCGGGTGCCGGGGCCGTGTCCGGGTGGTGCGGTCGCGTCGACGGATGCGCTGTCGGCCGCTGCGGTTGCTGCTCCGGGGGCTGGTGCCGCGCCCGGGGCGCCCGGGGTGCCGCCTCGGACGAGGGCGAGGACGAGGACGGGGCCGCGGTGGTGTTGGCGGTGGTGTCCTCCGGCCGGGGATCGTGCACCGTGACCGTCGCCCGGCGGCCCTGCTCCCGGTCGCCGCCCGGCGCGGTGTGCTCGGTGGAGACCGCGACCGGGAAGTCGGCCGCGGTCAGCCGCCGCTGCGCGATGCCGTGCTGGTAGTTGATGAGATACCGGTCGAGCCGGTCCCGCAGCTCCCCGTGCACGGCCTCGGCCCGCTGCCGCGCGGCCTCGGGCAGGACCCCGCCGAGCGTCGGACGGCGGGCGTTGCCGCGCCCGGTCACGGTGATCCGGGGCAGCGGCAGCCCGTTGTGGTGGTTCCACAGCCCGGTCCGGGTCGCCAGCTCGGCCACATAGTTGAGCTTGCGGCCCTCGTCCCTGCTGATCTGCCGGGAGCCCTCGCGGAACCCGATGTCCACCTGCGGGAGCCGGTGGCCGTGCACGATGACGGAGGTCAGCGGGTTGGCCTCGGCCGACGGTTCGTTCGTCAGCAGGTCCGCGCTGACCTCGTGCATGGACTCGCCGGGCCGCTGGGAGAACATCCGGAAGTGCCACAGCTCGCTGCCCTTGGCCAGCTCCGACGCCTGCTTCATGCGCGCCTCGGCCACCTTGACCGCCTTCTCGTACGCGGCGTCGGCGGCCACGCCCTCGGGGCTGCCCTCGACGGTCGCGTCCCGGGCCTCCCGCGCGTCCACCGCCCGGGCGAGCGCGTCCGTGAGGGCCAGATGCCGCTCCAGCCGCTTGACCTGCGCCTCCTGCGCGGCACCCGCGCGGGCGCTCTCCAGCTCCCCGCCGATGGCCTCGTGCAGCTTGCGGAGGCCGTCCGGGGTGGCGTGCCGGAGGTTGTGCGCCACGGCCGACTTCACGATGGAGGCCACATGGGCGCGGCGGGCGAAGTTCTCCAGCGTGATCTGGTGCCTGCCGTCCTCGCTGCCGAGCACCACGGCGGCGAAGTGGTAGCCGAAGTGGCTGTGGTCCCGCTCGCCGGGCTTGGCGTAGTTGTGCGCTAGGCTCGGCAGGCCGTCCGCGTCGAGGGCGTTGATCGAGTGCACCAGATACGCCTCGCCGACCTTCGCCCAGGCGTGCTCGTTGATGCCGATCTCGCGCGCGGCGGCCGACAGGTTGTCGCGGCGCGGATTGTCCAGCGGGTCGTAACTCAGCGCGCTGCCGTAGGACCTGCCCGGGGTGGGCCCGTCGCTCTCGGCGATGAACCGGTCGTCCCGGCGCACCTGCTGGGCCGCCCACGAGGGATCCAGCGCCTCGGGCCGCTGCCCGTCGGCCACCAGGGTGAGGGACTCGGCGAGGTGGTGGATGCCGGTGACCTCGGTACGGCCCAGGGCGTTGATCGGCGCCTTGGCGAGCCCGGTGCCGTCGGGGCCCCGGAAGACCACGTGCGAGGCGGCGACGTTGCCGGAGACCATCTGGGCGAAGTCCCGGCAGATCTCCTCCTCCGACTTCCCGGACCGGGTGAGGAACTGCGGGGTGACCCGCACCAGTTCGCGACGGCCGCCCTGGCCGTCGCCGACCCGCAGCTTGATCCCGTCGGGTTTCAGCCGCACCAGGCTGCCCGCGAGGGCGAGTCGGTGGTTGGCCGACTCGATCGCCTTCGGGGAGGCGAACACCTGCTGCCCGTAACCGCCTTGGCGGTGCGCCAGCGAGAGGTCGCCCGACACATGGAGCGGTGGATGCTGGCTCACCGGGGTCTGCCGGTGTCCCTGCGTCGGCACGATCAGCCGCGGTACGTCACCGGAGCCCCGGTCGTAGTCGAAGCCGGTCTGCTGCATGGCGGTCGGCTCTTCGAACAGCGTCGTGTCCGGTTCGGCGCCGATCACCTCGTAGTCGCTGGTGGTCAGCGGGCGGGCGCGCAGCCGGTCCAGCAGGTTCGCCGGGGTCAGGGGCGATGTGTGCTCGCCCGGGTGCGGGAGCAGCTTGGCCGCGTAGTCGGGGCCGCCGGGGTCGGGGCCGCCGTGGTCGGGCTCCGGGGTGGCGGAGTCGAACAGGTCCAGCGGGCCGTGCGCACTGCCCAGGTGGAGCGACCAGTCGCCGCTGCCGCCGTTCAGGTCGAGCCGTTCGGTGCCGGTGCGCCAGTCGAGCGTGGGGCGCACCTCGGCGTCGGTCGACCACACCGCCGTACCGGACCGGTCCGCCACCAGCTGCGCGAGCCCCCGGTCCTGCGCGTGCGAGACCAGCAGCAGGATGTCCTGGCCGGGGCCGCGCAGCGGGTCGCGGGCGACGAGCTCGGCGAACTCCGCCGGGCCGGACACCTGGATCGTACGGCCGTCCAGCCGCAAGGACAGGCCGTCCCTCGGCGAGCCGAGGGCGGTGACCACGTACGGCTGCCGCCACGGCGCCGCGTGCTCGGTGGCGGTCCCGTCCGGGCCGGACACCGTGTAGCTCGCCAGGTCCGGCGGTACCGCCCGCGCGCCCGTCCAGTCGCGGCCCGTGACGTGCCCCGAGGCGTCGACCAGCGCGGTGTGGCGGTCGTGGGCGCCGTGCTCGGTGGCCAGGTAGTGCGCGGCGAGCGCGCCGGCGTCCCGCGTCGCCTCGGGTCCGGCGTGCGCGGTGAGGGCCAGCAGATACCGGTAGTCGCCCGCGCTCGGCGCCCCGTCCAGATGGAGCACCTGTTCGGTCAGCAGCTCCAGATGCGGCCGGTGCTCCGTGTCGGACACCGGGTGCGCCAGATCCATCGACCGGAGGGTGAGCAGGGCGTCATGGGCACGGTCGTACGACTCCTGGTCGAGCGTCTCGCCGTACAGCCCGTCCAGCCAGTCGTACTCGCGCCGGCGCTCCAGCGTGTACTCCTGGAGGATCTCCGACCAGTCCCGATCCTCCTCGTCGTCGCGGTGCGCCCCGGAGTTCTCGGACTGCGGCATGCGCGGGTCCTGGGCGGTGTGCTCCTCCTCGGAGCCCCGGTCGGGGTCGGTCACCGGGTCGACCCAGACGTGCCGCCGGGTCACGGGCTCGGCGTCCGTACGGGCCTGCTGCCAGCGCGGGTCCCGCTCCGGCGCGGCGGTGTGCGACTGCTCCCCGCCGGTGTGCACGACGGACTCGGGTACGTCGCCGACGAGCGCCCCGAGCAGCTGGAGGTGGCGGCCGCGCAGCCCGCCCTGGGCGAGGCCGTGCGGCGCGGGCTGGTGGAAGTCGCCGAGCAGGCTGCCCGCCACCTGTGCCCGGCCCGGGCCCTCGCCGTCCTCGCGGTACTCGTCGCGCAGCCCGAGCTGATGGCCCAACTCATGGGCGTAGGCGACCGGTTCGGCGTCCGGCCACCAGGTGCGCTGGTCCATCGGACGGTCGTGGTCCGCGAGGTCGACCACCAAGTGCGGGTCGGAGCCCACGGGCACCCGCTCCACCGTCACATGCAACAGGCTCCCGTCGGGGAGGTGGTGGCCTGGGCGGTTGTAGAACTCCTCGGCGCCCTGTTGGAGTCGGTCCCAGGCGGTGTCCGGATCGTGGCCCGAGCCGTCCCGGAAGGCGACCCGCACGGTCAGATCGGTGACCTTGGCGTCGCCGACGCGGAACGCGCGGGCGTCGAAGGCGGAGCGGACCACGAAGCGGGGGGCGCGGTCGAGGGGGCGGCGCGGGGCGGTGGTCGTGGACGCGGTCGCCGTGGGCGCCTTCGGGGCCTTCGGCGCGGCCTCGTCGGTCAGCGGCGGCTTGGCCTTCGGCGGCGCGGTCGTGGTGTTCTGGTCGGCCGGGTGCGTCGGGACGCGGCTGGCGTCGTAGTGGTTGTGGCCGTTGTAGTACACGTCGACCGTACGGTTGCCGCCCCGCGGCCCGACCGCGCTCAGATGGGCCGTGCCGCCGCCGTCGGTCGACTGGAACGTGCGCAGCCGGATGCCGAGGGTATGGGCGACGAGCCCGGGGAACATCTCGCCCGCGTCGGTGTTCCAGGCGCCGTTGCCCGGCACCCAGTTCTGCACGGCCCGGATCAGCGTCCGGTGTTCGGCGGAGGTGAGCGGCTGGTGCAGCGCGGTGTCCACGACGGCGCCGACCAGGAGGTCGTGATGGTCGACGTAGTCCAGGTCGAGCGGGCCGTTGCGGGTGGTGACGTACGCGAACTGGGCGCGCGGGGCGAGGGCGGTGTCGCCCAGCGTCCAGCGGCCCTGCTCATCGAGTGTCTCGGGCACCTCGGTGGCCGCGAGATCGGCCGCGTCCTGCGGGGAGAGCTGGTGGGGAGGGCTCGTCAACTCCTGGGCGCGGGCGTCGATATAGAGGGTGCGCAGCGCCTGCGGGCTGAGCCAGTCGTGCGCGGCGACATGGTCCACACCGGCGTCGCGCAGCCGCTGCTGCAACTGCTCGAAGGACTCCGTCCGGAGTGTCTCCCGCAGCTGGTTCTCCTGGCTGCGGCGGTACAACTCCGTGACATCGAACGGCAGATCCTGCGGACGGGAGTTCCGCACCCGGTCCAGCACCATCTGGTGCAGATTGCGCGCGGCCCGGCCCAGCGGGCTGTCGGCGCCGACGCTGCCCCGCTGGGTGCGGATCTGGTGGACGACGGCCCCGTGCTGGGCGCGCGCGTGATCGGTCGTACCGCCGTGCAGGGCGCTCGGCCAGTGCTCGGGCGGGGTGCTCGCGAGCACGGAGTACAGCAGGCAGCGGCCGTCACCGGGGACGGGGACACGGGCCTTGGGCGGGGCCTGGGCGGTGTGGTCCTCGTCGGTGTGGTCCAGCTGGGTGTGGTCCTGCTGGGTGTGGTCCTTGGCGGTCTGGTCCTGCTGGGTGTGGTCCTTCGGCGCGGGGGGCTTGAGGGTCTGGGCCGGCTCCTTGGTGGTGGGCCTGGGGGCCCCGGACTTCTCCTGGGCGGGCTTGGTGGACTCGTGCGAGACGGCCGGTTTGTGCGTCTCGGCGGGCTTCTGGGTCCCGGCCGGTTTGTGCGTCGTGCCCTGCTGCTGCTTGGTCTCCTCGGGCGCCTTCACCGGCTTGGTGACGGTGGTCGTGGTCGCGTCCGTGGTCGTCGTGCCGTCCTTGGACGGGGCGGTGACCTTGGACGTGTGGGTGTCCTTGGGCGTCGTGGTGTCCGTGGACGTGGACGTGGACGTGGTCGTGGTCGTGGTCGTGGACGTCGTGGTGGTCGCGTCCTCGGTCTTCTTCGCCGTCCAGTAGTAGACGTGCCCGTCCGTGTGGGCCGTGTTCCCGTACGTGCCGCTCTCGTCGTACTTCTGTGTGCTCACCCGGACCGGCTGGCGCATCAGCACCTGGGCGCCCTTGACCGTGGCCTTGCCCGGCTCGGTGGCGGTCTTGCCGTGCGGCAGGACCGGGGGCGCGAGGGTACGGGTCGGCACGCCCGGGGCGCGGGTCACCGGGGAGCCGCTCTCGAAGGTCTGGTCGCGATCCAGCTTCAGGGCGTTGGTGGGGACCGGGACGACGACGCTCGGGTTCTTGGTGGTCACGGGCACGGCCAGCGGCGTCAGGCTCGCGTTGAGGGCGTTGCTCGCGGTCGTGGCCGACTCGTGCTCGGTGGCGACGGTGATCTCGTCGCTGCCGTTGTCCCGGGTGGAGATCTCCACCGCGTCCCCGGTCGGCTCGAGACGGACCTCGACACCGGTCTTGCCGTCGCTGCCGAGCGGCACCGTGCGATAGCCGCTCGCGGGGTCCTTCAGCTGGTGGAAGACCGTGGGCAGGGTGCCCGAGCCCAGCGCCCGGCGCAGCGAGAACTGCTGCTCCAGCGGCAGGCGTTGCTCGCTGACCAGGGGGTGGGAGGCGTCGAGACGGGGATCGGACACGAAGGAGCCGAGCAGCTTGGTCGCCGCCTCGGGCGTCATGGCCCCGGCCCAGTGGCCGAGCGTGGTCGCGGCGGAGCCCAGGCCCCAGGAGAGGGCCGCACCCGTCTTGCCCAGCATCCCGTCGCCCCACGGCCGGGGCGTGGTGAGCACCGTCTGCGCCTGGTCGTACAGCCCGCTGTGGTTGTCGAAGCCCACCAGGTCATGGGCCGAGTCCAGCGACGCCTGCCAGCGCTCCCGGTCCGCCTTGGGGACGACGGGCCGCATCTCGACGGTGGCGCCGCCGTCCAGGACCTGCTGCTGCGCCTTCGGCGGCTGCTGCTTCTGCTGTTCCCGCTGGTGGGCGGCCGCCTGCTCGGCGGTCTCCGTCAGGGACTTGGGTACGTCGACGTGCACCCGCCAGGTCGGGTCCACGGGGCGCGGCTTGACGAGGTTGACGAAGCGCCCGTACTCGGTACGCCGGGTCACGGTGACCTCGAAGCGCATGCGGTTGCCGAACCGCACCGTGTCGCCGAACTTCGACGTCTTGTGCTCGACCTTGGTGGTGACCCCGGTCTCGGCGCTCTTGCTCCGGGTGCCCTCGGCGCCCCCGGACGGCGCCCAGGCCACGCTGCTCAGGCCGGACTTGTTCTCCTCGGCCTTGACGGCGGCGGCGTCCTCGCCGGGCTTGGGCTTGACCACCGGGGCGTAGGAGATACGGAAGTTGCCGTCGGCGCCCAGCGACCAGTTGTGTCCCGCGCTGCCCTTGACGGTCTCGGTGAGACCGACCTTGCGGGTGGTGTCCCCGGTGGAGTGGTCGCCCTCGTCGGTCCACTTGTCCCGCGGGACGCCCCGCACCAGGACCTCGGTGATCACCCGCTGGGTGCGGGACTCCTGCACGTGGTAGTCGAGGACGCCCCGGCCCACCAGGTCCTCGTAGTTGGCCGAGAGGTTCTCCGGGGAGAAGGTGTCGGCGAACGGCAGCGCGCTCTCGGGCACGTCGGACACCGTGTCGAGGCCGCGGATCTGCCGGTCGATCTCGCCGAGGATCTCGTCGGAGCGGGGGATCTCGGCGGTGGCGCCGCCCAGCAACCCCTTGGCGAGCAGCGGGGCTTGGCGGGTCCCGGTGGTGTCCGGCGCCTTCGAGGCGTCCGCGCCGAGCTGTCGTACGTCGTCGTCGGAGAGCAGCACCAGCACCCGGTGCTTGCTCTGCTGCGGGTCCCCGAGGGTGATGTTGCCCTTGGCGTCGGTGACCCGGCCCTGGACGGTGACGTCGGCGTCGGCCTCGTACAGGTGCCAGGTGCCCTTGTACGCGGCCTTGCGCGAGGTCGTCATCTTCTGCTTGATGTTCTCGCCGCTGTTCTGCCCGGCGCCGCCCTTGCCCTTGAAGCCGCCGCGCACCTGGAGGGAGGCGTCGGGGCTGTCCTTGGACGGGAAGCGGCCGGCGTCGAAGCCCAGGCCCGCCTTGAACGCCCGGGTGTTCTTGTCGGCGACCGCCGTGGACACGCTGGACTTGGTCTCGATCTCCAGCTTGCCCTCACCGGGCAGCGTCTCGCGGAAGCGGAGATTGCTCAGCTCGGTGCGGGTCGACAGCCCGATGGTGTCGCGGTTGCGGCCCGAACCGACCTGCTCGTCACCGCTGTTGGCCCAGCCGCTGTGCGAGGCGGAGACCAGGGACCGCAGATGGTCCTCGTCGGTGAGCCCGTCCAGCGCGTCCTTCAGCTCGGGCACCCGGGCGTACGCCGACGCCGTGCCCTTCTTCTGGAAGGCGCTGGTCAGCGACTGCCGCGCGGTGTCGCGGAAGCCGTCGGAGGCGGTGACACGGCGGATCGCGTGCCGCTGCGGCAGCACCTCCACCTTGGGAATGGAGGCCGGCGGCGGGTTCTTGGCGGTCCCCTCCGGCTCGCGCGCGACCTCGACCCTGAGGTGGCCGTCGGGCTTCACCTGCTTGATGTGCTGCATGTGCGGGGACGGCGCGACCGTGGACAGGTGCGTGGTCGGCTGCTTCGGGTCCTCGACGCCGACCATGACGTGGTACGTCACCGGGTGGCCGTAGGTGTCGGTGTCCGCCTCCAGGGAGAACTGCCGTTTCACCTCGGTCTCGGTGCCCATGGTGAGCCCGTGCGAGGGGTTGTGGGCGGTGATGTCCAGGCTGCCGATGGTGAAGCCCCGGGTCACGTCCGGGTGGTCGAGCGAACTGCGCACGTTTCCGGCGAGGTTGACGACGTGCTTGGTGCTGCGGGTGACGGACTTGTCGGCCCCGGTGGTCCGGGTGGTCACGGCCTTCGTGGTCGACTTCCCGGAGCCCAGGTGGTCGCCCTTGCCGGGCTCGGCCTTGATGAGGATCTCGTGCGTCGTGCCCGAACGCCCCGGCAGGTGGGGGCTCTTGAGGGTGATCCGGTAGCTGCCGTCCAGCAGCTCGGAGCCGCCGCCGCGCAGCCGGGAGGGCGCGAGCTGCTGCCGCAGCGAGCGCAGGTTCTCCCATGCGTCGGGGGTGACACGGGGACCGTTCCCGGTGCGGATCGCCTCCGGGGGCGGCAGCACACCGGGATGGTCCTGGTGCATCTCCCGCACGATGTGGTCCTCCAGCTCCGTCGAGCCGGGGACGTCGAGGATCGTGGTGCGCGGGGCGGCGACCGGGTCGGTGAGCCGGGCGGGCTCCAGCTGCGGATGGTCACCGGTGGTGACCTTGGGCAGCTCGTGCGGGACGGCGCGCAGCACCTCGCCGTTCTGCGGATCGATGGTGAGGACGACGTCGCCGGGCGCGGGCTTCGGCTGCTGCACGGACGGCGGCGGGCTGTGGTCGCCGATCTTCGTGGTGGTGGTGGAGCGCAGCCCGTCGGGCCCCGGCCCGAAGTGGTGCCGGATGAGCTGGACGCGCAGCCGCACGTTCGTGGCGACCAGGTCGGCCTTGCCGGTGTGTTCACGGCTGGACTCGGTGCCGATGGTGTTCTTGCCCTTGACGCCGTGGGCGAGGTTGCTGGAACCGGTGTAGCCGGCCGTGCCGGTCAGCCAGGTGGACTCCTTGCTGCCGTCCGTCGCCTTCCAGACCTCACCCGTGGCACCGCCGCTGAGCCCCAGTGACCAGGAGCTGTTCTCGGTACGGCTCTGGCCGTGCTCGCCCGACGACTTCGAACCGAGCGTCGCCTTGTCGTCCACGGTGTGCAGGGCCCGGGAGTCGTCCGGTTCGACCGTCAGCAGCAGATGGGCCTTGCCGCCGTCGCTCAGGGTCAGCGGCTTCGACAGCAGGCCGGCGCCCGAGGCGTGCTCGAACTCGTTGATGACGTTGGACGGTTGGAAGAAGTCCTCGATGTCCTGGTGCGCGGTGCCGTCGGGGCGCGCCTCGCGTGGCAGTGCCTCGAAGACGGCGTCACGGGCCGTGTCGAGGCCGGTGACGGAGACCGGATGCCCGGAGGCCGGCCGGGCGGCGTGGTTCTTGGCCTGGTCGGATTCCCAGCCCTGCCAGGCATGTGGCCGGTCCTTGTCCAGCTCCTGCGGCCGGGGCACGTCGGCACGGACCTGGCCCTTGATCTCGCCCGTCGCGCCGGGGGCGGTCAGCCGGGTGCCCTCGTGGTCCGTGACCTTCACCTGGTAGGTGAAGTCGGAGGTGTAGCTGTCGGTCTTGCCGGTGAAGGCGAACTGGTTCGCCGTCTGCGCGGAGGACTTGACCGTGGTCTCGCGGCCGTGCGTGGCGCCGCCCAACTTGCCGGACGGCGTGATCAGGACGGACAGCTGGGGGTTGACGGGCCGTACGACGGTCGGCCCGAATTCGAGGCCCGCCTCGGAGGAGGTCATCTCCGTCTTGCGCGGGGCGGTCTCGTGCGTCGACTCCACGGGCACGTCGAAGCCGTCCCCGTCGTTGTCCTTCGCCGCGTCCTTCGTCGGGTCCAGCTGCCAGGCGGAGGCGGTCGCCTTCACCTCGACCTCGTACGGCTTCCCGTCCACCCGCATGGTGAAGCGCCAGCCGCCGTTGACCATCTGCCCGTGCTGCTTGCGGAAGTTGGCGGGATCGAGGGCCGCGTCCAGGCGCTGGGTGACGGAGGTGTCCCCGGAGTGGCCGCCGAGCAGGGTCTCGACCCGGGTACGCACGGCGTTCGGACCCGGGTCCTCGGTGATCTTCTTCCCGGCGAGGCCCTGGACGTGCCGCCCGTCCAGGACGGCGTCCGGCTGCTTCTCCTCGGGCTTGGGCTGCTCCTCAGGCTTGGGCTGCTCCTCGGCCTTCGGCTGCTCCTCGGCCTTCGGCTCCTCCTCGGTCTTGGTCTCCTCCTGGGTCTTGGACTCCTCCTGGGTCTTCGGCTCTTCCTGGGCCTTCGGCTGCTCCTGCGGCTTCTCCGTCCAGGTGAGTTCGGCGTTCTCATGGCCGGGGCGGAAGCGCAGCAACGGCTCGCCGTCCGGGCCGTGATGGGCGCCGACGATCTTGTCGAAGACGGACTTGCTGAAGGGGGAGGGCGGGTCCCAGAACATATGGGCGCCGTGCATCACGGCGATGTCCTTGGCCTGCATCTCCTTGATCAGCGCGTCGTGCTCCTCCAGCGGGATCCGGGTGCCGCCCGGGGTGGAGATGTCGTACAGGTCGTGGTCCCCGGTGATGGGCCGCCGGGTACCGTCCTCCCCCACGCCGTGCACCACGCCGTCGACCACCACGAACTTGTTCTTCTTCGCCAACAGCTGCATCTTGGCGTTCAGTTCGCGGTATTCGGTGGAGCGCTGGTTGTGGCGGGAGAGGATCTGCTCCCAGTCCTTCCCGGGAACGGCGCTCCGCTCCGGCAGCGTGGGCTTGAAGTAGCCGACGAGTCCGATGTTCTTGGGGTCGGCGCCGAGGTGGACGTCCACCTCGCTGATCGTCTTCGCCTTGATGTCCTGCGGTTTGGCCATGGCTCCGGCTTCGAGCCACTTCGGTGCGGTCGGGTTGGTGGGGCGGACGTCGACGACGAGGTTCTTCTCGCGGGCGATCTGCCGGAACCCCTTGAAGTTCTTCTCCGGTATGCCGTAAGTGTGCCGCGCCGTATAGGAGTTGACCTCACCCTCCTTGAGCGGCGCGGTCCAGGTGAGTTCGGCGTGCTTGTTCTCGGGCCGGAACCGCAGCAGCGGTTCGCCGTCGGGACCCTGGTGCGAACCCACGATCTTGTCGAAGACGGTCTTGCTGAAGGGGGAGGGCGGGTCCCAGAACATATGGGCGCCGTGCATCACGGCGATGTCCTTGGCCTGCATCTCCTTGATGAGCTCGTCGTGCTGGGGATGCGGGATGCGGGTGCCGCCCGGGGTGGAGATGTCGTACAGGTCGTGGTCGCCGGTGATGGGCCGCTGCTTGCCCTCGCCGTCGACGCCGTAGACCACACCGTCCTTGACGGTGAACCTGTGCTCCGCCTCGTACACCGCCATCTTGGCGTTGAGTTCGCGGTATTCGGTGGAGCGCTGGTTGTAGCGGGACAGGACCGTGTCCCAGTCCCCGTCGGGGACGGTGGCCCGGTCGGGGGTCTTGGGCTTGAAGTAGCCGACGAGTCCGATCTTCTTGGGGTCGGCGCCGAGGTGGACGTCGGCCTCGTTGATGGTCTTCGCCTTGATGTCCTGCGGTTTGGCCATGGCTCCGGCTTCGAGCCACTTCGGTGCGGTCGGGTTGGTGGGGCGGACGTCGACGACGAGGTTCTTCTCGCGGGCGATCTGCCGGAACCCCTTGAAGTTCTTCTCCGGCATGCCGTACGTCTCCCGCGCGGTGTGCGCGTCGACCTCGCCGGGCTTGGGCTCGGGCTGCCGCGTCGGGTCGGACACCGGGTCCACCCAGGCGTGCTGCCGGGGCACCGGCGGCGCCTCGGCCCGCGCCCGCTGCCAGGCCGTACCGTCCCCGGTGTCCTCGTGCCGGGGGTGGTGCCCCCCGCCCTGCTGGACGAGCAGGTCGTCGTGGCCCGTGGTCAGGGCGCCCAGGAGCTGGATGTGGCGGTCGCGCAGCCCGCCGTGCGGGAGGCCCTCGTGCTCCGGGGCCCGGTGGACGTCGCCCGGCAGGCTGCCGAGGATGTGCGGGCGCTGCGGCGCGGTCTCGTCGGCGTACTCGTCGCGCATCCCCAGCTGGTGGGAGATCTCGTGCGCGTACTCGACGGGCCGGGCACCCGGCGCCCAGTTGCGCTGGTCCATGTCATGGCCCGCGCCCACCAGGTCCACGGTCAGATGCGGCTTGTCGTCGGGGCCGACGCGCTCCAGGGTGACGTGCAGGCGGTCGCCGTTGGGCAGCGTGTGACGGGGGTCGTTGAAGTACGTCTCCACGCCCTCCTGCGCCCGGCTCCAGGTGTCGTCGGCGTCATGCGCGCCCGAACCGTCGTCCCGCAGCGCCACGCGCACGGTGAGATCGGTGTACGACGTGTCGCCCACGGTGAAGCGCCGCTGGTCGAAGCCGGACCGCACCACATAGCGCGGGGTGCGGTCGAGCCGCATCCGGGGCGGCGGCCCCGAGGGGCTGCTGGTGTCGGCCTGCCGGCGCAGGTCGTCCAGACCCTCGGCGCTGGGGACGGGATGCCGGGAAGGATGGGTCGGGTCCTCCTGGGGCAGCTCCCTCTGCGCCTGGAGCTGCTGGTCCTCCTGCGGCTGGTGCTGCTGGTCCTCCTGCGGCTGGTGCGGTGGCTGCTCGTGCGGCTGCTGACGGGCCTGATGAGCGGGCTGCTGCGGCTCGGGGGCGGGCCTCGCCTGGTGGACGGTCGAACCGGTCGCGCCGGTCGCACCGTCGGAGTCGGTGTTCGGGATGTGGTCCGCGGGGACCTTGAGGGCGTCGCCGCCGTCCGAGGTGGGCGTGGTGTCCTCGGTGATCCTCGTGTGCTCGTCGGTCCCGGTGGTGATCCGGTCGAGGTGGCCGGGGGACTCGGGGGCGACGGTCGGCCGGGTCAGCTCCTGCCGCAGCGCGCCGGTGCGTTCGTCGTACGTCAGATGGGAGGACAACTCCGTGCGGATGTCCTCGATCTGGCGTGACGTGTCCTCCGGGGCGCCCTCGCGCACACCGAGCAGCTGCTCGGTGTGCTGCTCCCGCAACCGCTCCAGCCGGTCGCCGAGTTCGCGCACCTTGTCCTGGCGGTCCAGTTCGCGCTGGCGCAGATGCTGGTCGAGCTTGTCGAGGGCCGCCCTGGACTCGGGCTCGGTCGCCGCTTCCTGGGCGCGGCGGCGCAGCTCGGCGGCGCGGGGATCGTCCTCGCCGTCGTGCAGGGCATCGAGGCGCTCGCGCAGTTCGCGCTCGGAGGGGCGGTCGGGGGTGTCCGACTTCAGCCGGTCCAGGCGCTGTTGGAGCCGCTGGTCCGCCCGGTACTCGTGGAGGGCGTGCAGCGCCTGGTCGGCCTCCTGCGGGGTGGCCGCGCGGTCCACCTGCTCGCGCAGCTCGCGCTCATGCTCGTCCGCGCCGTCGTTGAGGGCGTCCAGACGGCGGCGGAGATCGGCGTCGCTGCCCGGCGTCGGGGGCCGGTCGGGTGTGGGCTCGTCCGACTTGAGGTGATCGAGGCGCTGTTGGAGCCGCTGGTCCTCGCGGTGCTGCTCCAGATCGTGCAGGGCCTGGTCCGCCTCGTCCGAGGTGCGGGCGTTGTCGAGGCGTTCGTGGAGCGCGGTGGTCTCGGGGTCGGAGGTGGACCGCAACTGGACCAGCCGGTCGTGCAGTTCGGCATCCTGGCGCGTCGAGTCCAGCTGTTCGCGCAGCCGGTCGGCGGTCGGCTGGTCGGTGGTCAGGGCGAGCCGCTGCCGCAGGTCCTCGACGTCCTGGTGGAAGGGGCGCGGAGCGTCGTCGCCGGTCAGCGACTCGGCGGGGACATGGCTCTCGACGTACGACGAGTACTCGTTGAGCCTGCTGTCCAGCAGCTCGGAGTCCCCGGAGCGGTGGGCCTGTTCGACCGCGTCGACCCTGCTCTGCCACTCCTGCCTGGAACCGGTGAAGTTGGTCAGCCGGTCGAAGCCGCCCTGCGTGTGCGCGTGGAACGCGTCGTAGCGCTGATGCGCGGTACGCGTCTCGACATGGGCGCGGAAGTCCGCCAGGTGCTCCCCGGCGCGCTGCCAGTCGCCCGACGCGACGGCCTTGTGCACGGCACCGGTGTACGCCGCGCGGTCGGCCTCGGACATCCCGGCGGTCCGTGCGGCACGGTCCAGGTCCGACACCCGCTGCCGGATGCCGGCGTCGGGTGCGACGGGCCGGGTCGTCGGGGGCTCCGGCGCCTGATGGAGCGGGTTCGGGTCATGGGTGGGCACGACGACGGAGTCCAGCTGGTGCAGCTGCTCGGTGACATGCGCGTCGGGGGCCGTGGACTCGGTGTCCACATGCGGGGTCGTACCGGGCTCGTGCCGGGGGACGTCCGGGAAGGAGGGCGTGTGCTCGGTCGTCGGGGACAGGTGCGGTGCGGTGGTGGTGGGGGACTGGTGCTGCTCGGTGGTCGTCGGCGACTGGTTCTGGCCGCCGGTGGCCGGGGAGTGGTTCTGCCCGCCCGTCGTGGGGGACGCGTTCTGGCCGCCGGTCGTCGGGGCCTGGTTCTGACCGGTGGGCGACGGGGCACGGGGTGCCCGGGGGGCGACCTCGTCCTGACCGTAGTCCGTCGTGGGGGAGCGGTGGGACGCGGTGGAGTCGGTCGAGCGGGTGGGTCCGGTGGAGGTGGTGGAGGTGGTGGTCCGGGTGGGGCCGGTGGTGGTCGCGGAGTCGGTGGACCGGGTGGGGCCGGTCGACGTGGTGGAGCTGGTGGACCGGGTGGGGCCGGTCGACGTGGTGGAGCTGGTGGACCGGGTGGGTCCGGTGGCGCCGGTAGAGGTAGAGGTGGTGGAGGTGGCGGAGCCGGTTGACCGAGTGGGCTCCGTGGACTCGGTGGATTCCGTGGAGACGTGCGGGGTCGTGGCCGTCTTCTGGGTGGCGCCGGTGACCGGGCCCTCGGACTCGGTGACCGTGGCGTGCGGGGCGCTGTGCGCCGTACTATCGCCGGTCTCCTCTCCGGTACGACTGCCGCCCTTGTCCAGCGACTTGCCGGAACCGGAGCCGCCCCCGGTGCCCACGCCCTTGTCGCCAAGCCCCTTGGTGCCGAAGTCCGCCATGCCGGGCAGATGCGGGCCGTCACCGTCGAAGGAGACCTTCGGCAGGTGGAGGTCGGGCTCGGAGGGGAGGTGGATGTCGGGCGTGTGGACCTCGGTGTGCTCGCCCCCGCCGAACCGGCGCTTGCCCCCGCCGCCGCCCATCGCGCCGATGATGCCCGAGGTCAGCGCCGAGCCCATGTCGTTCTCGCCGCCGAAGATCTCGGACATCACCTCGGTGGTGACGATGCTGGACGCACCGCCGATGAGGCCCTTGCCGATCAGCGAGGACGCGAACTTCGGCGCGAAGGCCGAGCCCACCCCGGAGAAGACCCCGCCGATCGCGCCGCCGATCGCACCGCCCTCCAGGGCCTGGAGCGTGGCGGCGGTGTCCCACTTGGTGCGGTCGCCCTTGAGGAACTGGATCCCCTGGATCACCGCGTCCATGCCCACCATGAACCCGACACCGGTGGCGATCGAGATCAGCAGCCGCTTCAGCAGCATCTTGACGATCGCCCGCACACCGGTGACCAGGACCGGGATCGCCTCTGGCGCCCAGAAGGCGAGTTCGGCGATCTCCACCGCCAGCCACACCAACTGGGCGATGATCATGTACTTGGCGTACTCGACCTGCAACCCCGTGTTCCGGCCCAGCTCGCCCAACTGCCCGGCCGCGTCGGCCATGTCGGGGATGTTGGACTTCAACTGCTGGGTGAAGGCCGTGAACTCGTCGGCGACCTGGCCGCCGACGCTGTGCAGCACACCGCTGGTCGCCGGGTCTATCTCCCGGCTGATGGCGGTCAGTTGGCGCGCGGCGTCGTCCCACGCCGCGCCCAGGCTGCGCAGTTTGTCCTCGTCACCCTTGGGCCAGTCCTGTCCGACGGCCAGCTTGGCGACCCAGTCCAGTTCCGGGGGCAGTTCGATGCTCATGACTTGGTGTTCTTCACCCGTGTCTCGGTGGGCGGGACGTCGGAGGTGTGCAACCGCCGGGTCGCCTCGACGTTCTGGTCCTCCATGCGTTCGAGATTGACGGCCATCGTGCGGATGCCGTCGTGCATGCTGTCGACCAGCTGGCCCATCTGCCCGGTGCTGTCGATGATCTGCTTGCGGGGCGTGGCGTACTGCTCGTAGAACTGCCGCCCGGTCGCGTCCTCGCCCCAGCACTCGCCCAGTTCGGACAGCCGTCCCTCCAGGCCCTTGCCGATGTCCCGGAACCGCGCCGCCAGCTGCTGCACGTACGGCAGCTGGTTGCGCAGCCCGGCGGTGTCGACGTAGAACTCGCCGTCAGCCATGTGTTCCTCCCTGGATCCCGTGGTCGTGGTCGTGGTCGTGGTCATGGTGGGGTGCGGTGCCCGGCGTCATCGGCCGCCACCGCGTCGTACGTCCGGCCGGCCCTCGGCGATGTACTCGCGCACCTCGTCGGGCATGGCCGGTTCCTCCGCGAGCAGTTCCGTGGCGTCGATCTTGCCCTCGATGAGGTCGGTGAGCCGCACCCCGGCCGGCAGCCCGTGCGAGCCGACCTCCGAGACGGCCTCCAGCGCGTTGGCGCGGGCCTGGCGGATGGTGGACAGCAGCGCCTCGGAGAGTTCCTTCGGCGCCATCCGGTGGTAGGCGCCGGTGGGAAACTCGATCGCGGTGACCTCGCCCTGCGCGTTCACGGTCGCCTTGACGGTCTGCCGGGGCGCGGTCGCCGTACCGGTCACCTCATTGATCCGGCGCCGCGTCTCCACGGCCTCCGTGCGCTGCTTGCGGTACAGCGCCAGCAGGTCTTCTATCTCCTGGTCGTAGGGGCTGCTCATCCGAGTCTCCTTGCGTCGTGCGATGGTGCGGCGGCGGGGCGGCGCCGGGTGGCGGGCGGGCGGCGAGGGCCGGGCAGGTGGCGGGAGCCGGGGGTGGTCACAGCACCGCCCCCGAGCCGTCGGAGGCCGCCGTGCCCCAGGTGTCGCCCTCCTGGACCAGCAGGTCCGCGATGCCCCGGGACGGCTGCGCGAGCTCCTCCTCGGCCTCCGTGTCGTCCAACGCCGGGTCCTGCGGCGGCAGTTCGGCGGTGAGTTCCGAGGGGTCACCGGCGAACGAGCGCAGCCGTACGGCCGGGACGACCATCTCGCCGGGGCCGGTGGGGCCGGTCCGGTTGGGGCGCCAGGTGGAGAGCCGGGGGCCGTCCGTCTCCTCCGCCGCGACACCGGCCTCGCCGGACCAGGTGCTTGCCTCCTCCGTCGCGTAGCCGGGCGCGAGGACCTCCTCCTCGTCCTCGGTCGGCACGGACCACAGCAGCGGCACGAACGCGGCCCCCGCGCTGTCCCAGGCCGCAGTGTCCTCCGCCTCGGCCCCGGCGGCGGGCGCCAACGCCACATGGTCGTCGGGGAGTTCGGGCTGGTCCGGCTCGTCGGGGTGGTCCTCGTCGAGCTGTTGCGCGGTGTCCTCGCCGGCCACCGGCAGCACGATCAGCGCGGCCGCGTCGTCCTCGTGCCGACGCCGGTGCCGTCGTTCGGCGGACTCCTCCTCGGGTCCCGCCGTACCCGTGCCGAGGCCGGACCCGGCCACCGCGGCGGCGGTCGCCGCCGCCCCGAGCAGCGCGGCGGGCAACGCGCCCTCGCCCACGCCCTCGTGAGCCGCGACGACCGGACGCTCGCCGTCGGGCTCCGCCTCCGGCGTCCACACCTGCTCGTCCGGATCCAGCAGACCGGAGGCGTCCGACCGCTCGTCCCGCGCACCGGCGGAAGGGGCGCCCGCGCCGGGCATCATGCCGGGCATCGCGGGCGCGGCCTCGCCCGCCACGGCGGCACCCGCCTCCGCCGCCTCGGCCTCGCCCGCGACAGCGGCACCCATCTCCTCGCCGTCCGCGAGGGGCGCCACGGGAGCCGCCGTGGGCCCCGGCGCGATGGGCAGCCCGTCCGAGCCGATCATCACACCCTCGGTGGGCTCGGGCAGTGCGAGTCCCTCGCCACCCGCTCCGGCGCCCCCGGTGATCTCCTCGGGCACCCCGGGCTCACCGGTCCACGGCTCGCCCTCGGGCTCCAGCAGCCCCGAGGCGTCGCTCGGGTCGGTCGTGCCCTGCGCGGCCGGGCCGCCCCCGCCCATGCCGGGCATCATGGGCATGCCGTTCATGCCGCCCATGCCCAGGGCCGAGCCCTGCTCGGCCTCCTCGGCGGCGAGCGCGCCCGGCAGTGCCCGCGCCTCCTCGTCCAGCGGCAGCCCCAGCCCCTCGCCGCCCGCCCGGGCCCCGGCACCGCCGATCTCCTCGCCCACCTCGGGGTCGCCGACCCAGGGCTCGGCCTCGCTGTCGAGCAGTCCGCTGGAGTCGCTGGGGTCCAGGGCGCCGGTCTGCGGCATGCCGCCCCCGCCCATGCCCGGCATCATGGGCATGCCGCCCGCGCCGGTACCGGTGCCGGTGAGACCCTCCTCGGTGGAGAGCCCGCCGGGGTAGCCCGCGGCCTCCGCCTCGTCCAGCGGCAGCCCGAGGCCGTCGCCGCCCGCGTCGGCGCCCCTGCCGCCGATCTCGTCGGCCACGCTCGGGTCACCGCTCCAGGGCTCGGCCTCGCTGTCGAGCAGTCCGCTGGAGTCGCTGGGGTCGAGGGCGCCGGTCTGCGGCATGCCGCTCCCGCCCATGCCCGGCATCATCGGCATCCCGCCCGTGCCGAGGCCCTGTTCGCCCTGCGACAGGCCGTCGATGGCCGGTGACTCCAGCGCGTTGTCCAGGAGGGACGGCGAGGCGAGCCCCTCCGGCAGTCCGGACTCCGTGCCGAGGCCGCCCGGGAACTGCTCGGGGGCGACATCGCCGAGCCCTGCCCCCGCGTTCAGGCCGCCGGTGCCGCCGACCCCCGTGTCGCCGGGGAAGTCCTCGGGAAGCCCGCCGGTGTCCGACCAACTGGCCGGATCCTCGGCGAGGTTGTCGGCCAGCGAGGGGAACTTCCCGTCGCCGGTACCCGTGTTCAGGCCGCCCGGGAAGGAGGTGGGCGAGAACGTCGGAAGACCGTCGTCCAGGTTGGAACCGCCGGGGAACGCCGACGGGTTGAGCGCCTGGTCGAGGGCGCTCGGATCGAGGGTGTCGTTGCCGAGCGCGTCCTTGGGAAGCCCGTCCAGACCGGGCGCGTTGCCGTCCACACTGGTGTCGCCGGAGTACGGCGAGGGCGTGGCGAGCGTGCTCATCGGGTCGATGCCGGGCATTTGCGGGTCCGGCAGGCCCGAGGTGTCGGGCGACGAGAACGCCTGCGGATCCGGCGCGTTGACATCGGGCAGGTTCGGGTCGGTCAGATTGGGGTCGGAGACGTCCGGGACGTCGTCCGGCACATCCGGGCTGTCCGTGGGGCTGGTCACGGGCGGCGGGGTGTGCACCGAGTCGATGGTGACCTGGTACTCGCCCGCCAGGCTCTTGAGGACCGCCCGCATGTCGCTGGTCATCATGTCGACCAGCTGCGGCTTCTCGTGGATCGGGATCAGGCCGTTGCTCATCGGCTTGACGCCCATCTTCACGGCCTGGTCGGCGTACCAGGCGTCGATGTCGGCGATCTTGACCCGGGCGTTGTACAGATTGACCGAGTTGTCGGCGAGCTGCTGCGGCACCGAGTTGCCCGCCTCGCCGCCGGAGAGCACGTCCGCGGTCGCCTTCACCTGGCGCGAGAACGTGTTGATCATGTCGCAGAAGGCGTCCGCCGCGGCCCCCTTCCACGGGCCGTTCTCCCCGGCCAGCGCGTTCGCCTGGTCGGCGAGGCTCTTGGCGATACCGGCGAGCACCACCTCGGCGTTCAGGAAGTGGCCCGCCGCGTCCATCAGGGACTGGGGGTCGGAGATGCCCTTGGCACGCTCCTCGTTGGAGTCGGAACCGGTGCCGGCGGACATGCCATTGATGGCCGCCATGATCTGTTTCCAGTCCCACGAGTTGTAGTCGTCGATCGACCCCGGATCGTTCCCGGGATCGGCGAAGATGCCGTCACCGCTGTCGCTGAACCCGCCGGTGTTGTAGTCCGGGCTGCCCATCTTTGCCCCAGTCTCCCGCTTGCGCCCCTGTCAGGGTCCCCGCCGCCCCCGGTCACCGTCGTACGGCACCGGGGGCGGCGGGGACCACCCGTCAACTTGCTCCACCGCCGCCGGACCCGCCGGCGTCGGTCACCAGGCTGGTGAAGTCGCTGCTCGTGCTCTGCATGGCGTTCTGCAGATCCGTGGCCTTCATCCGCCCGGCGTCTTCCAGAGTGGTGTAGTGCTGCGCCAACTGCTTGACGCCGTCGCGCAGATCACCGAGGCCCTGGGCCAGGTCCTGGAACACCTTGATGTACGACTCCTTGAGCCCGGAGTCGGCGTTCGGACCGTTGACCTTCGTCCGGATCTGGTTCGCGTGATAGAACGCGCCCGGCTCGGCCTGCACCTTCCCCAGCTCGGTCGCGGCGTCCCGCGTGGGCTGGATCAGCTTGTCGATGTTGTCGGCGAACAACAGCATCGACGGGGTGTCCACACTGGTACCGCTGCCCGGATTACCCGAACCGCCCGGTACGTTGGGCGGGTTGAAGGTGGTGGACGCGGTCACGGTGCCGTGCCCGGAATCGAGTGTCGTGCCGCCGTCGTAGTGCTGCGGGTCCGGAGTCGGCGTCGACGTGTGCGGTTCCGGGATCGGTAGAGGTTGGTCAGCCATCGGTCACCCCCAGAGCCGAACGCCCTGGCGCTCGCCACTGGAGTAGTACTCGTTGATCTCACCGAGCATCTGCGTGGCGGAGGCGGCCTTCTGGGTCATGTCCGCGGCGGCCGCGTCCCACTGCGCCTTGACCTGCTGGTAGGTCTGCTGGGCGTCACTGGTCCACTCGCTGAGGTGCATCTTCGCCGCGTTGTCCAGCTCGGTGAGAGTCTGGTTGATGCGCTGCGTGATGGAGTTCATCTCGCCGACGATGTAGTCGACCTGCTCCATCTGAACGGTGTACGTGGTCATCTGCTGTCCGGCTCCTTGGGAACGGATGCGAGTACGAAGGTGTGCGTCGGTCGGGGACCGGTCAGGAGGGGAAGCCGGGCAGACCGACGCTGCCCGAGCCGATCTGCTGCGCGACCTGCTGCGCCTGCTGCTGGGTGTTCTCGTGGGTGTTGGCGTAGATGTGGGTGTTCTGCGCCAGCTTCTCCAGCATGGTGCGCAGCGCCTGGTTGACCTTGTCGAAGTCGGTCAGCCAGTCCTGCATGGCCGTGTGGTAGATGTTCGCGGCCTCGCCGCTCCAGCTCGCCCGCAGGCCCTCGATCTGGCCGTCCATCTGCGAGTACGAGCCGGTCGTCTCGTCCAGGGCGGTCTGGAAGCTGCCCTGGGCGGCGGTCATTCCCTGTAGTTCGACTGACGTCAGTGCCATCGTATGGTCCTCTCTCGAACTGCGGCGCCCGGCCTGGGCCGTTGACAGTGACGCGGCACCCGCGGGGGGTGTGCGTCGGCGCCGGATGGTGGGGGGTTCACCCGCCGTCCGGCGCCGCGCACGAGGTCGTGCGCGGCGCCGGGGCGGACGTCTCTCATGTCTGCACCAGGGGCCTCGCCTGCGGCGGCGGCTCTGTGCTGCCCGGCAGTCCGGCCCCCGGGTGCGGGGCGTTCACCGGCCGCGGCCACATCGCCGGGCGGGCCCTGGTGGACCACCCCGACGTGGCCAAGATCGTGTTCACCTGGTCCACCCGCACCGGCCGCGAGATCAGCCGCCGCGCCCGCGGGGCCGGACCCCGGAGTCGCGTCGGGCGCCGAAGGGCCGGGCAGGTCGGTCGCGGACACCGTACGGGTACGGGCCGACGCGGCGAGCCGTTCCGCCAGCCGGTGTGCCTCCCAGGCACCCCCGGGCGGCGGCGCGGCACGGAAGGCGGCGGCCAGCATCTCCACCGCGTCGTCGGCCAGTTGGAAGCCGAAGGCCCACAACCGGCGCCGTACCAGCTCGATGGCCTGCTCCACGGTGTACGGGTCGAGCCGCAGGTACTCGGCGAACTCCTCGGCGACATCGGCCCGTTCGCCCACCAGCGCACGCAGCTCGGCGGGCGAGCCGCACAGCGCGAGCACCGTGTCGCAGGGCGTACCGGCCAGCCGGGCCAGCCCGTCAAGGACCGCCGCGCGCTCGGCGGGCGAACGGCGGCCGAGGGCGTCGTCGAGACGCAGCACCAGCAGCCCGCCCTCCGCCTCCTCCAGGGCCGCCGCCAGCCGGTGGGCGGGCTGCTTCGGGAAGCGGGCCGGGAGCGCGGATAGCCGTACCTCGTGCACGGTGCCCGAGCTGAGCAGCCCCGCCTCGGTCAGACACCGCGCGTACGCCCGGGCCAGCGCCCGCCGACCACTGCCCTGCGGCCCTTCCAGCACGATGTTGGCCTGCGCGGACACCGCCCGCCCGGGCTCCCGCGGGGCACCGGCGAGCGCCGCGACGCGGGTGGCCAGGGCGGCGCGGGCCGTGTCGAGGCCGGTCATCGCGGCCAGCTTGCGCAGGCCCGCCGGTTGTGCGGACGCCGAGGAGGGGGCGGGGGCCGGGCTCGCGGGCCGCGGGGTGCCGGATCCTGCGTCGGCCCGCTGCTCGGCCCGGCCGCTCGCCGGGGCCGCCGGGCCGCCCTGCGCCTCCGCCGCGCCGCCCGGCACCGTGATGACGTCCGCGCCGTCCAGACGGGACAACTCCGTGTCATCGCCCGGGGGTTCGGCGGCGAGCCGGGAGGCCTGCCGGCTGATCATCTCCTCGAAGACCTGGCGGGCGACGCGGCCGTTGCCGAAGGTGGCGCTCTTGGGCACGTCCTGGAAGTAGCGGTCCAGGGCCTCCAGCGCCGAGCCCGACAGCTCGTAGTAGTGCTTGGCGCACAGGCCCCGCACGATGGTGACCAGTTCCTCGGCGCTGTAGTTGGGGAACTCCACGGTGCGGGCGAAGCGGGAGGCCATGCCCGGGTTGGAGGCGAGGAACTGCTCCATCTGCGCCGAATACCCGGCCACGATCACCACGACCTCGTCGCGGTGGTCCTCCATCAGCTTCATCAGCGTGTCGACGGCCTCCTGCCCGAAGTCGGGGCCGTTGCCGCGGGACTGGTTGGTGAGGGTGTACGCCTCGTCGATGAACAGCACACCGCCGAGCGCCTTGTTGAAGACCTCCGTGGTCTTGATGGCCGTACCGCCGATGATCTGCGCCACCAGGTCGGCGCGGGCCACCTCGACGATATGGCCCTGGCTGAGGATGCCCAGTTCGGCGAGGACCGCACCGTAGAGCCGGGCCACCGTGGTCTTGCCGGTGCCGGGCGGCCCCGCGAAGACCAGGTGCCGGCTCATGGGCGGCATCGGCAGGCCCATCTCCTGGCGGCGCTGCGCCATCTTGTTGAGGTTGATCAGCCCGGTGACCTCCAGCTTCACGCTCTCCAGGCCGACCAGCCCCTCCAGCTCCGCGAGGGGTCCGGTGCCGGTGTGCGCGGCCGCCCGGGTCGCCGCCTCGGCGTCCAGCGCGCCGGAGCCGCCGGTGCCGGTGGTGGCGGTCGTACGGCCGCCCGGGTCGCCGCCGGTGTCGACGCGCTCCACCGAGACCCGGCCCGTCTTGAGCTGGCGCACCGGGACGCCGCCGTTGTCGCGGATCTCGCAGTCGTGCACCCGCACCGGTTCGTCGGTGTTGCAGCGCACGCCGTCGCCGCCGTTGTCGAAGACGGTGCAGTTGGTCAGTTCGGCCCGCGAGGACGCCTGCACGTTCACGCCGTGGCCGCGCGCGCCGTTGACCCGGCAGCCGACCGCGGTGAGGGCACCGCCCGCGCTGATCCGGATGCCGTCGCCGTCCGCCCCGGTGAACTCGCTGTCCTGGGCGCTCAGTTCGGCCTCGGCGCCGACGAGTGTCGAGCAGCCGGTGAACGCCGAGCCGGTCACCTCGGCGCGGGCACCCGAGGCGAGGGCGAGGCCGCTGCCGCCGCCGGAGCGCAGCCGCAGCGCGGACAGCGTCGCCGAGGCGCCCTCGGACAGCTCGACCGCCGTCACCAACTCGGCTTCGCGCACGGTCAGTTGCGCGTGGGAGCCGACGCCGCGCAACGCGGTGCCGCCCGCGTCGGCCGTCAGCCGGTCCAGCACCACCGTGCCGTCCGCCACGTGCACGGCCGCCGTGCCCGCGCCCTCGACGGTCAGCCCCGCGCCCTCGGCGTGCCCGCCCGCCTCCACCAGCAGACCGGTCGGGGTGCCGGTGATCCGGCAGTCCTCGAGGCGGGGCCGCGCACCGGCCGAGACATGGATGCCCTCCCGCCGGGCCCCGGCGACCAGGCACTCGCGCAGCACCGGCGCGCTGCCCTCGCCGACCCGGATCGCCTGGCCACCGGAGCCGGTGAACGAGCAGCGGTTCAGGACGACTTCGGCCGCGCTGGTGAGATACGCGTCCAGGGCCGCGCTGCCGCTCACCTCGACGCCGGTCAGCGTGGCGCGCGCGTTCTGCTCCACGGCGAGCGCGGGCTTGCCGCTGCCGCTGATCCGGGTGCCCTCCACCACCGCCGTGGCCTGTCCGTTGACGCAGACGCCGTTGCCCCGGGCCCGGTCGAGCCGGCAGTCGCGCAGGGTCAGCCGGCCGTGCTCGGCCACCACGACCGCCGACGAGCCGACCTCCTGGATGTGGGTGCCCTCCACGGCGTTGGCGCCGCCGGAGGTGATCACGATGCCGGCGCCCTGCGCGTTGGTGACCTGGCAGTCCCGCAGCGCGACCACGCCGTCCTGCCAGGCCAGCACGGCCGCCCACGCCTCACCGGAGATCCGGCAGCCGTCCAGCGCGGCCTGTCCCCGGCGCACGTCGAGCACCGGGGCCTCGCGGTCGGTGCCGGACAGCTGGAGGCCGGTGAGCCGGACCGCCTCCGCGTCCAGGACTAGGGTGCTGCCCGAGGCCGCCGCGATCTCCACCGTGCCACCGGCGCCCTCGGCGGCCACCGTCACCGCGCGGTTGATGTACAGGCTCTCCTCGTAACGCCCCGGCGCGACGGTGATCAGCGCACCGTCGGTGGCGTCCACCAGGGCGTCGGCGATGGCGCGGTAGGCCCCGGGGCGGTCCGGCGACACCAGTAGTACGGGCCGGGTCACAGTTTCGCTCCCTCGTCAGGCGCACTCACGTCGCCGCTGTTGCCGTTGCCGTCCCCGGCGCCGCGCGGGCGCTGCCGGGGTGCCGGTGCCCCGCCGATCAGACCCGGGGGCGTCCCGAGGTCGTCCGGGCCGCCCCGCTCGTCCCGGTCCGCCGCGTCGTCGGCGCGCAGCGCGGCGGCCGCGCGCTCGAGTCCGTCCAGCGCGATCTCGTCCAGCGGCACCCGCTGGACGTCCACCTTGCCGTCGGAGGCGATCTCCGACGGCGACAACTCCCGCAGCAGCACCGGGCCTTCGCCCTCGGCGGGGCGCAGCACCTTGAACGTGGTGCCGGGCAGGAACACCACGCGGTCCGGCTCGGCGGGGTCGATCAGATTGGTACGGCGGGCGGTGATCGACCAGATCAGGAAGTCGGTGGCGTCGTGCGGGCCGGGGCGCGGGGCGCCGTACGCCGTGCAGAACGCCCACTCCGTCACCAGCCGGCCCTCCCGGAACCACGCCCGCTCCGCCGCGCTCGCCCGGGCCCGCAGCAGCGCGGCACCCCGGTACGAGGGCAGCCTGCGCAGCCCGGCCGCCACACAGCGGGCGAGCGGCACGTGCGGACCGACCGCCGCGGCGCGTACGGCCGCGTTGACCTGCGCGCCGTCCCCGGACAGGAACAGCCGTACGGCCACCAGGTCGGTGAGCGCGTCCGCCGCCTCGCCGCGCGCGCCGCCGCGCAGTCCCGGCGACTCCGACATCACCCGGGACACCGTGCCCGCGACCGCGTTGTACTGCGTGCTCAGCGTCCGCCGCACCCAGTCCCGCTCCTTCTCGGTGCCGCGCTCGGGCGGCACGGCGCAGGCGGACGCCTTGGGAGTGGGCTGGACACGGACACCGGGGACGGCCGCGGGGGCGGCCGCCGGGGGCTTGGGACCCTCGGGGGCGCCGGGTGCGGGTGCGGGGGCAGGCGGCGTCGGCCCGTCGGCCCCGCCGGTGTCGGCGGGCTCCACGGGAGCGGCGGCCGGGGAGTCGGACTCCAGCCGGATCAACGGCGCGGGCCGTGCGGCGGGGGCGGGTGCCGGGGGAGCGGCGGGTGCCGTCGGCGGCACCGTGGGCTGCGGCTGCGGCTGCGGCTGCGGCTCCGGCTTCTCGGCGGCAGGGGCGGGCGGCACCGACGGACCGGCGCCCGGCGAACCGGGCGCGTGCGCAGCCGACTTCACCGGCTCCGGCGCGGGTCCATGCTCCGCCTCCGGGGCGGACGGTTGCGCGGGTATGCCGGTCCGCGCCGGGAGGTCCGTCTCCCGGCTCTCGGGATCGTCCGCCCGATCGTCCGCCTGGCGCGGGTTCTCCCTCGGCGGCTCGCCGGGGCTTCCCGGCTCGGACACGGCCGGAAGGTCGGGCAGCGGAAGGCGTGCGGGCGCGGCGGGACGAGGCGGCGCGGGCACCGGCGGCACCGGCCCCTGGACCACGGGCGTCGGCGCCGGACCGTCGGTGCGCGGCGCGTCGGGTATCGGCTCCGGCCCGGGGCGCGGGTCCGCCCGCACCGGCTCGGGCACGGGTACGGGCACGGGGCCCTCGGCCGTCGTAGCGGCCGACGAGGTGGCGACCGTCTCAGGACGCCCGGCCGTGCCCGCGTCCCCGGGCTCGCCGGTCACATGGACGTCGTCGCCCGACTCGACCCGCGGCAGCCCGGCCGCCGGTGCCTCGGACTCGGTCCTGGCCGCGGGGGGCGCCACCACGGGCGGCGTCGCCGGTGCCGCGTTCCCCCGTACCCGTACGGTCGTCTCGTCGACGTCCAGATGCGCCAGCGCCGAAGCCGCGCCGGGGCCCTCACCTCGTACAACTTCGTGCTCTGCCACCGGAGTCGCGGCCGGGGTTCCCGAACCCCAGGGCGCCGCCTCCGCCGCCCGGGCCTGTCCCCGGGACGCGGTCGGGGCGATCGCCTGCGGACCCGTCGCCGTGGCGTCCGGTGCCGACCACAGCTCGGTGTCGTCCGAGGTCACCACCACATGGCCCGGCTCGTCGGCCGGGGCGATCGTGAAGCCCTCGCGGCGCTCGGGGTCCAGCCGCCACAGCATGTCCTCGGCGAGCGAGCGCATACGGTCGGCCGCGCCAGGTGTGCTGCGGTCGTAGAGGATGGCGGCGTAGCCGGGCGCGGCCGGAATGCGGCGTACCGCGTCACCGTCCGCGGGCTCGGCCAGCGGGCGCATCCACAGCCCGCTCTGCACCACTTCGAGTACGGCGTCGGCGGCGTACTCGTACACACCGGTGGTGATCTCCGGCACCCCGAACAGGGGTCGGCGCAGCCCGAAGAGGGCGGGCGGCGCGGGGGCGCTCCCGGTGCGCGGGAAGTACATCAGCTCGCTGACGAAGGGGTGGTGGCCCAGCGTGCCGTCCGGCCGTACCGCCGCCACCTCGGGCGAGGCGAGCCCGGCGCGCGACTCGACGGGGACGCCCGCGTACAGCACCACCTGCTGGCCGAGCGCGTCGGCGAGTTCCTGGCCCAGCGCCTCGGCGCCCTCGGGCAGCGCGACGGGACCGAGGTGCAGGAAGCGCACCCAGGAGCGCGCGGACGGCAGGACCGTCTCCCACAGCCGGGTCACGTCCGCCAGGGTCACCGGCGGGCCCCCGGGGCTGCCGAGGACCACGGTGAGGATGTCGGGATGGCTCGGCAGCCGGTCCACCAGGCGCCGGCCGCTCTCGGCGGCGGGATGGTCGTGCGGGCTGCGCACCCACACCCCGCAGGGCGCCGGCTCGGCGACGCCGTGGCCGCTGGTCGTCCAGGGGCGGTCGAAGGTGGAGAACTCCCAGCGTGGCTTGGGGAATCGGCGCGAGTCGCGCTCCGCCGAACGGCCGGGCCGGAACCGCAGCCAGCCCGCGCCGTGGTCGCTCGGGATGAACAGGCCGCCGCCGTCGGTCGGCAGCACCGCGCCGTCCGGGGCGAGCACCAGTCGGTCCAGCCGGTCCGCGATCCGCTGCGCGGCACGCCGCGACTCCTGTGGTGTGCCGCGGCCGAAGACCAGGCGCAGGCTTTCGCCCCGGCCCGCCAGCAGCCGTGCCACCGCGTCCGCCGAGCCCTCCAGCGACCCGTAGGGGAGATCCACCACGGCCAGGGTGTGCTGCGGGTCGGCGGCCAGCCCCGCGGCGAACGCCGCGGCCTGCGGGTCGGGTTCGCCCTTGGGGTGCACCAGCAGGGCCCGGCCCTCGGCCCGGCACTGCAACGCCGTCCCGCCCGCCCGGGCGGTGCCCAGTCCTCTGCGCATCCGCTCACCCCACCCGATCGGCGGAGCCGGTGGGGGACGGATCGGCGGACACCGCCGGGACCGGGGCCTTGCCCGAGGCCCGGCCGACGCCCGAAGTGCCCTGCGGCTGGAGGGAGTCGGCCGAGGGGGATGCCGCCGCCCCGTCCTGTCCCGCCTTCACCGTCAGCGCGGCCACCGAGCGGTCGAGGACCGGCCCGTGGGGCAGCGCCACCAGCAGGCTCTCCGGCAGCGCGGCCGGGGTGCCGCCGCCGATGCCGAGGGACTGCGCGGCAGAGGAGCCCAGCGGGTAGACGATGCCCTGGTCGGTGATCAGGAAGGTGTGCGGGCTGGCCACCTGCGCCGCCACCTCCCGCTGGTCCACCGCGTACACACCGTGCGACGGCGGCACCAGCACCCCCTGCTTCCCCGTCGCCGCCGGACCGCTCTGAACGACCACGGCCGCGCTGAGCCGGGCGCCCTGGGTGCTCTCGCGCAGGCACACCGCCTGCCCGGAGGTGTCGACCGCCGGGGCGCCGAGCACATCCGGCACCCCGCTGTCCAGGGAGTGGTGGGCGGAGACCCGGGCGGAGGCGATGTCGGTCACCGATACCTGGCGGGTGGCCGGCGCGCCGGGCCGGGCCGCGAGCAACGCGGCCTCGGTGGCGCTTACTTGGGCCACCCCACCGGCGGTCATGACGTAGGTGTGCCGTGCGCCCGCCGCGTTCATGGTGAACAACTGGCCCACGGCGGCGGGCCGTCCGGCGATCTGCCCGGCCGCGTCGCCCATCCGGTCGAGCTTGGCGGGGGCGAGCGCGGACCCGGTCGGTACGGCGGCCAGCCACGCGGCGGACGCGGCCACCGGACGGTCGCCGTCGAGGCCGAGCGCGATCAGCGCGGACTGCGCGGGCACCGGGTACTTGGTGCCCCGCCACAGCAGGAAGCGCTGACCGCTCGCGGACTTCAGCAGCAGCTGCCGCCCGGCGGGAAAGGCGCCCGCGTGGCCGCCCGGCGCGAAGTCGACCACATGGCCGGACGGCAGGTCCGGGCGCAGGCAGTCGGTCCAGGCCCCCGCCAGCAGGGTGGCCTGGGTGGGCAGGGAGTCGGGCGCGCCGTCGATACCGATCGGCGCGCCGTGCGGTACGTCGCTCAGCGCCTTGGCCGCCACGGTGCGTACGGCGGCGCCCTTGCCCGTCAGCAGCAGCGCGGAGGCGTAGTTGCGCACCGGGCGCAGCCTGCCGTCGAGGAAGAGATAGCGGGTGCCGGTCTCCTTCTCCACGACGATCGAGCCGGGCTCGCGCCAGGCCGCCGTGGTCACCGGCGACAGCTTGCCGTAGACCAGGAAGCCCAGGGAGAGCAGGACGACGAGTCCCGCGCCGAAGAAACTGCCCAGCGCGGCCCGCTTGGTGGGGCTGTCGCCGCGGCCGGGGTCGCCGGTGACGAGGGCGGTCGCAAGGCGGCCCATGGCGAACTGGTACGCCTGCATGTGATCGCGTCGGGTCTGCACGATGCGCCTCCTCTCAGCTCGTCAGGGCGCGGAAGTAGGCGTACGCGTGCAGGACTTGGAGCAGCAGTGGCAGCAGCGCGATGGCGGTGACCGTCTCCAGCAGGTCGCCGCTGTGCCCCCACACCGGCAGCAGCCGGCCGGTCGGCAGCCGCCACGCGGCCACCAGCAGGGCGAGGACCGCGACGAGCAGCACGGCCACCACGATCACCCGGGCGCCGTCGCCCGCCGCGGCGAACCGGGTGAGCGCCACCGTGGCCAGACCGGCGGCACCGGCGAGCACGGTCGGCACGCGCTGCGCGGACCGGTTCAGGCCGCGCGCCCGCAGCAGCACCGCGCCCGCGAAGACCAGCGGCAGCAGCCAGCCGATCCAGCCGCCCTCGCGGGTCATGTACCAGAACCCGGCCGCGTAGACGAACGCGGAGGACACACTGAGGGTGTCCAGGAAGGAGCTGGCCGCCTTGACCCTGCGCTCCACCCGCTCCTGCGGCTCCGGGTCGATGTCCTCCTGCAACTCGGCCGCGTTGTGCGGGAGTCGGGGCACCCGCAGCCGGGCGGTGCGCAGCGCGAGCCGGGGGCCGAAGTGGCCGAGCACGAACATGGCGACCGCGACCACGGCGACCGCCTGCGCGCCGTGCCAGTGGGTGGCGCGCATCAGGCCGGTCCCCACGGCGGCGGCGAGCGCGGTGCCCAGCGCGGTGCCGGGCACCACCAGCGGCAGCGGGCGCAGTGCCAGCAGCGCGACGGCCACCACCACGACACCGCCCGCCGCGGCCAGCATCCCGGGCAGCCCCGGCGCGAACCCGCCGTGCGGCCCCTGGCGGAAGGTCAGCCCGGCCAGCGCGCCGAACGCGAGCGCGCCGAGACCGGCGACCAGCACACTGCCCTCGTCGGCGGAGAGCCGGTCGGCGGCCACGCATCCGGCGGCCAGCAGTACGGCGATCACCCCGGCGCCGATCGAGGCCCCGGGCCCCGGTCCGAACCCCAGCAGCGCCCACGCCACCGCGGGCAGCGCCAGCACCGCCAGGGTGAGCGCCAGGCCCCGGGTCAGCGCCGGGCGCCAGCCGCCTGGCAACGCTGTCACGACATGCGCGACCCCGTCGGAGACATCGTCGAAGTGCAGGGCGGGCAACGGCTCGTCGGCGGGCCGCAGATGGAGCACCTCGCCGTGGCGCAGCTGCACGGTGGCGGGGGTGGCGTCGGCGTCGAACGGGTCCTCGCCGAGCCGTTGCAGCACCCAGGGCGTGCCGCGCTCGGCCGTCTCCGTCGTCACATGGCGCACCAGTACGGGCAGCAGCGCGGAGACCGGTGTGGTGAGCGGGATCGCCAGGTCGGCCTGGCCGGTGGGGCCCACCACCGTGACCCGGCAGACCTCCGAGGCGGGTGCGGTGACCGCGGGGGCTGTGGTCATCGGACTGCTCCTGGAGAGGGGGAGAGGGAGGGGGACGTGGGGAGGGTGCGCATGCCGCTCGTGCCGTTCATGCCGTTCATGCTGTTCATGAGGACACCAGCCCGGTCTGTACGAGGCGTACCGAACGCCGGGTGACCAGCTGGGCCCGGCCCGCGGGCAGCGTGCGCGGCTTGGCCTCGCCGAGGAACTTGCCCTCCTCCTTGGGGTAGGAGAAGAGCAGGCCGGGGTTGCCCAGTTCCCACAGGCGGCGCAGCACCGGGTCCATCATGGCGCGGATCGATCCCGAGGTGCTGCGGGCGACGACCAGGTGCATGCCGATGTGCAGGCCCTGCGCGAGCAGCGGCACCAGCGGCGCCATCGGGGAGGGCGCGCCCGGGGCTCCGGAGAACAGGTCGTAGTCGTCGATGAGGACGAACAGCAGCGGCCCCTCCCACCAGTCGCGGCGGGCGAGCTGCTCCGGGCTGATGTCCGGGCCCGGCACCCGCTTGCCCACCGACACCGAGGCGCTGGTGGCCAGTTGGGCGAGCGCGTCGCTGTCCACCACGTACCCGACCCGGTACGCCTCGGGCACCGAGTTGAGGAGCCCGCGCCCCGGGTCGGCGACCATGATGCGCGCCTCCTCGGGGGTGTAGCGGGCGGTGATGGCGCGGATCATCAGGCGCAGCGCGTTGGTCTTGCCGGTCTCGCCGTCGCCGAACACCATCAGGTGCGGGTTGGTGGTGAAGTCGTGCCAGACCGGTTCGAGACGCTGCTCGTCCCAGCCGAGGCAGACCTTGAAGTCGTCCTCGGACACCGGGAGTTCGGTCACCGGAAGGCGGGTCGGCAGCAGCCGGACGCCGGGGGCCGGGCGGCCCGTCCAGAAGGTGTCGATCTCCGCCACGGCCGACTTGGTGGCCGTCGTGAGGTCGCCGGTCTCGCCCGAGCCGTCCAGGCGGGGCAGCGCGGACAGGAAGTGGTGGCCGGCCGCGGTCAGACCGCGACCGGGCTGGTGCGGTACGGCCGCCGCGATCCGGGAGCCGACCTCGGACTCCATCGAATCGCCGAGCCGCAGCTCGAACTTGGTGCCCAGCAGGTCCCGCAGCCGGGGCCGGAACTCCGACCAGCGCACCGCGGAACCGATCACATGCAGACCGAACGACAGCCCGCGCGCGGCCATCTCGATGACCCGCGGCTCCAGCTCCTCGTAGTCCTGGCGCAGCGTGCCCCAGCCGTCGACCACCAGGAACACATCGCCGTAGGGGTCGTCGATCTCGCCCGTGGCCCGCAGCCTGCGGTAGGCGGACATCGACTCCAGACCCCGCGAGGTGAACTCCTCCTCGCGCTTCTCGAGGAGCTGGCTCAGCTCGGCGACCGTACGCAGCACGCGGTCGCGTTCGAGGCGGGTGGCGACCGAACCGACATGCGGCAGACCGGCCGTGGAGACCAGACCGCCACCGCCGAAGTCCAGGCAGTAGAACTGGACTTCCTCGGGGGTGTGGGTCAGCGCGAGGGACAGCATCAGGGCGCGCAGCAGGGTCGACTTGCCGGTCTGCGGGGCGCCGGCCACCCCGATGTGACCGTCGGCGCCGGAGAGATCGGCGACCAGCAGCTCGCGCAGCTGCTCGAAGGGCCGGTCCACGATGCCGAGCGGCACCCGCAGCGAGCTGAGCGAGGGGTGGTCCGCCGCGCTCATGCCGCGCGCCGGGTCCGGCACGATGCCCGGCAGCAGCTGGTCCAGGCTCGGCGACTCGGTCAGCGGCGGCAGCCACACCTGCCGGGCCGGCGGCCCGCTCTCCGCGAGGCGCCCGATCAGCACCTCCAGGAGACTCTCCTCGTTCTGCTCGCCGCCCAACGCCTGTGCGGCGGCCTTGCGTTCGGCGGCGGCCGACGCCTCCCGGGCGGCCTCCAGCGCCTGCTGCTCGGCGATCCGCTCGGACATCAGCGTGCCCTGCTGCTCCAGCCCGAACAGGGTGATCTCCTGCCCGGCGGCGGCCAGTTGCGCGGAGTGCTCGGCCTCGCCCACCGGCTCCGGCGCGGCGCCGGAGACGTAAGCGGCCTTGAAGCGGACCAGATTGGTGGTGTCCACCTTCAGATAGCCGTTGCCCGGCGCCGACGGCAGCTCATAGGCGTGCGAGACGCCGATGACGCTGCGCGACTCCATCGCGGAGAACGTCCGCAGGGCGATCCGGTACGACAGATGCCCCTCGACCTTGTGGATACGGCTCTCGTCCAGCCGCTGGGAGGCCAGCAGCAGATGCACCCCGAGGCTGCGCCCGAGGCGGCCGATGGAGACGAACAGATCCACGAACTCCGGCTTGCTGGCGAGCAGTTCGGAGAACTCGTCCACGATGACCAGCAGCGACGGCAGCGGCGTCAGGTTCGCCCCGGCGCCCCGCGCCTTCTCGTAGTCGAACAGCGAGGAGTACCCGGACTCGCGCAGCAGCTCCTGGCGGCGGATCATCTCGCCGTTGATGGAGTCGCGCATGCGGTCCACGAGATGGATCTCGTCGGCCAGGTTGGTGATGACCGCCGAGGTGTGCGGCAGCCGGTCCATGCCGAGGAAGGTCGCGCCGCCCTTGAAGTCGACCAGCACCAGGTTGAGGATCTCCGAGGAGTGCGTGGCGACCAGGCCCATCACCAGGGTGCGCAGCAGCTCGCTCTTGCCGGAGCCGGTGGCACCGATGAGCAGACCGTGCGGGCCCATGCCGCCCTGTGCCGACTCCTTGATGTCCAGCTCGACGACCTCGCCCTCCTCCGTGACGCCCAACGGCACCAGGAGACGGGCGGACTGGGTGATGCGGGGCCGCCACTTGGCGGCCACGTCGAAGCCGCGCGGGTCCCGGATGCCCAGCAGCGCCGTGAGGTCGAAGTCCGATTCCAGCGGCCGGTCCACCAGGTCCACGCTGCCGCTGGTGCGCATCGGCGCGAGCAGCCGGGCCAGGGTGTCCGCCTCGGTGCGGCTCAGCGCGTCGGCCTCGGCGGTCACGGTGTCGTCACCGGCCGGGAACTCGACACCGGTGCCCCGGGTGGTCAGCCGCAGCACCTTCGGACCGCCGGTCATCGCGCCCGTCGCGTCCAGCAGCACGACATTGCGCAGCCCGCCGTGCGTCAGCCGCGAGGTCTCCGGCAGCCGTACGCCCTGCGCCACGACCACCACGAACGGCTCGGCCACGCTCGGCGAGGCGTCCGGGTCGTGGTCGGGCCGGTCCCGTACCTCGGTGCCGAGCAGGTCCATCAGCGCGTCGTGGTCCTCGGCGGCGAGCCGCACCTGACCGGCGTCGTCCTCCTCGTGCGGATGCGCGTTGTGCGGCAGCCACTTGAGCCAGTCCCACTCGGCCCGCGCCGACGCCCCGCCGAGCAGGGCGATCCGCAGCTCGTCGGGGGAGTGGAACGCGGCGAGCTGCGCGACCATCGCCCGCAGCAGCCCGAGCGCGGGCTCGGGCTCACCGGCCAGCTCCACGCTGGTGAACCGCCGTAGCGCGACCGGGATCGGCAGCCGGGGCACCGTCTGGTGCGCCTTGGTGAACCGGCGCAGCGAGATCGCGGTCAGCGGCTCCAGGTCCTCCACCGGCTTGGTCTGCGGCGGCAGGAACTCCAACGCGGCGCGGCGGATGCCCTGTCCGATGCGGACCCGGCCGAAGTCCTCGTGCGCCGGGCGGCGTTCCCACAGCCGGGTGCCCAGCGCCAGCGCCCACAGCTGCCCCGGCTCGGGGTTGTCCCACAGCAGGGCGGCCCGCTGCTGCTCGGCGGCCTGCCGGGCCTGGCGGCGCTTCTGCGCGAGATAGCGCAGATAGTCACGCCGCTCGGCCCGCATCCTGCGCCGGCGCTCGGCACCGGCCCGGCCTATCTGGGTCAGCGTCATGCTGACCATGGCGACGCCCATCATCCCGGACATCATGTACGTCGTCGGTCCGGCGCTGCGCATGGAGAACATCAGCACCATGGCGCCACTGCCCAGCGCCATGGGCAGATACATCAGCGCCGATCCGAAATCGGCGCTCGCCGGCTCCCCCAGAACCGGCGGCTCCGCCAGCTCGACCTGTCCCTCGGGGAGCTGCGGACCCTCGGCGCGCGGTGAACGTTTGGCCACCACGGTGCTCAATGGCAGGGACCTTTCTGAAGCGCTCACGCGGGCATGGCTGGTCAACCACTTGCGCGTGGGTGCGGATTGATGCTTGGCGATGTGGAGGGAAGTGATCCACTACTGGGCAGATGATAAGCGCGGGAAGGCTGAGACGGGTGAACACATCTCGACCCTGGGGCGCCAACTCGGAAATTTTGCTTGGCTTTTGAAATAGTGGATTGGCTCGTTTCGCGATATCCACCGCTCACCACCCCGAGATCCAGGGGTTGTTGATGATCGCTTGAGGTTCATTCGGGTGCTGCCGAGGAAGGTGAACCTCTGGTTACGGGGATATGGACATGCGGTGCGGCCGCCGTGATCGTCGCTGTACGCGACGCATCGGCCACGCACCGTGGCGTCGCTTCGGGGCGTGCGCGCGGGGAACTCGGGGAGACGGATGCCGCCGACCGCGCAGGAGGTGCCTCGCCGTGGACGACTGGGAGATGTGGGACGGGCGCGAGAAGACCCGGCTGTCACCGCGCGAGCGGCTGGCGCTGCTGGAGATCGAGGCGCATCTTCGGGAGGACCGGGGCTTCGCCCGCCGGATGGGCGGCGGGGCCCACCGGGAACGGGCGGACCGGGCACACCGGCGGATCTGGCTGCCGACGGGCGTCCTGCTGCTGGCCCTCGCCGCCGCGCTCTGCGCGGTCATGGGCATCCGCACCGGGGACCCCGGGCCGCTGTGGTGCTTCGCGGTGCTGTGGCCGCTCACCCTCTTCCAGGCGTTCCGGCTGCTGTGCCGGCTGGCCCGTCGGCGGGGGCGGGTGGGGGAGCGGGCGAGTTCCTGGCTCTGAGCCCCCTGCGGCGGCCTCGCGGTCGGGGCCGCACGGGCCGACCGCGCCGGGACGGAGGTCTCCGCACCCCTGACGGCCGTATCCTCCGCCCCTCCGTCGCGTCCGGTTGAGAGCGGGGCGTCCGCCGTGCATGGTGGGTGGTCCAAGGTCGGGTTCATGGTCGGGACATGGCCGCACCGGCCCCTGCCCGACCTGCCCGGGTGATGCCATGAAAGCCTTCTCGCCACGGCCGGGCGCACCGGCCCCCCTGGTGATCGAGTCCTCCGTCGTGGAGGGCCTGCCCGCCGAGGGCGCGCTGCTGCTGCGCATGTCCGGCACCCTGGACGCGCACGGCGCCCACGCCTGGTCGCAGGAGCTGCGCGGCCATCTGGAGCGGGCGGACCGCGCCGGGCTGCGGCCCGTCCTCGACATGGCCCACGTACAGCTCGGCGGCGCCGCCGTGCTGCGCACCCTCAGCGAGGCCACGCGGGTCCGCGCCGGGCGCCCCGATCTGATCATCGTGCGGGCCCGGCCGGGCGTCCGCGAGGCCGTGCACCTGGCCCGCCTGGACGGCGTCCAGCTGTACGCCACCCTGGACGAGGCCGTGCGCGAACTGGCCCGCGCCGCCGCCAAGGCGGAGGAGCTGCCCGCCTGGCGCTCGCCGATGGCCGACCCGCTGCGGCCGTCCTACGAGGACCTGCACCAGGAGGTCCGCGCCCTGCGCGCCCGGGTCCGCACCGCCCCGGTGATCGGCATGGCCCAGGGCATGCTCATGGCCCGTTACGCCCTGCCCGAGGGCGGCGGCGCCTTCCGGGTGCTGCGGGAGACCTCCCAGCGGTTCAACGTGCCGCTGCGGGTCCTCGCCTCCGCCGTCGTGGTGGCCCGCCCGCCCGACGGCGCGACCTGGTTCCCGGCCCGCCGCCCGCTGCCCGTGCCCCCGCTGCGCGTCCTCGCCCGCACCGACCGCGACCCCCGCTGCCGCGGGCGGATGATCGACGCCGTACTCCGCGAGGCGCTCGCCATCTCCCACGCCCCGGCCGGTCACGTCCTGTCCGTCGACCCCGCCGTGAACGCGCTCGCCCTGGAGGCCCGGCACGGCGGCACGGACCCCTACCTGGATCACCTGGGACGCGGCCGCGACGACGGTACGGCCGAGGCGGTCGCCCGTGCCCGCGGGCGGCGCGTGAGCATGCCCGACGTGGCCACCGAAGCGCTGCTCTCCGAGGACGGCCGACGCGCCCTGCTCGCGGCGGGCGCGCGGTCCCTCCAATGCGTCCCGGTCCTGTCCGCCGCCGGCTGCTGCGCCGCTCTGATCACCGTGCACTGGCCCGACGCCGGACACCTGCCGACCTCCACCCGGGCCGAGGCCCTCGGCCTGCTCGCCACCGACACGGCGGCCTGGCTGGCCTGGTACCACCGCACGGTCCTCCTCGACGCCCTCGACCATCTGCATCACCGGCTGACCCGCAGGCCCTGAGCCACGGCCGGGCCCCGCGGGAACCCGGACATACGAGACGTGGCCCGCGTCGGTCGACGCGGGCCACGGTCACCGCTCGTCAGTGGATGCCGAGCCGTCAGTGAGCGCCGAGCCCCCCGCCTCCGAAGGACCCGCTGGACCCGCTGCTCCAGCGCGGACGCTTCTGGTCCTCGCTGGTCTTGGAGTCCATGTTGCTCAGCTCGTAGGGGGTGAGCGGACGGCCGCCCTCGGGTGTCTTGGGAACCTCCTGGTAGTCCCGGTTCTCCCGGATCTCGTGCACCGCGCCCTCCGGTGGCAGCTTGGGCTGCTCCTCGGGACGTGGGCGAGCGGGCTCGCGGGACTTGACGCGAGAGGTCAGCCAGAAGCCGCCGCCGAGCACTGCCAGCAGTCCGACGGCCACGACGAAGAGTACGAGGCTCATCAGGCCGCTCGTCGCGGCCAGCTGCATCGATGCGGTGTTCATGGAACAGGGATACCCGTCCTATAACCACATGAATCGAATAACCACATGAATCGAACAAATAAAATAAAGAGGACATAGGTGGTGCGAGGGCAGTTTTGTCCCGGGTCCGCGGCGGTTTGTCCCGGGTCCGCGGCGGGCGCGGGTTTGTCCCGATCCCTCGGGGCAACCCGCACCCTGTGACCCAGCAGGCTTCCCCACAGCAGCTCTACCGGTTCCTGGAGGACCGCTTCAGCTGCGCCCAGGCGTGCACGGAGTGTGCCCGCGCCTGCTCGGTACGGGTCAGCCTGGTCGATCCGGGCGGCTCCGAGCACCAGGAGCGGGTGCGCCGACTGGGGATCATGTGCGCGGAGGTGTGCGACGCCACCTGCCGGCTGCTGTGCGAGGAGAGCCGGCAGGGTGAGGAGGGGCTGCGCGGCCGGGTCGACTGGTGCCGCCGGACCTGCCTCGAATGCGCCCGCGCCTTCGAGGGGCACCCGGGCGCCGAATCGGCCGCGACGGCCTGCCGGGCCTGTGCCGACGCCTGCGTCGACTTCCTGGAGACGCTGGCCTGACGCTTCCCAATTTCTGTAACACGTTCTACGGTGTGCGCCGTCAGGACCGCCCTTGGGGAGCCTGGAGGCGCCGTGCACCTCGACCACACGCCCGAGCAGCAGCGACTGCGCGCCGAACTGCGCGCCTACTTCGCCCGCCTGGTCCCGGACAACGCCTACGCCCGGTACGCCGACCCGGCCGCCCGTAAACGCTTCTACCGCGACACGATCCGCACCCTCGGCACCGACGGCTGGCTCGGCGTCGGCTGGCCCGAGGAGTACGGCGGGCGGGGCATGTCGGCGATGGAGCAGTTCATCTTCTTCGACGAGGCCGCGCAGGCCGGCGTACCGCTGCCGCTGATGGCGCTGAACACGGTCGGGCCGACCCTCATGAAGTTCGGCACCGAGGAGCAGAAGGCGTACTTCCTGCCACGCGTCCTGTCCGGCGAGATCGACTTCGCGATCGGCTACAGCGAGCCCGAGGCGGGCACCGATCTCGCCGCACTGCGGACCAGGGCCGTGCGGGACGGGGACACGTACCTCGTCAACGGGCAGAAGATCTGGACGACGAACGGCGACACCGCGGACTGGGTCTGGCTCGCCGTGCGCACCGACCCGGACGCCCCGCCGCACCAGGGCATCACCATGCTGCTGGTGCCGACCTCCGACCCCGGCTACTCCTGCACCGTCATCAACACCCTGGCCTCCCACGACACCACGGCCAGCTACTACGAGAACATCCGCGTCCCCGTCTCCCGCCGCGTCGGCGCCGAGAACCAGGGCTGGCGGCTGATCACCAACCAGCTCAACCATGAACGCGTCACCCTCGCGGCGCACGGCACGATGGCCGTCCGCGCCCTGCACGACGTCCAGCACTGGGCCGCCCGCACCGAACTCGCCGACGGCCGCCGGGTGCTGGACCTCGGCTGGGTGCGCCGACTGCTCGCCCGCACCCACACCCGTCTTGAGGCCCTCAAGCTCCTCAACTGGCAGATGGTCACCGCCGTCGAGGACGGCACCCTCACCCCGCAGGACGCCTCCGCCGTCAAGGTCTACGGCTCCGAGGCCCGCCGCGACGCCTACGCCGCCCTCATGGAGATCACCGCCGCCGCCGGCCTCCTCAAAGAGGGCTCGTCGGGCGCCGTCCTCCACGGCGAACTCGAACGCGGCTACCGCTCAGCCGTCATCTTCACCTTCGGCGGCGGCAACAACGAGATCCAACGCGAGATCATCTCCTGGATCGGATTGGGGATGCCGAGGGTGCGGCGATAGGGTGGTGTGCCCAGCGTTCCCCGGTGATCTCGTACCGCACGCCCCCGTGCTCGGCACCCTCGACCAACTGCATGTCGGGGGGAGTGGGGATGTTGCCCTTGAGGGTCATGCCGAGCTTCTCCATGACCTTGCGCGAACCGCGGTTCACGGTCATCGTCTCGGCCCAGATCGTGCGCACTCCGAGTTCGGTGAAGCCCTTGTGCAGGAGGGCGCGCGAGCCCTCCGTGGCATAGCCCTTGCCCCAGGCTGCCTGTCGCAGCCGGTACCCCAGCTCGGCCTCGTCCCGCGGGCCGTCCCGTTCGGGACGCAGGCAGAACCAGCCGATGAACGCCCCGCCGCCCTTCTCGTGCGCGGCGAACAGCCCGAGACGGCCGTCCCATTTCTCGTAACCGGCGATGATGAAGGGCAGATGGCGTTCGCGGACGATTTCCGGCGCGGTCGCCTCGCCCCCGCTCAGATAACGCATCACGGCCGGGTCGCTGTCCAGCTCGATCAGCAGGTCGGCGTCATCGGCCGTGAAACGGCGCAGGGTCAGGCGATCGGTCTCCAGATATATGTCCACGGAACAGAGCGTGCCCGAACCGGACAGGACCGCCCAACGGCTTTTCCGCGCCCCCGAAACGCCGGTTCACGGAGTGAGCAGCCGGTCCTGTTCGATCGGCGGTACGCCCCCGTGCCAGTCCAGCGGCTTGCCGAAGCGGATCAACTCGCCGTACAGGGAGGGGTCGACGCGCTCGGCGAGGATGACGTCCAGTACGGCCGAGGCGGCCTCGGCGGGGGTCTGGGCCTGGCTGTAGTCGCTGAACCAGGGCCGTGAGGTCGCGGTGTCGACCATGCCGGGGCAGACCGCGGCGACCAGGGTGCCGGTCGTGCGGTCGCGGTCACGGCGCCGCGCGGCGACCGCGCGTACGGCGGCGACCTGGGCCACCTTCGAGGGCACGTTCAGCCAGCGCGGCCAGCCCGCGGCCTCGGCGGTGCCGGCGTGGACGGCGGCGCGCCAGGACTCGACGGCGCTCTCCACCTGGTCGAGGCTCGCGCCGTCGAACAGGTGATGCAGCCGTGGGTCCAGACGGCCCAGGGTGCCGAGGCTGCTCGCCACGACGAGCAGCCGGCCGCCCGGGCGCAGCACGGGGCCGAAGCGGCGCAGGATCGTGTGCGTGGCGGTGTTGGAGACGTCGATGAACTCGTCGGCCCGCGCGGACTGCGACTCCTCGGGCAGCAGCCGGGCCACCGCGTTGGACAGGACGATGTCGATGCCTCCGTGGCGGGCCCGCAGCTCCTCGGCGAGCCGGGCGATGGCGTCGGTGTCGGTGACGTCGAGGACGGTGCCCTGGACCCGGGCGCGGGTGCCGGGCAGCCGGGTCACCTCGTCGGCGGCGTCGGTCACGCGTCGCCGGTCGCGGCCGGTGAGAAGGACCAGGTCGGCCGGGTCCAGGCGGGCCGCCAGTCCTTCGACGAGCGCACGGCCGAGTCCTTGGTTGGCGCCGGTGACGAGGGCGATTCGGGGAGCGTTCACAGCTGTCACAGTAGGAATCGGATCACGGACATCAAACCAAAACGGGGTATAGGCAGTATGTGCGGTTTTCTTGGCACATCTGTGCGCTGTCCGGGTCAGTCGGCCGCGAGGTGTGCGCGTTTTGCCCCCCACGCGCTTCTACGCTTCGCCACGGCCCACCGTCCGGAGAGGCCGAGAGAGGACTCGCGCATGTCAGCTCCCGTGGTCGTCATCACCGGCGCGCTCAGCGGAATCGGGCGTGCCACCGCCTTGGCCTACGCCCGGCAGGGTGCCGACGTCGTGGTCTCGGGGCGGCACCCGGATCCCGGCAAGGAACTCACCGGAGAGCTCGAAGGTCTGGGCGGCCGTGCCCTGTTCGTCCAGGCCGATGTGCGACTGGAGGAGGATGTCCGCGACCTCGTCGACCAGGCCGTCGACCGCTTCGGCCGGATCGACGTCGCCCTCAACAACGCGGGCACCGAGGGACGGTCCGCCCCGATCACCGCCGTCACGGACGACGACTACGCGGCCACCTTCGACACCAACGTCAAGGGAACCCTGCTGAGCCTGAAGCACGAGTTCCGCGCCATGCGGGAACACGGCGGCGGCAGCATCGTCAATGTCAGCAGCGTGTACGGCCGGATGGGCTACCCGGAGGTCGCCGTGTACGCCGGCAGCAAGCACGCCGTCATCGGCATCACCAAGGCGGCCGCCCTCGAAGGCGCCGCGCACGGCATCCGGGTGAACGCGGTCGCCCCCGGATTCACCCGTACCGGGATGTACGAGCGGGTCACCGGGGACGACCGGACGCGCGAGGCGGTGAACTCCGTGCTGCCCCTGCACCGGCCGGGCACCCCGGAGGAGGTGGCCGACGCCGTGCTCTTCCTCGGTTCCGGCAGGGCGTCGTACATCACCGGACAGACCCTCACCCTGGACGGCGGCCTCATGGCGGGCGCGCCGCTGTTTCCCGGCGCCTGACCCGGCCCGGGAGCCGGGACCGGCGGCCCGTGGTCGGCCGGTTCAGCCGGTGGCCGTACCGCGTGACCTCAGCTCCGCGCCCCGGCGGCGCACGGCGTCCGGGGTGCGCAGCTCGTGGGCGAGGAGGCGGGCGGCGAGGCCCTCGCGGTCCCCGGGGGCGAGGGCGGTCACCGCGGCGATCAGCTTCTCCGCCGTCGCCTCGTCGACGGTGGCCGGGAGGGGGTCCTGGCCCAGGAGGCGGGCCGTCTGAGGGTCCAGCGGGGCCGGGGCCTCGGCGGGCGGGGCCTCGGTGGTCGAGGTGAGCGGCGCCCGGCGCAGGGGCTCGGCGGACTCCTGCGGCAACAGCTCGGCGTAGCGCGGGAGTTCGGCGTCCGGGGCGATCAGCAGCAGGTGCTTGGCGATGAGGTCGGCCTCCGGGAACGAGGTGCGCACGGCGAGCGGGGCCAGGGTCTCGGGGGACAGGCCGAGGACGCAGCCCGCGTGCAGCAGCACCTCGCGGACCCGGGTCGCGGCGGGGGCGTCGGGCAGCAGGGCGCCGGTGCGGGCGAGGAAGTCGGCGACGGTGTCCTTCGCGGCCGTGCCGTCGAGGTGTTCCGCGCCCCGGTAGTAGCGCGTCAAGTAGGCATACCACCAGGCGAGTTGGACCTCGTACAGCTCGGCGACCACCGACTCGTACGCCTCCTGCGGCAGCAGCTCGCGCAGGGCCGGGACCAGCTCGCGGTAGACGAGGCGGATCCAGGTGTGCGGGGAGCGCTGGATGCCCCAGCACTCGCCGTGCGCGTAGTCCCCGATCAGCTCGGCGACGCTCAGCTCCCCGGCGGCGAACTCGGAGCGCACCCCGGTGTCGCTGGTCTCGAAGCGGTAGAAGTGGTCGGCGGACTCCGGGGGCCGGGGCGTCGGCAGCACCTGGTCGATCAGATGCTCCAACTCCGAGTAACGGGCGTGGAGTCGGTCGAGGTCCAAGGGGAGGCGCGGGAACAGCGGATCGGTGAACTGCCGTTTGAACTTGGCGATCTCCTCCGACAGCGCCTGGTAGAGGAAGACCTTGTCGAAGCGGTGGCTGAACGACAGGCCGATGTACGGGAAGACGGTGCAGCTGCGGCACTCCGAGCGGTGGCCGACCTCCTCGTCCCGCACCCGCAGGAACTCCGGGTCCTCGACCAGTTCGCGCAGCGGGCGGTCCCAGGCGACCGAGTTGTCGAAGGCGTGGTAGCAGGGCAGGACGAGGCGTCCGTCGGGGCCGACGGTCAGGATCCGCTTGTTGGCGTAGCAGTCGGTGGGCGCGGTCGGGTCCAAAGTCTCCATGTACTTGCGGAAGTGCAGGTTGACCAGGGCGAACGGCTGATGCAGCAGCCGTATCAGCTGCTCGGCGATCGGTCCGCCGGTCGGCTCCGACTCGTCCATCCGTCCGGTGCGGCCCGCCGTGGTGTCCGCGAGCGGCTTGCCGTTCTGCTCGATCAGCTTCAGCTTGCGGGCCGTCCGGTTGGTGTCGCGGACGGTGTCCTGCTCGTCGAAGTACTCGAACATCCCGGAGAAGTAGACGGTGGTCCGGTTCTCGTGCGCGAAGCGCAGCAGGTCCGGTATCTCGTCCACGTTCTCCCGGGTCACCACGCAGATCAGCTTGAGGTTGCCGCTGCCGGTGGCGATGACCTTCTGGATGACGTCGAGGGCCCGGTCCAGGGTGGGCACCCCCCGGATCTGCCGGTAGCGGTCGGGCCGCAGGGTGTCCAGGGAGATGTTCATGGTGTCGACGTGGGGCACGATCGCCTCGATGTGCTGGGCGAAGCGGATGCCGTTGCTGGTGATCTCCACGGCCATGCCGAGCGACTTGGCGTGCTGCACGATGCCGTCGATGTGCGGGTGCAGCACCGGCTCGCCGCCGGTGAAGTCGACGTAGCGCACACCGAGTTCGTACAGCTCGTCCAGGATCTGGCGGCCCCGCTCCAGGGTGAGTTCCGCGTAGCCCTTGAACTTGTCGTCCTGCCAGACGTTGCAGTAGCCGCAGAGCGAGTTGCAGCGGAAGGTGATGTAGAAGCGGGCCGAGGTCAGCCGGCCCCGGTCGGTGGTGGTGCTCGCGGTCACGGTCGGTACTCCGTCGGTCGGTACGGCGGGGGAGAGCGGGCGGGGGGTCCCCGGCACGGGGAGTCGGCGTTCGTCAGGGCAGCGGGGTGCCCCGCGCCGTGATCCACAGCTCGTACCACTCCTCGTGCGTGAGGTCCGGTGCGCGCAGTGCCGCGTCCCGGCAGGCGCGGATCCGCTCGGGGCGGCTGGTGCCGATCACCGGGACGATGCCGGCGGGATGGCGGGCCAGCCACCACAGCAGGACCGTCTCGGGGGTGGTGTCCTTGCTCCGGGCCAGTCGGCGCAGCAGTTCGGCGGTGGGGGAGTCGGCGTCCCCGGTGTAGCGGCCATGGGCCAGCGCGCCCCACGCCTGGAGCTGGATGCCCCGCTCGGCGCACGCTTCGAGGGTCCCCTCGGGGAAACCGTTGGACGTGGCCGCCGGGGTGTTGAGCAGCACCCCCGCCTCGACCCAGTCGCGCCGGGCCAGGCTCATCTCCAACTGGTTCGCCACCAGCGGGAGTTCCAGCCGGGACTGGAGACGCGCGATCTGCGCGGCGCTCATGTTGGAGACGCCGAAGCGGCGCACCAGCCCCTGCCGGTGCAGTTCGCGCAGGGCGGCGGCGATCTCCTCGGGGCCGGTCAGCGGGTCGGGGCGGTGCAGCAGCAGGGTGTCGATCACCTCGGTGCGCAGCCGGGCGAGGCTCTCCTCGACCCGCCGGAGGATCGAGTCCCCGCGCAGGTCGTAGTGGCCCGGCCGGTCCCCCTCGGCGAGCCGGATCCCGCACTTGGTCTGCACGGTGATCCGCTCCCGCAGCCCCGGCGTCCGGGCCAGGACCTCGCCGAACACCGCCTCCGAGGTGCCGCACCGGTAGATGTCCGCGAGGTCGAACACGGTGATCCCGCACTCCAGCGCGGTCTCCACGGCCGTCTGTGCCCGGTCGACGTCCTCGGCGGTGTACGGCGTACGGTCCCAGCCGCCGCCGAGCCCCATGCAGCCATAGATCAGCCGCGCCTCGGGAGCGCGCCCGGCGGGATCGGTGGTCACGGTCGTCAACTGGCCGTCTCCTTCAGGGCGTCGGCGAGCAGCTCGGCCGCGGCGAGCACCGGGAACTGGGTGTTGGCCGCGGGGGCGGAGGGGAGCACGGAGGCGTCGGCGACGCGCAGATCGGGCACGCCGTGCACCCGGCCGGCGCCGTCGGTGACCGCCAGCGGGTCGGTCGCGGGGCCCATGGCGCAGGTGCCGACGGGGTGCCAGTAGGTGCCGAGCCGGGCGCGCAGTTCGGCGTCGGTCAGCTCGTACGAGGGCGCGCCGGAGGCGGCGGCCAGCGGGGCGAGTGCCGAGGTGGCGGCGAGCCGTTCGGCGATCTCCAGGCCCTCCCGCAGCACCGCCGCGTCCCGGCCGTCCGGGTCGGTGAGGAACCCGGGGTCGATGTCGAGGGGGTCGGCGGGGTCGGCCGAGCGCAGCCGGACCCGGCCCCGGGAGGCAGGCTTCATCAGGAACGCGGCGATCCCGGCCTCGTACTCGCCCGGCGGCAGGCCCCCGAAGAGCGGGTCCCCGGCGGAGGGCAGGATGTGCAGGTCCCAGCCGTCCGTCGGGCAGTGCGTGCTGGCCGCCCGGATCAGCATCCGGCTGACGTACAGCTCGCCCTCCTTCTCCCGCGCGGCCAGCGCCGCGTTGAGGCGGGGGGCCGGGGTGCGGGGGACGAACACACCGGGCTGGTCGGACAGGTTGGCGCCGACGCCCGGCAGGTCCACCTCGGTCCGTATGCCCCGCGCGCGCAGCTCGGCCGCGGGTCCGATGCCGCTGCGCAGCAGCAGCGCGGGCGAGCCGAAGGTGCCGCAGGCGAGGACGTAGGTGTCGGCGGTCAGCGTCTCGCGCCGCCCGTGTCTGACCACCTCGGCGCCGGTGATCCGGCCGCCGTCGAGGACCAGCCGGTCGGCCGCGGTGTCGCCGAGGATGGTGAGGTTGGCGCGGGAGCGGGCGGGGCCGAGATAGCCGAAGGCCGCGTTCCAGCGCAGCCCGTCGAGCGCGTTGAGCAGCGGGGTGCCGCAGCCGGGCGGGCCCTCGGCGCCCATGTCCACGTCCGGGTAACCGAGTTCACGGGCACCGGCGAGCGCCGCGCGCGCCCAGAGGCTGAACTCCCGCTCGGGTACGGGCCGTAGCCGCATGGCCGCCTCGGCCCGCTCCCGGTACGGCGCCATGGCGGCGGCTGACCAGCGGGGACCCCCGGCCCGGGTCCATTCCTCGTGATCGGCGGCCGAACCCCAGGTGTGCCAGCAGCCGTTGACGCAGGAGGAACCGCCGAGGACCCGGGCCCGCAGGCGGTGCACGGCGACCCCGCGCTCCCACATGTGGTCGCGGGGCAGGGCGTGCGCGTCGCGCAGCGAGCGCGGCCAGCCGCCCGGGTCGGTGCCGTGGTCGGGCCCGGCCTCCACCAGGCAGACCGTGCGGGCGGGGTCCTCGCTGAGCCGCGCGGCGAGCACACAGCCCGCCACGCCGCCGCCGAGCACCAGCACATCGTGGTGGCCCATGACAGGGCTCATCCGCTCACCTTGGCGGCCTGCTCGTCGGCGTCCGACTCGGCGACCCGGGCGAGGAGTTGCTCCCGTGAGATGGCGTCGGCGCGGGTCGAGGGCACGGTGCAGGCGTGGGCGCCCGCGATCGCGCCGTAGCGGGCGCAGCGCAGCGGGTCCAGGCCGTCCAGCCGGCCCAGCAGGAAGGCCGCGGCGAAGGCGTCGCCCGCGCCGTTGGAGTCCACGACGGGCTCCGGCGGGGCGACGGCGGGCACCTGGGTCAGCTCGCCGTCGACCAGCAGGTAGGCGCCCTCGGCACCCGCGGTGGCCACGACGATCCGGGCCCGGCCGCGCGCCGCGATGTCCCGCATGGTGTGCTCCGGGTCGGCCAGCGCCGTGGTGGACAGGAACACCAGGTCGGCGGCGAGCGCGAAGGGCTCGTGGTACGGGTTGGCGCCGTCCCAGTTGTGCAGGTCCGTCGAGATGGTGAGCCCGGCCTCGCGCAGCACCGGCAGGGCGTACGAGCAGGGGTGGGTGATGACCACGTGCGCGTGCCGGCTGCGCGCGGCGAGGGCGCGCAGGGTGTCCTCGGGCAGCCGGTCGGACTCCTGGCTGCGGGTGTCGTCGTACAGGGACAGCCGGCGTCCGTCCGGGCCGACCAGGTTGACCGCGCGCTTGGTGCCGGCGGCGGAGGGCACGTCGGTGAGCGGGATGCCCCGGTCCCGGTGCAGCGCGCGCACCAGGTCGCCCTCCGGGTCGGCGCCGACCAGGTCGATGTGGTGGGCGCGCAGGCCCAGGGCGCTGACCCCGAGCGCGACGAAGTCGCCGCTCTGCCCGGCGCGGGTCACGATGCCCGGCCGGATCATGTAGCTGTCGGCGTAGGGGACCGGCAGTTCCGGCACATGGACGACGGTGTCCACGCCCGCGCCGCCCAGGACGAGGACGTCGGTCTCGGTGGTCATGGCAGTCGGCTCGTTTCTCTCGCGTCGCTCGGGTTGGTGAGTCAAGCAGTCGCCCACCCGGCTGGCAAGAACTTGCTGCAATTTTCAGCAAGCTGCACCAGTGAGGGGGCTCAGCGCAGGGCGTGCGTTCAGGGGAACAGGCGTTCAAGGACGGCCGCGACGCCGTCCTCCTCGTTGCTGGGCGCGATCTCGTCGGCGTGGCGCTTGAGTTCGGGGTGGGCGTTGCCCATCGCGACGCCGTGCCCGGCCCAGGCGAGCATCGGGATGTCGTTGGGCATGTCCCCGAACGCGACCGTGCCGGCGGCGTCGAAGCCCAGTCGCCGCCCGGCCGCGGCGAGGCCGCTCGCCTTGTCCACCCCGTCGGGCAGCAGCTCGACCATGCCCTCACCGGAGTGCGTGACCCCGATCAGCCCGGCGCACACGGACAGCGCCAGCGCGGCGAGGGAGTCGTCGTCCAGCGTCCGGCTGCGGATGAGGACCTTCTCCACGGGCCGCGCCCACAGCCCCGCCGCGTCCTCGACCAGCCGCCAGCCGTGCCGCACCCGCTCGCCGAAGCCCGGCGTGACCAGGAACTCCCCGGTAAGCCCCGCGGTCACCACCCCGAGCGCCAGGGGGCCCGCCGCCTCGGCGATCCGCGCCACCAGCGCCCGTACGACACCCCGGTCGAGGGTCGCCGAGGACAGCAGCCGGTCGGCGCCGACGTCGTACAGCTGCGCCCCCTGTCCGCAGATCGCGAGCCCCCGGTAGCCGAGCGGGGCCAGCAGGCTCCGGCAGCCCGCGGCCGGACGGCCGGTCACCACCAGGTGCCGGGCGCCGCGGACGGCGGCGCGGGTGAGCGCGGCACGGGTGCGCGGGGAGACGGTGAGGTCGCCGCGCAGCAGGGTGCCGTCCAGGTCGGTGGCGACGACCGTGTACCGGGGCGTCATCCGGCCCCGCCCCGGTGCAGGCCCAGCAGGGTGTACGCGGCCAGGGTCGCCGCGTCCGTGATCCGCCCGGCGCGGACGAGGTCGCGCCATTCGTCCGGCGCCGCCCGGCGCCGGCGCATGTCGGCCTCGGTGGCCTCGCGTTCGGGCGGGCCCTGCGTCAACTCCTCGGCGAGGAAGACGTTGCAGCCCTGGCTGGCGTAGCCGTAGGCGACGTGCACCATGCCCAGGTACGTCATCCGGGCGGCCCGCAGCCCGGTCTCCTCGCGCAGTTCGGCGCGGGCCAGTTCGAGCGGCGGCGCGCCCGCGTGCCCGGCGGGCCAGGAGCCCTGCGGGAACTCCCAGTAGCGGCCCGCGACCGGGTAGCGGTACTGCTCGACCAGGTGCAGGGCGCCGTCCTCGTCCCGGGGGATCACCAGGGCGTAGTCCGGCTTGTCCACGACGCCGTAGACGCCCTCGCTGCCGTCGGGGCGCCGGATGTCGTCCTCCCGGACGCTCATCCACGCGTTGCGGTAGACCTCGCGTGAACGCACGGTACGGATCACGGCGCGGCCTCCAGCAGGGCGCGGACCCCCTCGGCGACACCGCGCACCCGCAGCCCGTGCCGGTCCAGAACCTCGTCCAGGAGGGTGCTGGTCAGGCAGGTGTGGGCGGGTCGGCTCGCGTAGCGTCCCGCGGCCCGGGGCACCGGGGTCACCCGTGTCCGGGGCACGCCAAGACCGTCGGCGATCGCCGCCGCCCACGCGGCCCGCGAGACCCGGTCGGGGCCGCCGAGATGCAGCAACCCGGGGGCGCCGGGCTCCAGTACGGCGGCGGTCACCGCGGCCACGTCCTCCACCAGGACCGGCGTGGTCCACTGGTCGTGGGGTGCCTCCACCCGCTCGCCCGCGCGCAGCCGGTGGGCGCAGGCGGCGAAGAAGTTCAGCCACTTGGCGCCGTCCGCGGACTCCCAGCCGTAGACCAGGCTCACCCGCAGCACGGTGGTGTCGGGGGCCGCGCCCACGATCCGCTCGGCCGCCAGCTTGGCCCGCCCGTAGGCGTTCGCGGGAGCCGTCACAGTGGCCTCGTCGTTGTCGGGGCCGCCGCCGTCGAAGACGTTGTCCGTGGAGATCAGCACGGTACGGCGGCCCCGCGCGGCCGCCGTCAGATGGCGGGCCGCCGCCGAGTGCAGCGCGAGCGCGCGCTCGGGGTGGGCCTCGCACCAGGTCACGTCGGAGGGGCCGTGCACCAGCACCAGCCGGTCCGGCCGCACCGCCCCGACCACCTGTGCGCAGGCGTCCGCGTCGGTGGCGTCGAGCCGCACCCAGGGCCCGGCCCCCTCGGGCGGCGGGGTGCGGGAGGCGAGCACGGGACGGTCGCCGCGGGCGGCCAGCCGCGCGGCCACGGCGCGCCCGACGAAGCCGCTGCCGACGATCAGCGTGGTCGTGCTCATACGGCCGTCACCGCCCCGAGCCCCACGCCCCGAGCCGCCAGCAGCCGCCCGGCGCCGAGCAGACCGTGGTCGTCGTCCGGGGCGCCGAGCGTCACCATGCCCCGGATGCCGCCCGCGTCCAGACCGAAGCAGCCGAGCCGCTCCAACTCCGCGGTGAGCAGCTGGACATAGCGGGGTCCGACGGCGAGCGCGAAGCCGCCCATCAGGATGTAGCGGCGGACGCCGATGGAGGTGAACACGGAGATGATCGCGGAGGCGAGATGGGGCAGGACCGAGCGCAGGACACCGGTCGCGAACGGGTCGCCGGACCGGATCGCGGCGACCAGCGCCGGGTTGCCCAGCCGGTCCGGATCGGGCGCGACGGCGGCAAGGGCCGAGCGGGCGTAGCCGAGGGGGTCGGCGTGGGCGGCGCGGCGCGCGGCGGCGAGGGTGCCGCGCCCGGAGGCGATGCCGCCGAGGTGGCCCCGGCCGCCGCAGTCGCAGCGGGGCGCGTCGGGGGCGGGATCGCAGGGCCAGTGGCCGAGTTCGCCGCCGTGGCCCTCCGCGTCGAGCAGCACCTCGCCCGCCCGGTACACCTTGCTGCCGATCCCGGAACTCACCGTGATCAGGCAAAAAGGCGGCTCGTCGGGGCCGTGCACATAGCGCCAGGCGGCGGCCGTCAGATCGTTGACGACCACCACGGGCAGGCCCAGGCGGTCCTCCAGCGACTGCCGCACCGGCAGCGGCTCGCCGGGCCCGCCCCAGATGGTGGGCGCGGCCAGCGCCCGGCCGTCGGCGGTGACGGGACCGGCGAAGGCCACGGCCAGCGCGCCGCTGCCGTGCCGCCGCACCGCCTCGGCGCACCGCGCGGCGAGCTGTTCGCGCACACGTTCCTGGAGGACCGCGACGGGCGCGCCGGGGTACCGGTCGAGGCCCTCGGTGGGGGTGCGGCGCACATCGGACAGGGCGCCGGTGGTGAGGTCGTAGCGGGCGGTGCGCAGGGTGGTGCCGCCCAGATCGACCACCGTGCAGGCGGGTTCAGACATGGGCTCCTCCTCGGGGGGAGGCGGGCGCGACGGACTGCACCGTGCCGTCCTCCAGGACGATCGCGGAATCGATGTCGGCGCCGTCCGGCACCTCGGCGCCCGGCAGCAGCACACTGCGCCGCACCCGTGCCCCGGCACCGATCCTGGCACCGGGGAAGGCGACGCTGTGCTCCAGCAGCCCGCCGTTGACGAGATCGGCCGGAACCAGACTGCGGGTCACCCCGGGAGCGGCGCCGACGACCTCGCGCGGCACCTCGGGCCGTACCGTGCACGGAAGTTGACTGACCGTCAGCGACGGGCGCTCCGCGACCAGCGCCAGATGGGCCCGGTGGTAGCGGTCGACGGTGCCGATGTCCTCCCAGTGCCCCGGCACCTCGTGCCCGAGGATCAGCTCACCGCCCGCCAGCATCGCCGGAATGACGTCCCGGCTGATGTCGTGCTGCCAGTCGGTGCCGTCCAGCAGCTCCAGACAACGGTGGAGGCGGGCCGCGTCGAAGACGCAGAACGCCGCGAACACCAGATCGCTGGTCGGCTCGGCGGGCTTCTCCACGAACGCCGTCAGCCGTCCGGCCGGATCGAAGTCGACCATCCCGAACAGATGGACGTAGTGGCGTTCGATCCGCTGGTAGGCGACGGTGAGCGCGGCGCCGGAGCGCCGGTGGGCGGCGATCAGCGGCCCGTAGTCGAAGCGGTACACATGGTCCGCGTGCAGCACCAGCACCTCGGAGGTGTCCGGTCCGAACAGGTACGGCGCCCTGCGGATCAGCGCGTCGGCGGTGCCCCGCTCGGGGGTGCCGCCGGGCGGCGGGGGCAGATAGCCGGTGCCCTCGCGGTACGCGCGGTCGTACGGCCCGAAGTGCACCCGGAACCCGGGCCGCCACCAGGTGCGGTACAGGTCGTCCATCAACTGCCGCTCCTCGTACTGGGACAGCAGCAACACCTCGCCGAGCCCGGACGCCTCGGCGTTGGCGAGCGAGAAGTCGATCAGCCGGGCGGCTCCCCCGAACGGCACCAGCGGCTTGAGCCGGCCGTGTCCGAGCGGCCCCATCCGGCGGCCCTCGCCACCCGCGAGCAGCGCGGCGCGCACCCCGTCAGCCACGGCGCACCACGTCCCAGGCGGAGCGCCCGTCGGCCAGGGTCAGCAGCAGGTTCAATTCCCCTCCGGTGTACGGCAATTCGTGCAGATCCAGGGTGAACTCGCCCGGTCCGGCCGGGACCGCCCGGTGCACCACCGTGCCCCGGCGCCCGGCACCGTCGGGCTCGGCCCACAGGACCGCCTCGACGCGGGCGGCATGCGGCAGCCGGTAGATCAGCCGGCCGTCCGCGAGCGAGTGGCGGGCGTCCAGGCGGGCCCGCAGCTCCGGGTCGTCACCGGCGGCGCGGGCAGATCGGAGCCCAGGCCGCGTCGAACAGGGCGCGGCGCGCCCCGGCGTCCAGGGGGCGGCAGCGGGCGTAGGCGTCGGCGTCCCCGAGCCGGGCGGCGGCCTCGGCGATCGCGTCCGCGTGCGAGCCGTACGCCTCCTCCGTCAGCAGGTCAAACCAGCCGTGCTTCAGCAGGAGTCGCACATCCCGCGCGGGCCGCTTCCCCTCCCACAGCGGGATGAAGGCGTCCAGATGCTGCCGTGCCGTGTTCGCCCAGGTGAACCGGCCTGCGTTCGCGATGGAGTTGGCGCGCAGCCGCGCGTACTCCTCGGGCCGCTCGCGCAGCAGGGCCCCGGCCTCCTGGATACGGCGGGCCAGCGCGTCCGCGAGCAGCGAGTCGTCCTCGGCGAAGGAGCGGTTGACGGCGAAGCCGGTGGCCCCGGGGGTGCCCAGCGGGTCGGCGACATGACCGAAGTGGGCCATGCCCAGCTGGGCCGTGGCGATCGGGACGGCGCCGACGGCCATCGCCTCGCCCTGCGCGATCAGGAACGTGTCCATCTCGAACTTGGACGGGAAGAGACAGAAGTCCGAGGAAGCCGCGTACGCCATGATCCGCTCCTCGGCGACCCGTTCGCACTCCAGGTGGATCCGGTCCTTGTGGCGCTCGACCACCTCGCGGATGTAGAGATCCCCGATGCCGTCGTCGCTGAGGCAGCGCAGCACGAAGTTGGCCGCCAGGCCCTCGGTGAGGACGCGGTCGACCGCGCGGAACAGCTCCAACTGCCCCTTGTGGTTGACCGCGTAGCGGGCGTTGTGGAAGAAGGTGGGCAGCGCCGGGTCCAGACCGAGGGCACCGAGGACGGCAGCGCGGTCCACGGCGGGCCGCTCCCGCGCGGTCCAGCGGGCGCCGATCGCGCAGCCGCCGACGAAACTCTTGTGCGCGTTGCGGCGCACCGTCTCGTAGCCGGGCAGCTCGCGGAACGGCTCTTCGAAGGGGGTCCCGGCGAAATCGGTGTAGAACTCCAGATGCCCCGGTGAGAGGAAGTCCACCAGGTCGGCGTGGTCGGCGACCAGGTCGTAGACGCCGATGTGCCCGGGGCCGTACTCGTAGTGCAGATGGGTGCGTTGCTGGTAGGCGCCGCGCACGGACGCGGGGGACGGCCGCTCGGCGGGCAGCGCGACCGGCGCGTCCAGGAACTCCAGGAGCCGTTCCACCTCGGGCCGGTACACCTTCTTGGTGATCGGCATATTGCTCTGCACCGTCCCGACGACCAGCTTCGAGGGGTCGGCCCGGAAGGCCGCCGGCATCAGATAGTGGTAGTACGGCTCATGGGCGTGCACGAGCGCCTTCTCGTCCCCGAACCGGGCGCGCACGAAGCGGATCGTGTCGACCTGGTAGGCGAGCGACTTGAAGAAGACCAGATCGTGGCCCTTGCTGTCGTACGGCGGGTAGAAGCGGTCGGGGAGCGCGTCCAGCAACTCGTTGGACAGGAAGTACAGATCGACGCCGTCCAGCCGCAGCCGGTGCGCGGTGGTGGTGAGCGGGATGCCCACCTCGGCCGGGAAGCGCTCGCCCCAGACGTCCGGGTCGAGGACGAGCGGCAGCTCGTAGGTGTCCTCGTATTCCAGGGTCTCCAGGTCGTAGGAGGCCCGCAGTTCGGCCAGGCGGCCGTGGGCCGGGGTGACGACCGAGACGCGGTGGCCCGCTTCGGCCAGCGACGTGGAGAGGTTCCAGAGGTAGACGGATATCCCGCCCTGGAGGAAGCGGTGGTCGAAGCCCCCGCACTCGAAGTAGGTCTCGATGACGTGCACGGGTGTCCTCATCCGCCGGCCGGGAGACCGGGGGCCTCCACGGCGTGCCGCAGGTTGATCGCCGCGTGGTAGGCGCGGTCGTGGGCGTAGGCGTAGTCCAGCTCATGGATCAGCCGACGCAGCCGCAGCAGCCGCCAGGCCGGGTGCGTGTCCCGGCTCGGGCCCGCGTCGGCCAGCAGGTTCCCGGCCCGCGCGGCCCACAGCCCCGCCGCCCGCCGCAGCCGGGCGAGACCGGCCAGCCGCTCCTCGCTCCAGCCGGGCGTGTCCGGGCGGGCGCCCGCCGCCTGGAGCAGCGCGGTACGGCAGGTGTCCGCCGGATCCATGCCGAGGACCCCGGCCGCGTGATCGGAGAACTCGTCGGCCGTGAAGATCTCCAGCCCCCGGGTGAGGGCGGCCAGATCCTGCCACGGCGACTGCGCGGTGGCCGGGTCGGCCGGGTCGGCGTGCGGGGTCGACAGGTCGATCACACACAACTCCCAGCCGCCGTCGGCGCGTTCGCCGCGCAGCACATGGGACAGATGCAGATCGCCGTGGCAGGGACCGGCGGGCCAGGGCCGCGCCGGGAGCCCGGATATCCGGGTCAGCTCGCGGGACAGGCCGGTCGCCGCCGCCTCGCGCACCGGCACCGGGTAGCGGGTGTCGGCGAGGATCTGCGGGGTGAGCCGGGCGAGCCGCTCACCGGTCTCGTCCCGCACCGCCCCGGCGGGGAACTCCGGGTGCGGGCCCAGCCGTTCGGCCAGCTCCCGGTGGAAGTCGCGCAGGAAGTGCCCGGTCTGGCGCAGCGGCGCGACCAGCTCCCGCTGGGAGGCGTCGACGGCCGCGCCCGGCTCGACCCCGTCCGCCAGCAGGGGCCACAGCGCCCGGATCCCCGCCCGCAGGGGCACATTGAGCCCCTCGCCCTCGGCGAACCGGTACAGCACCCCGAGCGGCTCCCGTACCCCGGTCGCCGTGTCCACGTAGGCGTAGTCGCCGACCGGCCGCTGGGTGCGCCCGCCGTCCGCCATCAGGCGCAGCAGCTCGGCCTCCCGGTTGCCGGTGCCGATGCGCCGGTAGCTCTTGTGGGTGTGCGCGATCCCGCCCAGGTCGATCAGGGACAGCGCGTTGGAGCACCAGCCCGGGTCGAAGGGCAGCGGGCCCCGGTAGGCGGCGGGCGCGCCCCGGAACTCGATCGCGTTGCCGCGCAGCGTGGGCAGCCGCAGCCCCGCGCGCAGCGCGTCCACCACGGCGCGGTCGAACGCCCCGGTACCGGCGGCCGGTTGCCCGGGGTCCGCGTCGAGCACCGGGACGAACCAGCGGGTGGCGCCCGCCTTGACCAGCAGCAGCCGGACCTCGCCGAGCACCGCCTGGTCGTACAGCTCGAAGGGGCCCCGGCGCACGCCCTCGTCCAGCCAGGGGGCCGCGCGCAGCAGGCCGGCGGTCGCGGGCGCGGGGGCGCCGGGCAACAGGGTGTCCAAGGGTCAGCTCCCGGTCATCTCGTAACGGTCGACGCCCCGGTGCCAGACGACCAGGGCGAGCGTCACCGTGCCCGCGGTCACCAGGAACAGCCAGGGCAGCATCCCGGTGCGCCCGAAGAGCAGACAGGTCGCGGGGACGTAGGCGGTGAAGGCGTACGGCAGCAGCCAGGTCAGCAGCCACCGCAGGGAGGGGTGGTACAGATCGAGGGGGTAACCGGAGAAGTCGCCCAGCTGGTTGGCCACGTACAGGGCCGGGAAGCTGTTCGTCGTCCAGAACGCCAGGGACGCGAACAGCGTCTTGATCGAGGCGAGGACCAGCGTCCCGCACAGCACGAGCAGCGGCAGCAGCAGCCACTGCACGGCACTGAGGCGCAGATCGAGCCGGTCGGCCGCGTACCAGGTCAGGGCGGCGCCGGTGAACAGCTCGCCGAAGCCGTCCGGGTACAGGAACCGCTCGGACAGCAGCGAGAACAGCGGATGCACCGGGCGGATCAGATAGCGGAAGAAGTCGCCGTTCTGCACCAGCTTGCGGGCCATCACCCACAGCTGGTCGGTGAACATCCGGTCCAGGCCGCGTGGCAGCAGCGAGAAGCCGAGCAGGAACAGCACCTCGTGGTAGTCCCAGCCGGCGATCCGGGGGGTCTGCCGGAACACCATGCCGACCACGGCCACCTGGCACACCACCCGCAGCACCAGGCCGCCCGCGCCGAGCAGGAAGTCCATCCGGTACTCGGTCAGCCGGTGCACGCTGACGGCGCTGAGGTGCCAGGTCAGCCGGGCGTAGCGGGCGGCCGTCGTGAGGGGGCCGGGTGCGGTCATCCGCCCAGCACCTCCACCCGTCGTACGGCACCGCGCCAGGCCAGCGCGGCCAGCGCGCACAGGGCCAGCGCCCAGCCGAGCTGCACCGCGAGGATCCCGGCCGCGCCCGCCGCCCCGTCGTAGCGGCCGAGCAGCAGCCGCAGCGGGCCGTCGACCATGCCCTGGAACGGCAGCACCCGGGCCACCGCCGCGAGCGGCCCCGGCAGCAGCGCGAGCGGCACCACCTGCCCGGCGAAGAACGCGACCACGCTGTCCTTGACGACGCGCACGCCCCAGATGTTGGTGGTGACGAACCCGGCGAGCCCGACCAGCAGATTCACCCCGAAGCCGATCACCAGGGACAGCGCGGCGGAGACGGCGAAGAGCAGCAGGCCGCCCCAGGTCGGCGTGGTCAGCGGCAGCAGCAGCGCGTACAGCGCGACCACGGGTACGGCGACCAGCGTGGCGTTGGTGAGCGAGACCGGCAGCCCGGTGGCGAACCGGGACAGCGGATAGCTGACCGGGCGCAGCAGCGAGACGGCGATGTCCCCGCGCTGGACCTCCCCGGAGACCTCCTCGTCCACCCGGCTGGCCTGCATCAGGCCGAGCACCTGGGCCAGCAGCACGTACGTCGTCAGGCGCGGCAGGTCGTAGCCGCCGGGCAGCCCGCCCGGCTGCCCGCCGTACACCGCGCGCCACAGGAAGACCTGGACGCCGACGGCCGTGGTCGCGGTCAGGGCGTTGATCAGGAAGGTGGAGCGGTACTGGAGCAGCGACTGGAGGCTGGAGGCCGCGAACGGGGTGTAGCGGCGCAGGGCGAGGGCGTTCACCCGGCCGCCCGCCCCGCGTAGATGCGGCGCAGCACCATCTCCACGTCGGGTTCGGGGGCGACGCAGTCGGTGACGTCGAAGTGGTCGAGCAGGAAGCCCATCACCTGGCGGGCGGTCCAACGGGCCACCGGATACTCGACCTTGACCCGCCCGTCCTCGGTCAGCGTGGCCGACGCCCCGTCAAGTCCCTTCTCGATCAGGCCGATCGCCTCGTCGGCGGCGCCGTGGTGCTCGAAGACCACCGCCCTGGTGTCGGCGGTGCGCAGCAGTTCGTGCATGGTCCCGCGGTGCACGACCTCGCCGTGGTTGACGACCAGCACCCGGTCGCAGATGGCGGTGATGTCGCCCATGTCGTGGCTGGTGAGCAGCACGGTGGTGCCGAGTTCGGCGTTGACGTGGTTGACCAGCCTGCGCACGGCCTCCTTCAGCACCAGGTCGAGGCCGACCGTCGGCTCGTCCAGGAACACCACCTTGGGGTCGTGCACCAGGCTCGCCGCGACCTCGGCCCGCATCCGCTGGCCCAGACTGAGCTGCCGCACCGGGGTGTTGCCGAGCGCGTCGAGGTCCAGCAGCTCCTGGAACAGGGCCATGTTGCGCCGGTAGACGGCGTCCGGGATGTCATGGATGCGGCGCAGGATGCGGAACGAGTCCGGCACCGGCAGGTCCCACCACAGCTGGCTGCGCTGCCCGAACACCACCCCGATGTTGGCCGCGTTGCGCCGCCGCTCCCGGTACGGCTCCAGGCCCGCGACCAGGGCACGGCCCGAGGTCGGGGTCATGATCCCGGTGAGCATCTTCACCGTGGTCGACTTGCCCGCGCCGTTCGCCCCGATGTACGCGGCCTTCGTCCCGGCCGGGATCTCGAAGGACACCCCGGACACGGCCCGCACCAGCCGGTGCTCCCGGCTGAACAGCGTGCTCAGGCTGCCCATCAGACCGGGCCTGCGCTCCGCGACCTTGAACTCCTTGACCAGGTTCTCCGCGACGATCACCGGACGTCCCCCGTGGCCCGCTCCAGGGCGCGGTCGAGCAGCGTCACGCCCTCTTCGAGGAGCCCGCGGTCGATGGTGAACGGCGGTGCCAGGCGCAGCACATGGCCGCCGATCGCGGTGCGCAGCCCGAGGTCCAGCGCGTGCCGGTACACGGCCTGAGCGATCTCCGGCGCGGGCGCCCGGCTCGTACGGTCGCGCACGAACTCCAGCCCGTGGAGCAGCCCGAGCCCGCGCACCTCGCCCAACACCTCGTACTTGGCGTGCAGTTCGGCCAGCCGCTCGTCCAGTACGGCACCCAGCTCGGTCACCCGGGCGAGCAGCGTGTCCCGCCGTACGACCTCCAGCGTGGCCTTCGCCGCGGCGATGCCCAGCGGATTGTTCGCGTACGTGGACGCGGTGGACCCGGCGCGGGCCGCCTCGGGATGCCGCAGCACCGCGGACCGGCCGGCCAGCGCGGCGAACGGGAACCCCGAGGCCAGGCCCTTGGCCAGGGTCACGAGATCCGGCTCGACGCCGAACCGCTCACTGGCCAGGAAGGTGCCGGTGCGGCCGCCGCCGGTGAGCACCTCGTCGGCGACGAGCAGCACCCCGTTCTCCCGGCAGCTGTCGGCGATCTGCTCCCAGTAGCCGGGCGGCGGCACGATCACCCCGGCCGCGCCGAGCACCGGTTCGAAGACCAGCGCCGAGACGTTCGGCTTCTGGGCGATGTGCCTGCGCACCAGCGAGGCGCAGCGCACCCCGCAGGAGGGGTACTCCAGCTCCAGCGGGCAGCGGTAGCAGTAAGGGGAGTAGCCCAGCACGCTGTTGCCGGAGAACGCCTGGTGGCCGATGTCCCAGTGGACCAGCATCCTGGCCCCCTGCGTCTTGCCGTGGAAGCCGTGGCGCAGCGCCCCGATCCGGTTGCGGCCCGGCTCGGCGACGGCCGCCACGGCCCGCAGCGCGGCCTCCACCACCTCGGCGCCGGTGGAGAAGAAGGCGTAGGTGTCCAGCTCCTCCGGCAGCAGCTCGGCGAGCAGATCGCACAGGGCGGCGCGGTCGGCGGTGGCGAAGTCGTGCACGTTCCACAGCCGCCCCGCCTGCTCGGTGAGCGCGGCGACGACCTCGGGATGGCAGTGGCCCAGCGACTGGGTGAGGGTGCCGGCCGCGAGGTCGATGTACTGGTTGCCGTCCAGATCGGTCAGGACCGCGCCGCGGCCCTCCACGAAGACCCGGCGGCCCAGCGCGGACTCCTCCGAGGCACCCGGCGCCAGATGTGCCGACTCCCGCTCCAGCAGCTCCCGTTGGCGCGGGCCGGTCATCCGGCACCGCCCAGCGGGCCGGCCTCGAAGACCAGCAGGGTGATGTCCTCGTCGCCGTCGTTGGCCAACCCGTGCTCGCCGTAAGGGCGGTTGGGGACCAGGTCGCCCGCTCGCACGGTGAACTCCTCGCCGTCCAGCGTCATCCGGCCCCGGCCGGACAGGATCACGTACGTCTCCTCGTCGTCCGCGTGCCGGTGCACCCCGATGGAGGTGCCCGGGGGCAGCACGACCAGGTCGATGAACGCGATCGGCGCCCTGGCCCCGGCGCCGAGGTAGGCCCGGTGGGCGCGGATCGTGCCGGTGCCGCCGTGGTCGCCGGTCACCTCACGCAGCAGCCCCTCGTACAGGTTGGTGACACGGGTGCGGACAGGCTCGGGCGTCGGGGCTCCCGGCTCCGGCAGGGCAGGACTCATCGCGGTACGGCTCCAAGGCGCTTGCGGGGAAGGAGAGTTCGTGGCGGAACCGGTTCAGCACGCGGCGGTGAGCGGCGTGGCGGTGTGCCCGGTGCGGGCGGCCAGGGCGTCCAGCGCCTCCTGGAGCGCGGCGGCGGGGATGTCGTCCAGGTCGTCCACGAAGACCGCCGAGCCGATCCCGTCCGGCACCACGAGGTGCAGCCGGCGGCCCCGGCGCTCCCAGGACGCCTTCAGGGCCCGGTCCATCAGCTCGGGCGTGCAGGTCCCCGGGTCGAACACGGGCAGCCCGAGCGCGTCGATCAGGGCGACGATCCGCTCGCAGTCCCCGGCGTCCAGCAGGCCCAGCACGCGGGCGAGTTCACTGGAGAGGGCCATGTCGATCGCGACGGACTCGCCGTGCGCGATCCGGTACTCGCTGGCCGTCTCCAGCACGGGCCCGAAGGTGTGCCCGAAGTCCACGAGCCGGGCCAGGTCGTGCTCGCGCAGATTCGGGCACAGCTCCTCCATCATGAGCCGCATCGAGGTGCGCAGCACATGGTCCTCGACACCCCGCCGCCCGAGCCCGGCCTCGGTGAGCGACGCCGGGGCGGCGTACGGCCGCTGGAAGACCTGGGGGCACTCCTCCAGGGTGCGGAACAGCCGGGCGTCCTTGATGATCGCCATCTTGGCGATCTCGCCGAGACCGCAGCGGACGTCCCTCGGGGTCAACGACCGCAGGAACGCGGGGTCGTTGAGGGAGGCGTGCGGCGGGTGGTAGGCGCCGAGCATGTTCTTGGTGCCCAGGGCGTTGATGCCGGTCTTGACGCCGACGCCCACGTCGATCTGGCCGACCAGGGTGGTGTTGACCTTCACATGGCGCACGCCCCGGCAGTAGATCGCCGCCGCGAACCCGACCAGGTCGCAGGTGACGCCCCCGCCGACGGCGAGCAGCACACCGCCCCGGTCCAGACCGGCCGACTTGGCCAGCGCGCAGATCTCCTCGACGGTCTCCATGCGCTTGCCGCCCTCGCCGCCGGGCAGGACGTGCACGCTCCAGGTGCCCGGGGCGCACCGCGCGTCCAGGTAGGCGCGCAGTTGCCGTCCGTACAGCCGATCGACGGTCGGCCCGGTGAAGGCCACCACGCGGCGCCCCTCGCAGCACTCGGCGAGCAGCGGGTTGGCGGGGGAGAGCACCTCGCGGGTGAGGTCGACCCGGTACGCGGTCCCGTCCGGGGCGCGGAGGGAGAACCCGTTGTCATCGCCTCGGACCCCGGATTCGGCGGCGGATGTCTGCGCCGTCACGACACTCCTCGAATCGGCCGGATTCACCACCGGCTGGCCGTCAACTGCGATCAACAGGGCTTGAGTTAAACAGGTGACCGAGCGCGCCTGCAAGAACTTGATGAAACTTGCTGCGAATTCTTGCAAGCGGCCCGTGCCGCGCTGCCCCCGTACGCCCACGACCTGTACGGCGGACCGGCCCGCCTCCGCGCAAGGTCCCCCGGTGCCCCTCTGGCCCACCGGATCCCCCCGTGTTACGAAGGACCATGTCCGTGAACCAGGGAACCCGCGCGTACGACGCCGTCATCGTCGGGGCAGGCCACAACGGTCTGGTCGCCGCCGCCTATCTGGCCCGGGCCGGGCGCTCCGTGCTGGTGCTGGAGCGGCTCGGGCACACCGGCGGGGCCGCCGTGTCCAGTACGCCGTTCGCCGGGGTGGAAGCCCGGCTGTCGCGCTACTCCTACCTGGTCAGCCTGCTGCCGGGGAAGATCGTGGCCGATCTCGGCCTCGACTTCCGGCTGCGCTCGCGCACCATCTCCTCGTACACCCCCGTGGAACGCGCGGGCCGCCCCACCGGACTCCTCGTCGGCGGCGGCGAGGCGCGCACCCGGGACGCCTTCGCCCGGCTGACCGGCGGCGAGCGGGAGTACGCCGCCTGGCAGCGCTTCTACGGCATGACCGGCCGCGTCGCCGAGCGGGTCTTCCCGACCCTCACCGAGCCGCTGCCCACCCGGGACGAGCTGCGCCGCCGTATCGACGACGAGAGCGCCTGGCGGGCCCTGTTCGAGGAGCCGATCGGGGCCGCCGTCGAGGAGTACTTCGCGGACGACCTGGTCCGGGGCGTGGTCCTCACCGACGCCCTGATCGGCACCTTCGCCGACGCGCACGATCCCTCGCTGGCCCAGAACCGCTGCTTCCTCTATCACGTGATCGGTGGCGGCACCGGCGCCTGGGACGTGCCCGTGGGCGGCATGGGTGCCCTCACCGACGCCCTCGCGGCGGCGGCCCGTTCGGCGGGCGCGGAGATCCTGACCGGACACGAGGCGGTCCGCGTCACCGGCGACGAGAGCGGTGCCGAGGTCACCTACCGCACCGCCGACGGCGAGGGTGTCGCCGCCGCCCGGCACGTCCTGGTCAACGCCTCACCGCAGGAGCTGGCCGCCCTCACCGGGGACACGCCCCCCGAACCCGCCGAGGGCGCCCAGCTCAAGGTCAACATGCTGCTCACCCGGCTGCCGAAGCTCCGCGACCCTGATGCCGACCCGCGCGAGGCGTTCGCCGGTACCTTCCATGTCGCCGAGGGATACGGCCAGTTGGCCACCGCGCACGCCCAGGCCGCCGCGGGCCGGCTGCCCGCCGCGCCGCCCTCCGAGATCTACTGCCACTCGCTGACCGACCCCACCATCCTCGGCCCCGAACTCGCCGGGCGCGGCTACCAGACCCTCACCCTCTTCGGCCTGCACACCCCCGCGCGGCTCTTCGACCGGGACAACGACGGCGCCCGCGAGGAACTGCTGGGCGCCACCCTCGCCCAGCTCGACGCCCATCTCGCCGAACCCCTCACCGACTGCCTGGCCACCGACGCCGACGGCCGCCCCTGCATCGAGGCCAAGACCCCGCTCGACCTCGAACGGGACCTGCGGCTGCCCGGCGGCAACATCTTCCACCGCGCCCTGTCCTGGCCCTACTCCCAGACGGACACCGGCCGTTGGGGCGTGGAGACCGGGCACCCGCGCGTCCTGCTGTGCGGGGCGGGCGCGGTCCGCGGGGGAGGGGTCAGCGGGGTTCCCGGACACAACGCGGCGATGGCGGTGCTGGAACAAGGATCCTAGAGAACAGAACTGACGGTACGTCAGAAAAAGCCTTCCGTCGTACGGGCCGGTGCGGCATCCTGCGCCCATGCAGACGGAGCTGAGCGACCAACTGGGCATCGAGCACGCCGTCTTCGGCTTCACGCCGTTTCCCGCCGTCGCCGCGGCCATCAGCCGCGCCGGTGGCTTCGGTGTGCTCGGCGCCGTCCGCTACACCGCCCCCGACGACCTCAGACGCGACCTCGACTGGCTCGACGCGCACGCCGACGGCCGCCCCTACGGACTGGACGTCGTCATGCCCGCCCGCAAGGTCGAGGGCGTCACCGAGGCCGACGTCGAGGCGATGATCCCCGAGGAGCACCGGCGGTTCGTGCGCGACACCCTCGCCGCGCACGGGGTCCCCGGACTGCCCGAGGGCGAGGCGGCCGGCTGGCGGATCACCGGCTGGATGGAACAGGTCGCCCGAAGTCAGCTGGACGTCGCCTTCGACTACCCGATCCGGCTGCTCGCGGGCGCCCTCGGTTCCCCACCCGCCGACGTCGTCACCCGCGCCCATGAGCGGGGCGTGCCCGTCGCCGCGCTCGCGGGCAGCGCCCGGCACGCGCGCAAGCACCGGGACGCGGGCATCGACATCGTGGTGGCCCAGGGCTACGAGGCAGGCGGCCACACCGGGGAGATCGCCACCATGGTGCTCACCCCGGAGGTCGTGGAGGCCGTCGCCCCGCTGCCCGTGCTGGCCGCAGGCGGCATCGGCAGCGGGGCGCAGATCGCCGCCGCCCTCGCCCTCGGCGCCCAGGGCGTCTGGCTCGGCTCCCTCTGGCTGACCACCACCGAGGCCGAGCTGCGCTCGCCCGCCCTGACCCGCAAACTGCTCGCCGCCGGATCCGGGGACACCGTCCGCTCCCGCGCCCTCACCGGAAAACCCGCCCGCCAGCTGCGCACCTCCTGGACCGACGCCTGGGACGATCCGGCGGGACCCGGGCCACTGCCCATGCCGCTCCAGGGACTGCTGGTCGCCGAGGCGGTCTCCCGCATCCAGCGGCACGAGGTCGAGCCGCTGCTCGGCACCCCCGTCGGGCAGATCGTCGGCCGGATGACCGAGGAACGCGACGTCCGGGCCGTCCTGGACGACCTCACCCGCGGCTTCGAGCGGGCCGTGGACCGGATCAACCGCATCGCCCGAAGGAGCGGCACATCATGAGCGCACCGGTGACACCCCCCATCGGCTTCTGGGCCCAGGCCGCCCAGGACCCCGGCCGCACCGTCCTGATCGCCCCCGACGGCGCGGAGTGGACCGCGGGCCGCCTCGCCGCCGACGCCAACCGGCTGGTGCACGGGCTGCGCGCGGCGGGCCTGGAACGCGGCGACGCCTTCGCCGTCGTCCTCCCCAACGGAGTCGAGTTCCTCACCGCCTATCTCGCCGCCACCCAGGCCGGGTTGTACCTCGTCCCGGTCAACCACCACCTGGTCGGCCCGGAGATCGCCTGGATCGTCGCCGACTCCGGTGCCAAGGTGCTCGTCGCCCACGAGCGTTACGCCGACACCGCACGCGCCGCCGCCGACGAGGCCGGCCTCGCGGACGCGGCGCGGTACGCGGTCGGCGCCGCCCCGGGCTTCCGGCCGTACGCGCAACTCCTCGACGGGCAACCGGAGTCGGCGCCAGACGGACGCGAACTCGGCTGGGTCATGAACTACACCTCCGGTACGACCGGACGCCCGCGCGGCATCCGCCGCCCGCTGCCCGGCAAGCCGCCCGAGGAGGCGTACCTGGGCGGCTTCCTCGGCATCTTCGGCATCACGCCGTACGACGGCCATGTGCACCTGGTCTGCTCGCCGCTCTACCACACGGCCGTCCTCCAGTTCGCGGGCGCCTCCCTGCACATCGGCCATCGGCTGGTGGTGATGGACCGGTGGACCCCCGAGGAGATGCTGCGCCTGATCGACACCCACCGGTGCACCCACACCCATATGGTCCCGACCCAGTTCCACCGCCTGCTGGCCCTCCCCGAACAGACCAGGGCCCGCTACGACGTCTCCGCCATGCGGCACGCCATCCATGGCGCCGCACCCTGTCCGGAGCATGTCAAGCGGGCCATGATCGACTGGTGGGGGACGTGCGTGGAGGAGTACTACGCGGCCAGTGAGGGCGGCGGCGCCTTCGCCACCGCCGAGGACTGGCTGAAGAAGCCCGGCACGGTCGGCAGGGCCTGGCCGATCAGCGAACTCGCGGTCCTCGACGACGACGGCAACCGGCTGCCGCCCGGCCAACTGGGCACCGTGTACATGAAGATGAACACCGGCGGCTTCACCTATCACAAGGACGAGGACAAGACCCGCAGAAACCGGGTCGGCGACTTCTTCACCGTCGGCGACCTCGGCTATCTGGACGAGGACGGCTGCCTCTTCCTCCGCGACCGCAAGATCGACATGATCATCTCCGGCGGGGTCAACATCTACCCGGCCGAGATCGAGTCCGTGCTGCTCGCCCACCCCGCCGTCGCCGACGCCGCCGCCTTCGGGATCCCGCACGACGACTGGGGCGAGGAGGTCAAGGCCGTCGTGGAACCGGCCCCCGGGCACGAGCCGGGGCCCGAGCTGGCCGCGTCGATCCTCGACCACTGCGCCGAGCGGCTCGCCCGGTTCAAGCGGCCCCGCAGCGTCGACTTCGTCGCCGAACTGCCCCGCGACCCCAACGGCAAGCTCTACAAACGACGGCTGCGCGACCCCTACTGGCAGGGCCGCACCCGCCCGGTCTGACCCTGCGCCCTCCCGGCGGCGGCGCGCGCCCGGTCGGGATCCGGTCCTGCCACAGCCCTTGACCTGCGCGTGCGGCGGCCGCAAGATCTGCGGTCATGAGCAAGGCACAGGGCGGCAGGGCCGGCGGACAGCGCGGCAGCACGGTCGACGCGATGCTGCGGCGCAGCGCCCGCCGCACCCCCGCGCGGATCGCGGTGGAGTACGGCGCGCGCTCCTGGACGTACGGCGAACTGGACGACGCGGTCTCCCGTGCGGCCGCCCTGCTGCTCGCCGAGGGACTCGCCCCCGGCGACCGGGTCGGCGCCTTCGGCCACAACTCGGACGCCTACCTGATCGCCTTCCTCGGCTGCGCCCGCGCGGGCCTGGTCCACGTCCCGGTCAACAACCACCTCACCGGCGACGACCTGGCCTATCTCGTCGGGCAGTCCGGCAGCGCCCTGGTCCTGACCGACCCCGGCCTCGCGGACCGGCTCCCGGACGGGGTGCGCTCGCTGCCGCTGCGGGACACCGGGGACTCGCTCCTGGCGCGGCTCGCGGACACCGCGCCGTACGACGGACCGGGACCGGGCTCCGAGGACCTGGCGCAACTGCTCTACACCTCGGGTACGACCGCGCTGCCCAAGGGCGCGATGATGACCCACCGGGCCCTGGTGCACGAGTACATGAGCGCGATCACGGCCCTGGACCTGCGCGCGGACGACCGCCCCGCGCACGCGCTGCCGCTGTACCACTCGGCGCAGCTGCACGTCTTCCTGCTGCCCTACCTCGCGGTCGGCGCCACCAGCGTCATCCTGGACGCGCCGGACGGGGACCTGCTGTTCGACCTGATCGAGGCGGGCCGCGTGGACAGCGTGTTCGCGCCGCCCACCGTCTGGATCGCCCTGGCGAACCGGCCCGACTTCGCCACCCGCGACCTCGACAGGCTCCGCAAGGCGTACTACGGCGCCTCCATCATGCCCGTGCCGGTCCTGGAACGGCTGCGCCAGCGGCTGCCTGACCTCGCCCTCTACAACTGCTTCGGGCAGAGCGAGATCGGCCCCCTCGCCGCGGTCCTCGGACCGGCCGAGCACGCGGAGCGGCCTGCCTCCTGCGGGCGGCCGGTGCTGTTCGTGGAGGCCCGGGTCGTGGACGCGGAGGGCCGGGAGGTGCCCGACGGCACGAGCGGCGAGGTCGTCTACCGCTCACCCCAGCTGTGCGAGGGCTACTGGGACAAGCCCGAGGAGACCGCGCAGGCGTTCCGCGACGGCTGGTTCCACTCCGGCGACCTCGCGGTCCGGGACGCCGAGGGCTGCCTCACGATCGTGGACCGGGTGAAGGACGTCATCAACTCCGGTGGTGTGCTGGTCGCCTCACGGCAGGTCGAGGACGCCCTCTACACCCATGAGGCGGTCGCCGAGGCCGCCGTGGTCGGCCTGCCCGACCCCCGCTGGATCGAGGCCGTCACGGCGATCGTCGTACGGCGCGGCGAGGTGACCGAGGAGCAACTCGTCGCGCACGTACGGGAGAAGCTGCCGTCCTTCAAGGCGCCCAAGCGGGTGCTGTTCGTGGACACGCTGCCGCGCAACGCCAGCGGGAAGATCCTCAAGCGCGAACTGCGGGACCGCTTCACGCAGGGGTGAGGCCGTCGCGCCGCTCACCCCTGTCCGGTGTCGCGCGGGCGCAGGTCCACGATCCGGCGGATCTTGCCGACCGAGCGCTCCAGCGACTCCGGCTCCACGATCTCCACGTCCACCGACACCCCGATGCCGTCCTTCACCGCGGTCACGATGGACCGGGCCGCCGCCTGACGCGCCTCCGCAGTGGCACCGGCGCGCGCCTCGGCGCGCACGGTGAGCGAGTCCATCCGGCCCGTACGGGTCAGCCGCAGCTGGAAGTGCGGGGCCACCCCGGGCGTACGCAGCACGATCTCCTCGATCTGGGTGGGGAACAGGTTCACCCCGCGCAGGATCACCAGATCGTCGCTGCGCCCGGAGATCTTCTCCATCCGCCGGAACACCCGCGCCGTGCCCGGCAGCAGCCGGGAGAGATCCCGGGTCCGGTACCGGACGATCGGCATGGCCTCCTTGGTCAGCGAGGTGAACACCAGCTCGCCCCGCTCGCCCTCCGGCAGCACCTCGCCGGTGACGGGATCGATCACCTCCGGATAGAAGTGGTCCTCCCACACGGTCAGCCCGTCCTTGGTCTCCGCGCACTCCTGCGCCACCCCGGGACCGACCACCTCGGACAGGCCGTAGATGTCCACGGCGTCGATCGCGAACCGCTCCTCGATCTCCCGCCGCATCTGCTCGGTCCACGGTTCGGCCCCGAAGATCCCGACCCGCAGCGAGGTGGTACGGGGGTCCACGCCCTGCCGCTCGAACTCGTCCAGCAGCGTCAGCATGTACGAGGGCGTCACCATGATCACGGCCGGTGCCAGGTCCTGGATCAGCTGGACCTGCCGCGCGGTCATGCCACCGGAGGCGGGCACGACCGTGCAGCCGAGCCGCTCCGCGCCGTAGTGGGCGCCGAGCCCGCCGGTGAACAGCCCGTATCCGTACGCCACATGCACCACGTCACCGGGGCGCCCGCCCGCCGCCCGGATGGAGCGCGCGACCATGTCGGCCCACATGGACAGATCGTTCTCGGTGTAGCCGACCACCGTGGGGCGGCCGGTGGTGCCGCTGGAGGCGTGCAGCCGGCGGATCCGCTCCCTGGGCACCGCGAACATCCCGAACGGGTAGTTCTCCCGCAGGTCCGCCTTGGTGGTGAAGGGGAAACGGGCGAGATCCTCCAGCGAACGGCAGTCCTCCGGGCGTATCCCCGCCTTGTCGAAGGACTCCCGGTAGAACGGCACCTGCTCATAGGCGTGCCGCAGCGAGGCGCGCAGCCGCTCCAGCTGGAGGGCCCGCAGTTCCTCGGGGCCGAGCCGTTCGCCTGCGTCCAGCAGCTCCCGCGCGTCCGCCATCGGCACGTCTCCTCACCAGGACATTCGCGATCAAGGCAGCCCGGACCCAGTCAATCCGGACGACCGATCATTCGGTCGAACTGTTCGGGGCCAGTAATGCAGGCCAAAGGGGCTTTGGACAAGGGGGCGACGGAGATTTGTCGTGCCGCCTGCGGAAATGCCGTGCGGCCGAGCGCTACTTCGCCGCGGACGCCTTCACCCCGGACGCGACCCGCGCCGCCCTCGCCGCGCTGACGGCCCCGGTCCTCGTTGATAGGCTCTGGACATGATCGACTCCTCCGACGGCCAGAACCCGGTCCCCGGGTTGCCGCTGCACGACCTGGCGGGCTTCACCCACCGTTGGGTCGAGGGGGAAGGTGTCCGGCTGCACGTCGTGGAGGGCGACCGGTCGGCGGGTCCCACCGTCGTCCTGCTCGCCGGGTTCCCGCAGACCTGGTGGGCCTGGCGAGAGGTGATGCCGGCGCTCGCCGGGCGCTTCCATGTGATCGCGGTCGACCTTCCAGGACAGGGCCACTCCGAGCGCCCGCACGGCAGTTACGACACGCACACCGTCGCCGCGCACGTCCAGGCGGCGCTGAGCGCGCTCGACGTGCCGAAGTACTGGCTCGTCGCCCACGACGTCGGGGCCTGGGTCGCCTTCTCGCTGGCCCTGAAGTTCGAGGAGCGCCTGCACGGCGTCGCCCTGCTCGACGCCGGCATTCCCGGCATCACCCTCCCGGAATCCGTCCCGCTCGATCCCGAACGAGCCTGGAAGACCTGGCACTTCGCGTTCCACCTGGTACCCGAACTGCCCGAGACGCTCCTCACCGGTCGCGAGCGTGACTACGTGGACTGGTTCCTGAGGGCCAAGACGCTGTCCCCGGACACCTTCGACGGCGCCGAGGTCGACCAGTACGCCGCCGCCATCGCGGCCGAGGGCGGGCTGCGCGCCTCTCTCGCCTACTACCGTGACGCCCCGAGATCAGCGCGTGCGAACCGAGACGCTCTCGGGCGCGGGCCCCTGACCGTCCCGGTCCTCGGAATCTCCAGCTCCCACGGCTCGATCCCGGACATGGCCGCCTCCCTCGGCCCCTGGGCGAAGAACACGACCGGTGTCGTCATCCCCGGGGCCGGCCACTTCATTCCCGACGAGCAGCCCGGCGCGGTCGTGGAGGCGCTGACCGCCTTCCTCGATCACGAGCCCGCCGGGTAGTCCGCCACCGCCACCTCCCGCGCCCACCGGTAGTCCGCCTTGCCGCTCGGCGAGCGATGGATCGCGTCGGTGAGGACGAGCTGGCGGGGGATCTTGTACCCGGCCAGCCGGGTACGGCAGTGGGTCCGCAGCGCGGACAGGGAGAGGCGGGGCGCGCCCGCGCGGAGCTGCACCACGGCCGCCACATGGTTGCCCCAGACGGCGTCCGGCACCCCGGCGACCAGCGCGTCGTACACGTCCGGATGCGCCTTGAGGGCCTGTTCGACCTCCTCCGGGTACACCTTCTCACCGCCGGTGTTGATGCACTGGGAGCCCCGGCCGAGCACGGTGAGGACGCCGTCCGCGTCGACGGTGGCCATGTCGCCGAGCAGCACCCACCGCACCCCGTCCCGCTCGAAGAAGGTCTCGGCGGTCTTCACGGGGTCGTTGTAGTAGCCGAGCGGTACATGCCCGCACTGCGCGACCCGGCCGGTCTCACCCGGGGCGACCTGCTCATGGGTCACCGGATCGACCACCCGGGTACGGGAGTTGACCCGCAGCCGGAAGCCGCGCTCAGGCCCGGAGTCCTCCGTCGCCGTGCCGTTGAAACCCGACTCGGAGGAGCCGAAGTTGTTCAGCAGCATGGCGTTCGGGACGAGTCCGGCGAACTGCCGGCGCACCGTCTCCGACATGATCGCGCCGGACGAGGAGACGCTGAACAGCGCCGAGCAGTCGGTGCCCTTCATGGGCCCGTTCAGCGCGTCGATCAGCGGGCGCAGCATCGCGTCGCCGACCAGGGACATGCTGGTGACCTTCTCCCGCTCGACCGTGCGCAGCACCTCCTCGGGCACGAACCTGCGGTGCAGCACGACGCGTTGGCCGAAGTTGAAGCCGATGAAGGCGGTGAGCGTCGAGGTGCCGTGCATCAGCGGGGGAGTGGGGAAGAAGGTGATGCCCGAGCCGGCACCGGCGACCCGCTCGGCCAGCTCCTCGGGCGTCTTCACCGGCTCACCCGTCGGCGCGCCCCCGCCGAGCCCGGCGAAGAACAGATCCTCCTGACGCCACATCACCCCCTTGGGCATGCCGGTCGTGCCACCGGTGTAGATGATGAACTGGTCGTCCCCGGAGCGGGCCTGGAAGCCGCGCTCCGGCGAACCCGACGCCTCGGCGCGCGCGAAGTCCGCCGCCGCGGCGATCCCCGCCGGGCCCGGCCCGACCCGCAGCAGCCGCCGCAGCCCCGCGACCCGCAGCAGCCGCCGCAGCCCAGGCGCGAGCGGGGAAGCCGAAAAAAAAAAAGGCAGGGAAGGAGAGTGGGAATAAAAAGACAACAGGACCGTGTCCCAAGAGAGGTACACCAACTCCTCTTCGACGTAGCGGTAGTTGACGTTCACCGGGACGATCCGCGCCTTCAGGCAGGCCAGCACCGTCTGCACGTACTCGACGCCGTTGTACAGATGCAGGCCCAGATGCTCCCCGGGGCGGATCCCGCTGTCGGCGAGGTGATGGGCGAGGCGGTTGGCCGCCGCGTCCAGCTCGGCGTACGTCAGCCGGCGTTCCGCGCCGGTGCCGGGATGGTCGAGATACACGAGCGCCTCGCGGTCCGGCACCGCGTCGACCACCGACTCGAACAGGTCGGCAAGGTTGTACTCCACCGCTCCTCCTGACCCCGTCGGTCCGTCCGGACATCAGCAGAGCAAAGCCCGCCGCAACTGGGAAGGCCCCGGAACAAAAGAAACTGACTGAGCGTCAGAAAACTCTTGAAGTGCCCGGCCGTCTCCTGCAACCTGTTCTCGTTCTCACCGAACCGAGGGGAGAGGCCCATGGGCGGGACGGAACACCTCACCGTGCGACGCGAGGGCGCCACCCTGGTGCTCACGCTCGACCGGCCCGAAGCCAGGAACGCGCTGTCGCTGCCGATGCTCGTCGGCCTCTACGACGGCTGGCTGGAAGCCGACGCGGACGACACGGTCCGCTCGATCGTGCTCACCGGCTCCGGCGGCTCCTTCTGCTCCGGCATGGACCTGAAGGCGCTGGCCGGCGACGGCATGCGGGGCCAGGCGCACCGCGACCGGCTGACGGACGACCCCGACCTGCACTGGAAGGCGATGCTGCGCCACCACCGCCCCCGCAAACCGGTGATCGCCGCCGTCGAGGGATATTGCGTCGCGGGCGGCACCGAGATCCTCCAGGGCACCGACATCCGGGTCGCGGGCGAGTCCGCCACCTTCGGCCTGTTCGAGGTCCGGCGCGGACTCTTCCCGATCGGCGGCTCCACCGTGCGCCTGCCACGCCAGATCCCGCGCACCCACGCCCTGGAGATGCTGCTCACCGGCCGCCCCTACAGCGCCCGGGAGGCCGCGGACATCGGCCTGATCGGTCATGTCGTGCCCGACGGCACCGCCCTCGGCGCGGCCCTGGAGATCGCCGAGCGGATCAACGCGTGCGGCCCGCTCGCCGTCGAGGCCGTGAAGGCCTCCGTGTACGAGAGTGCCGAGATGACCGAGGCCGAGGGCCTTGCCGCCGAACTGGCCCGCGGCTGGCCGATCTTCGCCACCGCCGACGCCAAGGAAGGCGCCCGCGCCTTCGCGGAGAAACGGCCCCCCGACTTCCAGCGCGCCTGATCCGAGGAGCCCCCGATGCCCGACGTCCGCAAAGCGCCCCTCGTCCTCGAATTCCCCTTCACCCGCTCCCTCGGCCCCGTCCAGCGCGCCTTCCTCACCGGCCTGCGCAAACGCGTCGTCCTCGGCGTGCGCACCACCGCCGGACGCGTCCTCGTGCCGCCCGCCGAGTACGACCCCGACACCGCCGAGGAACTCCACGACCTGGTGCCCGTCGCCGCCACCGGCACGGTCACCACCTGGGCCTGGAACCACGCCCCCCGCCCCGGCCAGCCCCTCCCCGGCCCCTTCGCCTGGGCCCTGGTCCGCCTCGACGGCGCCGACACCGCCCTGCTGGGCGCCCTCGACGCCCCCGGCCCCGACGCCGTCCGCACCGGCATGCGGGTCCGCGTCCGCTGGTCCGCCGAACGCACCGGCGCCATCACCGACATCGCCTGCTTCGAGCCGTACGAGGGCCCCCCGGAGCAACCCGCCCCGTACACCGGCGAGTTCGAGAAGCCGGTCACCGGCATCGTCGCCCCCGCCCGGCTCGACTACACCTACACACCCGGCCGCGCCCAGTCCGACCACCTCGACTCACTGGCCGAGCGGAGAATCGTCGGCGAACGCTGCCCCGGCTGCCGCAAGGTCTACGTCCCGCCCCGCGGCGCCTGCCCCACCTGCGGCATCGCCACCACCGAACAGGTCGAGGTGGGCCCGCGCGGCACCGTCACCACCTACTGCGTCGTCAACATCAAGGCGCGCAACCTCGACATCGACGTGCCCTACGTCTACGCGCACATCGCCCTCGACGGCGCCGACCTCGCCCTGCACGCCCGGATCGGCGGCATCCCCTACGACCGGGTGCGCATGGGCCTGCGGGTGGAACCGGTGTGGGCCGAGGGCGCCTTGCACCCCGACCACTACCGCCCCACCGGCGAACCCGACGCCGACTACGACACCTACAAGGAGCTGCTGTGACCCGGCGGATCGCGGTCGTCGCCTTCGCGCAGAGCGACCACCGGCGCACCACGGACGAACTGTCCGAGGTCGAGATGCTGATGCCGGTCCTGCACGAGGTCCTCGCGCGCACCGGCCTGAAGACCGCCGACATCGGCTTCACCTGCTCCGGCTCCAGCGACTACCTCGCCGGGCGCGCCTTCTCCTTCACCATGACCCTCGACGGCGTGGGCGCCTGGCCCCCGATCTCCGAGTCCCATGTGGAGATGGACGGCGCCTTCGCCCTGTACGAGGCATGGTCCAAGCTGCTCACCGGGGACGCCGACACCGCCCTCGTCTACGCCTACGGCAAGTCCTCGCCCGGCTCGCTGCGCGATGTGCTCACCCGGCAGCTCGACCCCTACTACCTGGCCCCGCTGTGGCCCGACTCGGTCGCCCTCGCCGCGCTCCAGGCGCAGGCCCTGATCGACGCCGGGGCCACCGACGAGGATGCCCTCGCCGCCATCGGCGCCCGCAGCCGCGCCGCCGCCACCACCAACCCGCACGCCCAGCTCAACGGCCCCGTCCCACAAGGCGATTACGTCGTACGGCCGCTGCGCACCGGCGACTGCCCGCCGATCGGCGACGGCGCCGCCGCGGTGATCCTCGCCGCGGACGACCGGGCCCGTGAACTGTGCGAGCGGCCCGCCTGGATCCGGGGCCTGGACCATCGCGTCGAGCCCCACGCCCTCGGCGTACGGGACTTGACCGACTCCCCGTCCACCCGGCTCGCCGCCGAGCGGGCCGGCGCCTTCGAACAGCCGCTGGACACCGCCGAGTTGCACGCGCCCTTCAGCTCCCAGGAAGTCGTCCTGCGCACCGCGCTGCGCCTCGGCGACGACGTGTGCGTCAACCCCTCCGGCGGGGCCCTCGCCGCCAACCCCGTCATGGCCGCCGGACTCATCCGCATCGGCGAGGCCGCCGCCCGCATCCACCGGGGCGCCTCCGATCGTGCCCTCGCGCACGCCACCTCCGGCCCCTGCCTCCAGCAGAACCTGGTCGCCGTACTCGAAGGGGATCCGCGATGAGCAAGGAGCCCGTGGCCGTCGTCGGCATCGGTCAGAGCAAGCACGCGGCCGCCCGGCGCGACGTCTCGCTCGCCGGGCTCGTCCGTGAGGCGGCCCAACGCGCTCTGGACGACGCCGAGTTGGACTGGTCCGACATCGACGCCGTGGTCATCGGCAAGGCGCCCGACTTCTTCGAGGGCGTGATGATGCCCGAGCTGTACCTCGCCGACGCCCTCGGCGCCGTCGGCAGACCGGTGCTGCGCGTGCACACCGCGGGCTCCGTCGGCGGCTCCACCGCGCTGGTCGCCGCGAACCTCGTCGCCGCCCGGCTGCACGGCACCGTCCTCACCGTCGCCTTCGAGAAGCAGTCCGAGTCCAACGCCATGTGGGGGCTGTCCCTGCCGATCCCCTTCCAGCAGCCCCTGCTCGCCGGGGCGGGCGGCTTCTTCGCCCCGCATGTGCGCGCCTACATGCGGCGCAGCGGCGCCCCCGACACCGTCGGCGCGCTGGTCGCCCACAAGGACCGGCGCAACGCCCTCAAGAACCCGTACGCCCACCTGCACGAACACGACATCACCCTGGAGAAGGTGATGGCGGCGCCGATGCTCTGGGACCCCGTCCGCTACTCCGAGACCTGTCCCTCCTCCGACGGCGCCTGCGCCATGGTGCTCACCGACCGCGCCGGAGCCGCCCGCGCGCCCCGCCCGCCCGCCTGGCTGCTCGGCGGCGCCATGCGCAGCGAACCCACCCTGTTCGCGGGCAAGGACTTCGTCTCCCCGCGGGCCGGCCGGGACTGCGCCGCCGACGTCTACCGGCAGGCCGGGATCACCGACCCGCGCCGGGACATCGACGCCGTCGAGATGTACGTACCGTTCTCCTGGTACGAGCCCATGTGGCTGGAGAACCTGGGCTTCGCCGAGGAGGGCGAGGGCTGGAAGCTCACCGAGGCCGGGGTGACCGCGCTCGACGGCGACCTCCCCGTCAACATGTCGGGCGGGGTGCTCTCCACCAACCCCATCGGCGCCTCCGGCATGCTCCGCTTCGCCGAGGCCGCCCTCCAGGTACGCGGCCAGGCCGGGGAGCACCAGGTGCCGGGGGCCAGGAAGGCGCTCGGGCACGCGTACGGCGGCGGATCGCAGTTCTTCGCCATGTGGCTGGTCGGCGCCGAACCGCCGGAGCGCTGAACGTCCTCCCCACGTGGGCTGTTGGGCACCGGGAGCGGTCGCTAGGCTGACCCGCGGACGACGACACCGGGAGGAGCACGGACGTGGCCGAGAGCACCACCCAGCACATGCCGCTCAAGGGATGGGACAAGCCGGACCTGGACCTCAGCGAGGCCGAGTGGCAGTCCAGCAGCCGAGGCAAGGGCGATGTCCAGATCGCCTTCGTCGAGGGCTTCATCGCGATGCGCAACAGCGAGCGGCCGGAGAGCCCCTCCCTGATCTTCACCCCCGCGGAGTGGGGCGCCTTCGTCTCCGGCGCGCGGGAAGGGGAGTTCGACCTCACCTGAGGCAGGCCCGGACCGCGGGCCTGATCTGAACCGGGGGTGTTGCGCGCCGATTTCCGGACACGCGACCTACAGCGCCCTGCCGGGGCCGATGCCTGATGGAGGCTGGCCCCAGCAAGGGAGAAGGTCGTGTTCCGGAGGTGAGGAAGCATGAGCGCTGCGCCGGTGATCGCCGCGGTGGACGGTTCCGAGGACAGTCTGCGCGCGATGGAGTGGGCGGCGGACGCCGCCCGTCGCCGTGCGGCACCGCTGCGGGTGGTCCATGTCCGCCAGTACGCCGCCTGGGGGCAGACCGACGTCCTGGTGGCCGGGCCGCCCGAGGAGGAGGGCGACCCCGTGCTCGACGAGGTGCGTGCCCGGCTCGCGGGCCACGCGCCCGAGACCGTGGAGTACATCGCGCTGGAGGGCGCGCCCGGCGCGGTGCTGCCCGAACTGGGCGTCGACGCCCAGCTGATGGTGCTCGGCTCCCGGGGGCGCGGCGGCTTCGCCAGCCTGCTGCTCGGCTCCAACAGCCTGGCCGCCGCGCGGGACGCCGAGTGCCCGGTGGTCGTCGTACCCCCGCCCGACCGTGAGGTGCACGGCGAGGGCCCGGCCGAGCCCGGACCCCGGGTGGTGGTGGGCGTGAACGTCGACAGCCCCGACGAGGCCACCCTCTCCTTCGCCTTCACCGAGGCGGCCCTGCGCGGCGCCCGGGTGCAGGCGATCGCCGCCTACCCATGGCCCCTGCAGACCTGGTCGGCGCCGGGCCAGTTGGTGCCGCCCATGCCCGACGAGGAGGCCATCGCGCACGAGACCCGGGCGCTCGCCGAGGGCTTCCTCGCCCCGCACCGCGAACGCCACCCGAGCGTCCGCGCCGACTCGGAGGCCCTGCCGGGCGACGCCGCGGGCAATCTCGTGGCCGCCTCCCGCGACGCCGAACTGGTCGTCGTCGGCCGCCATCGCCGCCGCCTGCTGGCCCCGGCCCGCATGATGGGCTCCGTGACCCAGGCCGTCCTGCTGCACGCGGCCGCCCCGATCGCGGTGCTTCCGCCGACGCCGGGGGAGGAGTGAGCGGATGAGGTGAGGGGGGTGCGGCGAGCACCGGTCCGCTGGGGTGGAGCGGGTGCCCGTGCGGTGCCGGTGCGGGTCAGCGGCAGGCGCGCGTTCGGTTCGTCGTCAGGGCCCGCGTCACCGTTCGGGTACGTGTGTTCGTGTGCGCGGACGGTGGGTTACGGGGGCCCACCCCAGCACCGCAGGCCCGGGCACGCCCGCCCCGTCCGGCCCTCTCCACCGCCCGCCCCGTACCCCGCCTCTCCGCCCTCCCGGCACGGCTGGGCCCGCTCCACCACCGGGTGCCCGCAGGTCACTCAGGGCTGCCGGGGCACGTACCATGGCGGCATGTCGTTCCTCCGCCGCCGCAGCGCCACTCCCGCCGGGCCCGACTTCGACGTGCTGGCCATGGACCCGGGCGACTGGCCGGGCAATCTCGGCGCGGGTCTGCTGCCCGCGCCCGACGGCACCTGCCAGGGTGTCTTCCTGCGCTACGACCTCTTCGGCGGCCGCGGCCCCGCGATGATCATCGGCAATCTGCCGCAGGGCTCCCCGGCCCGCGAGGTGGCCGAGGAGGAGATTCCCTTCGAGGTGGGCCAGCTGCTGCTGGCGCTGGAGAACGACGAGGAGGTCACCGTCGTCGGCACCGAGGACACCCCGGTGCTCCAGGGCGACAACCTCCTCATCGTGCGCCGGCTGAAGCTCTCCGAGGGCCGGATCTCCTGTGTGCAGTTCGACCGCAGCGACGGCGTCCTCGTGACCATCGCCGCCTGGGACCGCCCCATCACCGACGACCTGTACGCCCTGCTGAAGCCGCTCCCGGCGGAGCTTTTCCAGCAGGGCTGAGGCCCGGGAGCGGTCAGCTCGCCGAGTTCTCCACGGTCACGTCCGCCGCGCGGACGAACTCGACCCGGTGGCCGTACTGGATCTCGTAGTACAGATCATCGCCCCGCACCACCTGGTGCGAGTCCGGGGTGAAGGTGACCGAGTAGTAGTACTCACCCGGCATCTCGTCACCGACCACGTACTTCTGCCCGGCCGGGACGGTGTACGGCAGCGGCACCACCGACTGGACGGGCACCCCCGCCGGATAGGCGGACTTCTCCGGGTAGGCGCGGCCGTACACCGGGATGCTGGTCAGACCCTCCTTCGGGGTGATCACCAGCCCCTTGGCGGAGACCGCCGTCGGGTGCTTCGCCGGGTTCTCGAACCATGCCTTCTGGCCGAGGTACCAGATGGCCGTCCAGTCACCCCAGTGATCGGCGACCGCGTACTGCTGGCCGGTGGCGGCCCGCGAGGACACGTCGTTGACGTCGATCGTCGGCGTCGTACCGAGCCCGATGTCCTTGATCAGCGGCGCGTTCACATCGTGGTCCGAGTACAGCCGCACCTCGCTGGAGGCGTGCGCCGCGCAGGGCTCGCCCGCCGCGGCGCAGCCCGTGTAGGCCGGCTGGTTGGTGGCGTAGTCCGGCCTGATGGTCACCAGCCCGCCCCGCTTGCCCGCGGTCTTCTTGAACGGGTGGCCGAGCAGCTGGAAGTAGTGCGCCCAGTCCCAGTACGGCCCCGGGTCGGTGTGCATGCCCGCGATGGTGGACGCGGTCGGTCCGGGCACATTGTCATGGCCCAGGATGTGCTGCCGGTCCAGCGGAATGCCGTACTGCTTGGACAGGTACTTCACCAGCCGCGCCGAGGACCGGTACATCGCCTCGGTGAACCAGGCGTCCGGATCGGTCAGGAAGCCCTCGTGCTCGATGCCGATCGAGCGCGCGTTGACGTCCCAGTTACCCGCGTGCCAGGCCACGTCCTTCGCCTTGACGTGCTGGGCGATCAGTCCGTCGGTGGAGCGGACGGTGTAGTTCCAGGACACATAGGTCGGGTCCTGGATCAGGTTCAGGACCCCGTCCCAGGCGCCCTCGGTGTCATGGATGACGATGTACTTGATCGCCTGCGACGCCGGACGGTCGCCGAGGTCGTGGTTGCCGTAGTCGTCGTCGCCGAACTGCGCGTACGCCGCGGGCAGCCACTCGCAGGACACCGACTTCGGGCACTCCGCGCCGTCGTCCTTCACGGTGCGCAGACCGGTCCGGGACAGCTGCGCGGTGTCCGGGGCGAGACCCGGCTCGGCGGCCAGGGCGACCCGCTGCCCGGCGTCCGTGGTCCGCCGCTCACCCGTGTGCAGCACGTCGTACACATCGTTGGCGTACGACGCCGCGGTCGCCGTGTCGTCGGCCCCGGAGAAGCGGGCCACCGCGCCGTACCAGTCGGCCGGGTCGGCACTCAGCGGCTCGCCCAGCCGCTGCTGCGCGGCGGCCAGCAGGGCGGCGCCGCCGGAGATGTTCGCCGCCGGGTCGGTGCGCAGCTTCGCGGCCGGGATGCCGGTCAGCTTCGCCGCCTGGGGCAGGGTCTTCAGCCGGGCCGGGATCGCGGAGTCGGCCGGCACCTTCGCCCCGGGGTGCAGGGCGGGGCGGGAGCTGTCGCCGCGCGCGTCCTCGGTGCCGTCGGCGAAGTGCTCCGTGGCGGCGATCGCGGTACGGGCGTCGGTGAGGTGCATCGGGCCGTAGCCGCCGGAGACGCTGGGCGCGCCGCCGTGGTAGTCCCAGCGGGACTGGAGATAGGAGACGGCCAGCAGCACGCTCTCCGGCACGTGGTACTCGGCGGACGCGGAGGCGAACGCCGACTGCAGCCGGTCGGGGGAGGAGTCCGGGGCGCTCTGGGCGGGGGCCGCGCCGAACAGCGGCAGCAGCAGGGCCGCCGCGGCGAGCGGTACGGCGGCCCGCCTCAGATGTCTGTGGCCGGGCGTGGACGGGGAATCAGGGGCGGAACCTCGCAATGCGGCCTCCTGTGCCGGGCGGGCGTGGCGGGGCGTGCGGCGCCGAACTGGGTCAGTGGTATCGGCTGGCCGACGATCCGTCAATGATGCAATCGCCGAGGAGATTTCCCACGTCACGACGGGTTTCGGCGAGTTTCGCGACGGCGGTGGGCGGGCCTGCGGGGCGTCAGTGGCGTAGACCAATGGGCCGCGTCGCTGGTCGCGGCCGTACGGACATCGCCCGGGCGTGGGCCGTACGGCGCCAGGTGCTCGCCGCCGCCCGGCCGAAACGATTCGCCCGCGCGATGGCGTCCGCACGCACGAGGGCCCGCGGTGCGCCGCCACTCCTGGCGCACCGCGGGACCCCCCCCCCCCCCCCCCCTCCCCCCCCCCGCGGTGCGCCGCCACTCCTGGCGCACCGCGGGCCCTCGCCCCGTCAGCGCGTGCCGACCGCCGCACGCACCGCCTTGCGGGCCATCTGGCAGTCGTCGTGCAGCCGCCGCAGCAGCAGCCGCTGCTCCTCGCCACAGGGCACGGCGCCCGGGTGGGGCATACCGGGGGCCGCCGGGGGCGGGTCCTGCATCGAGCGCTGGACGGCCGTCTCGTACCGCCGGATCTCGCGGGTCAGCAGCAGCATCAGGTTCACCAGGAAGGCGTCCCGGGAGGCCGGGCCCGCCGACTGGGCGATCTGGCTGATCTGCCGCCGCGCCGCCGGGGCCTGACCGAGCACCAGCCACAGCGTGGCCAGGTCATGGCCCGGCAGGTACCAGCCGGCGTGCTCCCAGTCCACCAGGACCGGGCCCGCCGGGGACACCAGGATGTTCGACAGCAGCGCGTCGCCGTGGCAGAACTGGAGCATGGCGCCCCGGCCCACCTCCTGCGCGATGCCGTGCAGCAGCTTCTGCAGGTCGCCGAGGTCCCGGTCGGTGAGCAGCCCCAACTCGTGGTAGCGGGACATCTGTTCGCCGTAGTCCAGGGGCATGTCGAACAGACCGGCGGGAGGCCGCCAGGCGTTCACCCGGCAGATCGCGCCCAGCGCCGCGCGGATGTCGGCGCGGGGCGGCGCCTCCATCGGATGCCGCTGAAGTGCCGCCACCCGGCCGGGCATCCGCTCGATGACCAGGGTGCAGTTGTCCGGATCCGCCGCGATCAGCCGGGGCGCCCGGACCGGGGGCCGGTGCCGGACGAACGAGCGGTATACGGCTATTTCGTGGCGGCTCCGCTCCGCCCATGCCGGCGCGTGGTCCAGCAGGCACTTGGCGACGGCCGTGCTGCGCCCGGTGGTGCCCACGAACAGCACGGAGCGCGCGCTGCGCCGCAGCACCTGCACCGGCGCGAACTCCGGGCAGATCCGCTGCACCGCGGCGATCGCGGTGCGCAGCGGGGCGCCCTGGGGGCCGGAGAGGTCCAGTCGCCCGCTGAGCGGCGGGACGGGCTGCCCCGGAACCCGCCGGGGGCGGGGCGCGCCCAGCACGGAGCCGCCCGGACGCACCGCCGGGTCGAGATACGGTCCGCCGCCCGCCGGGCGGGGGCGCAACGGCCGAAGCGGGGCGGACACGGAGGACGATGCCGCGTACATGGGAGATCCAGATCCCTTCGTTGCCTGCGGTGCCTGCCTGTGAGGTCCTCGCGTCAACCCGGCCCGGTCCCCGGGTACACCCTGGGGAATGTCCCCGGGGGGACCGGGTCGGGGTGGCGCTTTCCTACCTGACACCCGGTGGCCCCTGGCACACCATCTGGCGCACCCTGGCGAACCCTGGCGAATAGTCGCCCGGCAACTCTCACCGGGCTACTGTCAACTCAGCCGAGAACCTGGGGGCTTGACGTGAGCGGACGACCCAACACCCGCCTTTGCGATCTGTTCGGCCTGGCCGGCTGGTCGAAGGGCGAACTCGCGAGACTGGTCAACAGACAGGCGGCGGCCATGGGCCACCCCCAGCTGGCGACCGACACCTCCCGGGTCCGGCGCTGGATCGACATGGGAGAGATCCCGCGCGATCCGGTACCGCGGGTGCTGGCGGCTCTGTTCACCGAGCGTCTCGGCCGTGTCGTGACCATCGAGGACCTCGGTCTGGTGCGCCACGGGCGGGCAGGGAAACGGCAGGGCGACGGGATCGAGGAACATCCCGACGGTGTGCCGTGGGCGCCCGAGCGGACCGCCGCGGTCCTCACCGAATTCACGGGAATGGACCTCATGCTCAACCGACGCGGCTTGGTGGGCGCGGGTGCCGCGCTCGCCGCGGGATCCACACTCAGCAGCGCCATGCACGACTGGCTGCACACCGACCCGGTCCTCAAGGCGGACGGCCCCGCCCTGGACGACCCCCTGCACCCCGACCCCGCCGGTTTCGACCGCTACGAGGCCGCCCCCATCGGCTCGGAGGAGGTCGCGGAGCTGGAGCGCTCCGTCGAGGTGTTCCGGGCCTGGGACGCGGCCCGCGGCGGCGGCCTCCAGCGCAAGGCGGTGGTGGGCCAGCTCAACGAGGTGGGCGGCATGCTTGCCTACCGCCATCCACCCCACCTCCAGCGGCGCCTGTGGGGCGTCGCCGCCAATCTGGCCGTCCTCGCGGGCTGGATGTCCCATGACGTCGGCCTGGAGCCCACGGCACAGAAGTACTTCGTCATCGCGGCGCACGCCGCCCGGGAGGGCGGTGACCGGCCGCGCGCCGGGGAGGCGCTGTCCCGGGCGGCCCGCCAGATGGTCCACCTGGGCCGGCCAGGCGACGCGCTGGACCTGATGAAGCTCGCCCAGTCCGGCGCGGGCGAGCGCCTCCAGCCGCGTACGAAGGCGATGTTCCACACCATCGAGGCCTGGGCGCAGGCGGCGATGGGCAAGGGCCAGGCGATGCGCCGCACCCTTGGACAGGCGGAGGACCTGTTCGTGGCCGACCGGGGCGACGGCGAACCCCTCGACTGGATGCAGACCTTCAAGGCCGAGGACCTGTACGGCATGCAGGCCCTGGCCTACCGCACGCTGGCCGAGTTCGACCCGGACGCGGCCGTGCACGCCCAGCACTTCGCGGACCGGGCCCTGGCCCTGCGGATCGACGGCCGGGAGCGCTCGAAGATCTTCGACCATCTCTCCATGGCGTCGGCCTGCTTCATCGCCGACGACCCCGAACAGGCCGACCGCTACGCGCGGCTCGCGCTGATGTCGATGGGCGCGAACTCCTCGCGCCGCACCTGGGACCGGCTGCGCCAGATGTACCGGCTCACCGCGGAGTACGCCGGATACCCGAAGATCCATGAACTGCGGGAGGAGATCAGGCTCGCCCTGCCCAAGCCGAGGAGCAAGGGCGCGAGCAGCGCGCAGGCGTAGGGGTTCGCGCGCCGCGTTCTCTCACTTTCACACCGGTCGGCGTATCCGACGTCCGGTCATGTCCACGGGTGTCGGCTCAGGCGGTGACCCTGGCGACGAGCACACACGCGTCGTCCACCCGTCCGGCCCCGCCGAACTCCTCCACGAGCGCCCGCACGCAGTCCTGTGCGTCCCGGGCGTCGTCGAACCGTGGGGCGAGGCCCAGCAACCGGTCCACGGCCGCCGTCCGGCTGTGCCCGGGTACCAGCCCCTCGGTGTGCAGCAGGAGCAGGTCGCCCGGTACGAGGTTCACCTCGGCCTGCCCGTAGACGGCGCCCGAGGTGGCGCCGAGCAGCACACCCTCGGGGGCGTCGAGCGCGCGCCCCGTCCCGTCGCGGAACAGCAGCGGGGCGGGGTGTCCCGCCTGCCCCCAGACCAGGGTCCGGCTGGCGGGCCGGTAGCGGGCGCAGACGGCGCTGCCGAGGGCGGGCTGCACCGTGGCGTCGAGCAACTGGTTGAGCAGGGAGAGGAGTTGGCCGGGCTGGGTGCCGGTCATGGCCATGCCGCGCACCGCGCCGAGCAGGGTCGCCATGCCGGAGGCGACGGCGACCCCGTGCCCGGTGAGGTCGCCGACGCTGAGCAGCGTCTCGCCGTCGGCCAGCTCCAGGGCGTCGTACCAGTCCCCGCCGATCGGTGTCCCGCCGTCCGCGGGCAGCCGGTGCGCGGCGAGGTCCAGGGTGCGCGGGCCCTGGTGCGGGGGGCGCAGGGAGCCGCGCCAGGGCGGCAGCACGGCCTCCTGGAGCTCGGTGGCGACCCGGCGCTCGGTCTGCTCCCGCTGGCGGTGCCTGTGCAGCGAGTCATGCGTCTCGCGCACCGTGCGCCGACTGCGGCGCAGCGTGCTGACATCGCGCAGCACGGCCCACATCGAGACGGTGCCGCCGTCGGCGCCGAGCACCGGCTCGCCCATCATGTGCACGCTGCGCACGGAGCCGTCGGGGCGGCGCACCCGGAACTCGCCGTCGATCGGGCGGCCGTCGATCAGACAGTCCGTGACCATCGAGGTCAGCTTCGGACGGTCCTCCTCCACGACCAGCGAGGGCAGTTCGTCCAGGGTGAGGGCGGGCAGGGCGGGGTCGCGGCCGAGGATCCGGTACAACTCGCCGGACCAGGACGCCTCGTCGGTGAGCAGGTTCCACTCCGCGCTGCCGACCCGGCTGAGCAGCGCGCCGCGCGGGGCGCCGACGGGGGCCGGGCGGACGGCGGGCGCCTCGGCGGGCTCCGGGGGTTCGGCGGCCGGGGGCAGGGGCGCGGGTCCGTTGCGCAGCTGTGCCAAGTGGGCGTCTAAATCGTCCAGTTGGTGCAGCGCCAGGTCGTACAGGGCGCGCTGCCAGCGCTCCTCGGGGTCCATGTCGTCGCAGCGGACGTCCCGCCGTACCGCGTCCACGTCGCCCTTGAGCCGCCGCGCCTGCGTGATCAACGCCTCGACCGGGTCGTGCCCGGGCGGCTGTGCGGCTGGGCGGTCCGCGGAGACCGATGACGGCATTTCGCACTCCGAACGAGGGGGACGGCAGGGCCGGGCGGGACGGGGACCGTAACGACTCTCGCACAGCGCGGGACGCCCCGTAAGGGATTTGGCAACACACGATACGGTGGTGCTTCTGGCATATGCCAGAGTCTTCCCGAACCGATCCCCGAGCGCTCGCGGAATGCCCGGTGAGACGATCAAGTCGTAGACAATCTACGGGAGTTGACGGACTCGGCGGTCCTTCGTCCAGACCCCCGGACCAGGCAGTCAACCGTCTGTTCGACGGCCATGCGTTCCCCGCTGTTCGGGACCGGCCTGTACCCATCGAACTCTGACCGGATTTGACGCCATGCGAAGGGCCGCTCCGGACTCCATAAAGGCATGGAGACCACCATCGAACTGCCCGCCCTCGCCCGGCTCGTGACCGCCGAGGACCAGGAGATCCCGCTCACGGCCATCCTGCGCTACACCACGGGCGACCCGCTCGCCGTCTTCGTCGACTTCCCGGCCGAGGCGGCGCTGGAGGGCGAGGACGTCAGCTGGACCTTCGCGCGCTCCCTGCTCGACCAGGGACTGCGCACCCCGGCCGGACACGGCGATGTGCAGATCTGGCCCTACGGCCGCACCCGGACCGTCCTGGAGTTCCACTCGCCCTTCGGTCTCGCCCTGCTCCAGTTCCCCACCTCGACCCTGCGCCGCTTCCTGCTGCGCAGCTACGAGGTGGTCGCGGCCGGCCAGGAGGACATGGAGACCGTGGTGGAGCGGGGGCTGAACGCGCTGTTCGGAGGGGTGTGAGGCGTCCGCCGGAGTTGTCCCGGTGAGCCCCGGCCGGTTTTGAATATTGTTCATCTTCGCCTCACCGCACGGGTATGGACGCCGACGACCGGCGCGGGCACCCTGGCCCGCGGTGTGCCGCAGGGGCACTCCCGTGACCGAGGACGGACGAATGACACCGATCAGCCGAAGGGGCTTCGTGGGGCTGGGCGCATCCGTGGCGGCGGGAGTGGCGCTGGGCGCCACCACGCGCACCACCGCGGCGGCCGCCACCACGGCGACCGGCACGATCAAGGACGTCAAGCACGTGGTGATTCTGATGCAGGAGAACCGCAGCTTCGACCACTACTTCGGCCGCCTCAAGGGCGTGCGCGGCTTCGACGACCGCAGCGGCATCACCCTCAGCGGCAACTACTCCGTCTTCAACCAGCCGAACCTGCTCTCCCGTCAGTACCCGTGGAAGCTCAGCTCCACCCCGTCGGTGTTCGGCAAGGACGGCGAGACCCTCGCGCAGTGCAACGGCGACCTGCCGCACTCCTGGTCCTCGCAGCACTCCGCCTGGAACAAGGGCCGCCTGGACAACTGGGTCCTGGGTGTCGGCAACGTCCGCTCGCTCGGCTACCTGGACCGCTCCGACATCCCCTTCCACTACGCGCTCGCCGACAACTACACCATCTGCGACGCCTACTTCTGCTCCACGCTGAGCGCCACCGGACCCAACCGCACCTACCTGTGGAGCGGCAAGGTCGACTCCTCCAGCAACGACGGCGGCGACGAGTCCGGCCTCACCTGGCAGACCTACGCCGAGTCGCTGCAGGCCGCCGGGGTGAGCTGGAAGGTCTACCAGAACGCCGCGGACAACTACGGCGACAACGCCTGCGCGTACTTCAGCACGTTCGCGGGCGCCAAGGCGGGCGACCCGCTGTACGACCGGGGCATGTCCTCGGTGCCGAAGGTGACCGGCTCCACCCCGGACGACATCGCCGCCGCCATCAAGGCCGACGTACAGGCGGGCACCCTCCCGCAGGTCTCCTGGGTGGTGGCCAACCAGGCGTTCTCCGAGCACCCCTACGCCCCGCCCGGCGACGGCGCCCACTTCGTCAACCTCGTCTACCAGGCCCTCGCCGCCGACGAGGACGTCTTCGACTCCACCGTCATGTTCCTCAACTACGACGAGAACGACGGCTACTTCGACCATGTGCCCCCGCCGTCCCCGCCCTCCGGCACGGCCGACGAGTTCCTCAACGGGGTGCCGATCGGCTTCGGGTTCCGGGTGCCGATGATCGTCATCTCGCCCTGGACGCGCGGCGGCTGGGTCTCCTCGGAGGTCTTCGAGCACACCTCGGTGCTGCGCTTCCTGGAGTCCTGGACGGCCGCCCTCGGCACGCCCGCGAAGTGCCCCAACATCAGCGACTGGCGGCGCAGGGTGAGCGGCGACCTCACCGGTGTGTTCGACTTCGCCCACCCGGTCAAGGGCGCGGTGCCGCTGCCCGCGACCAGCGTCATCGGCATCGACAACTGCACCTCGCTGCCCAACCCGGTACCGACCGACAACGCGTTGCCCGCCCAGGAGTCCGGCACCCGCCCGGCCCGCGCGCTGCCGTACCAGCCGGGCGGCTACCTGGACCGTTTGGAGTTCGACGCGGGCGGCAAGACGCTCGCCTGGTTCGTCATGACCAACCAGGGCGGCCCCGCCTCCCGCGCGGCCCACTTCTCCATCCACCCCAACGCCTACCGGGACACCACCCCCTGGCAGTACACGGTGGACGCGGGCGGCACCGCCACCGACTACTTCAACATCGGCTCGGGCTACGGCGACGGCAAGTACGACCTGTCGATGGTCGGCCCCAACCGCTTCCTGCGCCGCTTCCAGGGCGACGCCACCAAGGCGGGCAAGTCCGCGGAGGTGAGCACCCGTTACGCGACCGAGCCGGGTACCGGGAAGCTCGCCCTCTACTTCAAGATGGCCAACTCCGGCTCGTCGTCGGTGAAGTTCACCATCACCTCCAACCACTACCGCTCCGACGGCCCCTGGACGTACACCGTCGCCGCCGGCGCCTCGACGGAGGACTTCTTCAACGCGGTCGCGTACAACAACGGCTGGTACGACTTCACGATCACCGTGGACTCCGACTCGACCTGGTCGCGCCGGTTCACCGGACACCTGGAGACGGGCGCCGCCAGCGTCAGCGGCTGAGCCGACAAGCGCGCGCTCCCTCACGCCGACGATCGCGCGCGGCGTACGTCGGCGGGGGAGCGCGTGCTCAAGGGACGCGGGGGCGGATCAGAACCGCAGTACCCCCGCGATCCCGTCCTCCTCGCCCAGCGTGCCGTCGGGCACGAAGCGGACGTCGGCGCCGGTCTCCAGGCACTGTTCCACGATCTCGTCCACGATGTCGTCGCGGGCGTCCAGATCGCCGGGCTCGGCCGGTATCAGATGGTCGCCGTCGTCGCGGACCACCGCCCGGAAGCCGTCCTCCACGGCGAGCAGCCGCACCCGGCCCTCGCGGGCGCTGAGCCACAGCTCGTCCAGGCCCGCCGCGAAGGTGCGGTGGCCGCGCGCCGAGGTCAGTTCCTCGACGATGGAGTGGGCGTCCTTGGACTCCTCCGCCTCCAGGACCGGCCGGATGGCCTGCCACACCGCCTCGGGGCCGGAGTGGGCGAGCCCGCCGTGCCCCACGTGCACCGCGCCCCTGGCGACCGTGCCGGCCTCGTCCAGCAGGGAGAGCGCCGCGCGTTCGCCGGTGACGTACAGCGGGCGCGGCTGCTCGCGCAGGACCGCGGCCATCGCGTTGTCCGCCTCGCGCAGGAACTGGCGGGTGCCCTCGTCACGGAAGGTGCTCGGCAGATCGCCGATGCGCTCCTGGCGCTCGGCGTCGAAGTTCGGTCGGCTGCGGGTCAGCGGGAAGCCCCCGGCGTGCTCCTCCACCACCCGGTCACCGCCGCCGCTCCACAGGGTGACCTGGTCGGCCGAGACCGACAGCACCCAGAACGGCCGCTCCGCCGCCTGCGCGGCGACCAGATTGCGGGTGAGGAAGGTGTCCGCGAGCACCACGCGCTCGGGGACGCTGCGGGCCAGCGACCAGACCTGGTGCTCACCCGGCGCCGCGAAGATCACCAGACCGTCCTCGGCATGCGCGAGATCCACCTCGGCGAGCGCCCGGTCGAGCTGGGCGTCCACGTCCGCCCGCCGCTCCCGGGTCACGGCCGGATCGGCCTCCAGGCGCTTGCGGGCCTCGGCCAGCACATTGCGCAGCCGGACCGGATCCTGGTCGCTGCCGGATCCCCTGCGGTGCGTCGGGGTCAGCACCGACACCGCCGGATAGGGCCGCGGACGCCGCAGTTCGGCAAGGGTTGCGGGACTCAGTGCGTGCTCCATGACAGCACCATAGGGCTGATTCACCCGTACGGCATTCGGGGTATTCGAGACGTATGACCGCGTGCCGGGACGTGCCCGCGGTGCCCCGGTGGCCGGGCCGCCCGGGCGCCGGAGCGGTTTTCGACCGGGACGCCATGCGGCGCGCCCCTGCTTGGGAAATTTTTTGCCCATGGCCGGTTTCCTGCGCCCCGGGCGCTCCGGCGCTGCGGTTCCCGGACCTCGCGAAGGCAAAACGCGGCCGAAACCGTCGGCCGGACGGCCCCGGCCGTGTTACGTCCGCGTTGACCGGCGCCGGGCGTCGGCGGAGGCTCGTCATATAGGTGCTCGATACAACTGGTTCGTCGGCCGGTGCCGCGGCCCCCACGAAAGCACAGGTGAACGCGGCACCGGCGGTCGGCCGGAGGCAGGAGGCAGCGCATGTGCGGCATCACCGGATGGGTGTCCTTCGATCGTGACCTCAGCGCCGAGGCCACCACATTGCATGCGATGACCGAGACGATGGCCTGCCGCGGCCCGGACGACCGCGGCACCTGGGCCGAGGGGCCCGCCGCCCTCGGCCACCGCCGGCTCGCCATCATCGACCTGCCCGGCGGCCGCCAGCCGATGTCCCTCGCGACCCCCGAGGGCACCGTCGCGCTGGTCTACTCCGGGGAGACCTACAACTTCACCGAGCTGCGCCGCGAACTGACCGACCGCGGCCACCGGTTCACCACCGACTCCGACACCGAGGTGGTCCTGCACGCCTACGTCGAATGGGGCGACGCGTTCGCCGAACGCCTCAACGGCATGTACGCGTTCGCCATCTGGGACGGCCGCCGCGACAAGCTCGTGATGATCCGCGACCGCATGGGCATCAAGCCGTTCTACTACTACCGCACGCCCGACGGCGTCCTGTTCGGCTCCGAGCCCAAGGCGATCCTCGCCAATCCGCTGGTCCGCCCCCGGGTGACCCTCGACGGGCTGCGCGAACTGCTCGTGATGATCAAGACCCCGGGGCACGCCGTCTGGGACGGCATGCGCGAGGTGGAACCCGGCACGGTCGTCACCGTCGACCGCTCCGGACTGTCCACCCGCGTCTACTGGCGGCTGGAGACCCGCCCGCACGAGGACGACCGCGACACCACCATCGCCACCGTGCGCACCCTCCTGGACGACATCGTGCGCCGCCAGCTCGTCGCGGACGTGCCCCGCTGCACCCTGCTCTCCGGCGGCCTCGACTCCTCCGCCATGACCGCGATAGCCGCCCGGCAACTCGCCGAACAGGGCGAGACGGTGCGCTCCTTCGCCGTCGACTTCGTCGGCCAGACCGAGAACTTCGTCGCCGACGAACTGCGCGGCACCCCCGACACCCCCTTCGTGCACGACGTCGCCCGCAGCTCCGGCACCGACCACCAGGACATCGTGCTCGACGCCGAGGCCCTCGCCGACCCCGCCGTGCGTGAACAGGTCATCCGGGCCCGCGACCTGCCCGCGGGCTTCGGCGACATGGACGCCTCACTGCTGCTGCTCTTCCGCGCCATCCGGCAGAAGTCCACGGTCGCGCTGTCCGGCGAGTCCGCCGACGAGGTCTTCGGCGGCTACCTCCAGTTCTTCGACGAGGACGCCCGCAACGCCGACACCTTCCCCTGGCTGGTGCGCTTCGGCCGGCACTTCGGCGACGACTCCGACGTGCTGCGCCCCGACCTGGTCAAGAACCTCGACCTGGAGAGGTACACGGCCGACGGCTACCGTACGGCCGTCGCGGGCATCGAACGCCTCGCCGGGGAGAGCGACTTCGAGTTCCGGATGCGGCGGATCTGCCATCTGCACCTGACCCGGTTCGTGCGCATCCTGCTCGACCGCAAGGACCGGATGAGCATGGCCACCGGCCTGGAGGTGCGGGTGCCGTTCTGCGACCACCGCCTGGTCGAGTACGTGTTCAACGCCCCCTGGGCCCTGAAGTCCTTCGACGGCCGGGAGAAGAGCCTGCTGCGCGAGGCCGCCAGGGACGTCCTGCCGCGGAGCGTGTACGACAGGGTCAAGAGCCCCTACCCGTCCACCCAGGACCCGCGCTACGCCCGCGCCCTCCAGGACCAGGCCAAGGACCTGCTCGCCCGGCCCTCGCACCGCGTCTTCGACCTGGTGGACCGGGACCGCGTCCGCAAGGCCGCCGAACGCGAGGCCCCGGTGTCCGACCAGGCGGCCCGGCGCGGCCTGGAACGCACCCTGGACCTCGCCCAGTGGCTGGACCTGTACGCGCCGGAACTCGTCCTTGGCTGAGCGGCCCTCTCAGCTGGGGCCGGGGCTGCTCGCCGCCGGGCTGACCGGGCCCGTCGGCGTGGCGCCGGTCGGGCTCGGGCTCGTCGGCGCCGGGCTCGTCGGGCTCGGGCTCGCCGGGGGCGTCGGGCTCGGCCGGTGCGGGACCCGCCCGGTCGGGCTCGGGCTCGGGCTCGGCGTCGTCTTCGTCGGGGTCGGCCTCGGGCTCGTCCGGGTCCCCGCGCCGAGTCCCAGCGCCCGGTCCGCGGCCGCCGTCGAGGACTGCCAGGGCGTCGTCACCGGCTCCCACACCGCCACCTTGGATCCGGTGCCGAGCCGGGCGGGGGCGAAGACACGGCCCCAGCGGCCCGTCCAGTCGCCGACGGTGACCGACGCCGCCCGGCGGGCCTGCGGGTCCGCCGCGCGGGCGATGGTGCGCACATCGGCGTGGACGGTCGCGCCCGCCGCGAGTCGCAGCCGGCCCGTGCCGTCCCCCGACACCGGCAGCGCGGCCCCGTCCAGGCCGCCGAACGTCACCAGCGGCACCCGGTCGATGGCGCAGGCGCGCCCGCTGCGGTTGGTGACGCTGACGCGTACCACGGTGGGCCGGTGCGGCACGGTGGCCGCCCGCAGCGCCAGCTCCCCCTGGACGCAGGGTGCCACCCGTGGGGCCCTGGGGGCCGCCTGTCCCGGCGGCGCGGTCAGCAGCAGGGCCGCCACGGCGGCAGAGGCGGCGGGTACGGCGATGGCGGCGCGCTTGCGCATGATGGTGTCCCTCCGGTCGCGGTCACGGACGCCGGTCGGCGGCCGGTGCCTTCATCGGTCGATGCGGTTCGGGAAGACGCTCCACTCCTTCCCGTCCGCCGGGCAGGAGCTGCCGTACGCGGGCAGGGAGCCGTGGAGCAGGAAGTCGTCCACCGTGCGGTGCACGCACACGGAGGAGCCGTAGCCGGTGTGCCCGTCGCCCTTGTTGTCGAGGACGACGGCCGCGGGGCCGAGCCGCTGCGCGGTCCTGACGGCCCACGGGTACGGCGTCGCCGGGTCCCCGCGCGTGCCCACGAGCAGCATCCGCGGCGTGTCGACGTCCTTCACCCGGGCGCGGATGAAATCGGTGCCCTTGGGGCGGCCGTAGCACATCAGCACCTGGGTGAGGCGGTAGCGCCCGAACACGGGGGACGCCTCGTCGTACGCGGCCCGCAGCCGCTTCAGGTCTCCGGCGATCCGGGCGGCGGAGGGCCGGTCGGGGTCGTCCGCGCAGTTGATGGCCATCAGGGCGGCCTGGAGGTTGTCGGCCGGCACGTCCTGGGGGTCGACCAGGCCGCCGTGCCGGGGCGTGGGACGGCCCAGCACCGGCCCGGCGCCGCCGGTGGCGAAGCCCATGACGCCCCGGGGATCGCGGTCCCGGGTCAGCGAGCCCAGCGCCCGCTCCAGCGACGGCCACAGGTCCTTGCTGTACAGGGCCTGCACGATGGCGGCCACCAGGTCCTGCCCGGAGAACGGGTCGCCGCCCTCCGTCGTGACCGGCCGCCGGTCCAGCGAACGCACCAGCCGGACCACCGCGTCAGTGGCCGTGCGCCGGTCCCGCCCGAACGGGCAGCCGGCGTCCCGCGCGCACCAGTCCAGGAAGTCCTCCAGCGCGGTCTGCTGCCCGCGCGCCCCGTCGATGCCCTGCTCGGCGAGCGACTCGGTCAGGGTGTCCACGCCGTCCAGCGCCATCCGCCCCACGTGGTGCGGGAACTGCGCCGCGTACACCGAGCCGAGCCGTGTCCCGTACGAGAAACCCAGGTAGTTGAGCTTCCGCTCGCCGAGAGCCTGGCGGATCACGTCCAGGTCCCGGGCGGCGTTCACCGTCCCTATGTACGGCAGCACGTCACCGGAACTGCGCGCGCACGCGACCGCGCTCTGCCGCAACTGCCGCAGCAGCGCCTGGGGATGGCCCAGATCGGCGTCCGCGCCGGTGACCTGGGCGACCTGGTCGCCGCCGTCGCCGCAGCTGACGGGGGAGGAGCGGCCCACCCCGCGCGGGTCGAAGGTGACCACGTCGTAGCCGCTGGTCAGCTCCATGAACTGCCTGCCGTCGTACGCCAGTTCGTTCACGCCCGCGCCACCGGGGCCGCCGAAGTTCAGCAGCACCGAGTGGTGGGACCCGCCGGTGCCGCGATAGCGGGCCAGCGCGAGATCGAGCGTGCCGGTGCCGGGGCGGGCGTAGTCGAGCGGCACCGTCACCTTCCCGCACTGCATGTCCCTCGGCGTGCCCGGACCGGCGCAGGCACCCCAGGCCACCCGCTGCCGGTAGAACCGGGACAGGTCGGGGCGGTCGGTCGCGGCCGCTGGCGCGGCCGGTGCCGAGACCGCGGGCGTGGGCAGGACGGAACCGAGCAGCGCCAGGGCGAGGACTCCGGTACCCGCACCGCGCCGCACCGCGGACCGCGTGCACAGCTTGGCCAGCATCGATCGCCTCCCGAGGCGCCCGCAGCGGACCGGGACGGCGCCTTTTCGCTCACCATAAATGGGCCCCGTTCGGCCCGCCTCCGGGCGAGCGGAACGCCCCCGGGTGCCGTATGCTCCGCGCCCGATTGGTGATCATTCATCGGCCTTACAAGCGGTTTATCGACGGTGCCACTCGATGGGGTGAAAGCCCGATGGGCCATAACTCGGCCGGTTCGCCCGCGTTTTACCGGGTGCGGGCGACTGCCCGCGAACTTGTCTGGAAGGCAGGAACCAATGAGACGGGCTACCCGAAACGGTGTGATCGCCGCCGTCGCCGCCTCCGGTGCGATGGCCCTGGCGTGGCCGGTGTCCGCCGCGTTCGCGGCCGACGGCGCGAGTGCCGACGGCGTCGCGGCCGGCTCGCCCGGACTGATCTCCGGCAACGGCATCCAGCTGCCGGTGGACGTCCCGGTGAACGTGTGCGGCAACACGGTCGACGTGGTCGGGCTGCTCAACCCGGCCATGGGCAACCGGTGCGCGAACGAGACCGGTGCCGCCAAGGGCGGCTCGACCACCTCCGGCGGGGCCGCGGCCCACGGCGCCGCCCAGCACTCCCCGGGAGTGATCTCAGGAAACGGGATCCAGCTCCCCATCGACCTGCCGGTGAATGTCAGCGGCAACAGCGTCAATGTGGTGGGGCTGCTCAACCCGGCCATGGGCAACACCTCCGTCAACGGCGGCGGCGAGACCCCGACCCACCCGGTGGCGCCCACCCCGCCGCCGCCGGCCCCCGTCAAGTCCCACCCGGCCGCCCCGCACACCCCGCGGCCCGCGCCGGAGCCGGTGACCGCCTCACTGGCCCACACCGGTACGGACATGACGGCCCCCGCGGCGGTCGGCAGCGCGGCACTGCTGCTCACCGGCACCATCCTGTACCGCCGCTTCCGCCCGACCCGTATGCGCTGACCCCCACCTGTCCCAGGCCTCCACCGGCCACCGGGCCCCCACCGTCCAGCAGTCGACCGGACGCCGGCCCGGTGGAGCCTCGCGGCGAACGCGCGCCCAGCGGCGACAACTTCACAGCGGCGACCTGTCCTCGTCTCCGCGATCCGGCTCACGCGTGCGCCGACCGCCCACCGGCCGGTGCCGGTCGGCTGATCTTCCCGTGGTGCGACGGCCGTTGATCCGCGAGGATGCTGCGGACACGGGCCGTCCGGTACGGCGGTCGGCCCCCGACGCGAATGGAGCGCACCGATGACTTCTCCCGCCCCCCAGGACCTCGTCGTCACCCGGGCCGGTCTCGCCGACTGGCCGGTGATCAGCGAGTGGGCGGCGGCGGAGGGCTGGAACCCCGGACTGGCCGACGGACCCGCGTTCTTCGCCCAGGACCCCGAGGGCTTCTTCCTCGGCCGGATCGACGGAGAGCCGGTCTCGGCCGTCTCCGTCGTCAACTACGGCGCCGACTACGCCTTCCTCGGCTGCTACCTCGTCCGCCCCGACCTGCGCGGCCAGGGACACGGCCTCACCACCTGGAAGACCGCCCTGGCCCACGCCGGCACCCGCACCATCGGCCTCGACGGAGTCGTCGCCCAGCAGGACAACTACCGCCAGTCCGGCTTTCAACTCGCCCACCGCACGATCCGGTTCACCGGCACCGCCCCCGAGACGGACACCCCCGCGGGAGTCCGCTCCGCCGGGCCCGCCGACCGTGCCGCGATCACCGCCTACGACAGCGCCTGCCACCCCGCCGAGCGCCCCCGCTTCCTCGCCGAGTGGCTCACCGCCCCCGGCCACCACACCGTCGTACGCCACCGGGACGGGCGCCTCACCGGGTACGGCGTGATCCGCCCCGGCCGCGACACCCTGCGCGTCGGCCCGCTCTTCGCGGACAGCGCCGAGGACGCCCGCGCCCTGTTCGCCGCGCTGGCCCGGGAGGCCGCCGGTCGTGAACTCGCCGTGGACGTACCCGAACCCAACGCCGCCGGCATCGCCCTCGCCGAGGCCGCCGGACTCGCCCCCTCCTTCGAGACGGCGCGCATGTACACCGGCCCGGTCCGCGCCCACGCCCAGGACCGCGTCTTCGGCGTGACCACCCTCGAACTGGGCTGACCGGCTTATCGCGTTGCCGCGCCCCCTGCCGTGTGATCAGGTGGGCGGCCATGGAAAAGAACGAGATCCTCGCCCAGTACGACCGTGACCTGCGCGAGAACGCCGTCCCCGACGGCCCCGGCGCCCGGGTCGAACGCGTCGGGGAGGTGGTACGGCAACTCGCGGACGCGCACGGCTGGAACGGCGTGCTCTGGACCGGCCTCGACGAGGCGGGCGCGGACGCGGCGATCCAGGAGCAGATCGCCGCCTTCACCGCCCTCGGCCACGACTTCGAGTGGAAGCTCTACAGCCACGACCGGCCGGCCGACCTCGGCGACCGGCTCACCGCGGCCGGATTCCGGGCCGAGCCGGCCGAGACGCTGATGATCGGCGAGATCGACCGGCTCGACCTGGACGCCCGGCTCCCCGAGGGCGTACGGCTGGTGGAGGTCGTGGACGAGGCGGGCGTCGACCTCTTCATCGAGATGCACGAGAAGGCGTTCGGCACCGACGGCACCCGGATGCGCCTGCGGCTCCTCGACCAACTGGCCACCGATCCGGACGCGTTGGTCGCCGTCGTCGCGCTGGCCGGGAGCGAGACCGTCAGCGCTGCCCGGATGGAACTGGTGCCCGGCACCCCGTTCGCCGGTCTGTGGGGCGGCGGCACCGCCGAGGCGTGGCGGGGCCGGGGCCTGTACCGCGCCCTCGTCGCCCACCGCGCCCGGATCGCCGCCGCCCGCGGCTGCCGTTACCTCCAGGTCGACGCCTCGCCCATGAGCCGCCCCATCCTGGAACGCCTCGGTTTCCTCCCGCTGAGTGTCACGACCCCGTATCTCTATGAGATCAAGGGGAGTTGACGGTACGTCAACGACGTGACCTCGCCCGATCGAGTGCGCTGATCCCCACCGCCGCCAGGGCGATCTGGATGAGCCACTCGATCCAGTCGGGCCCCTTGGTGTCCGCGACCCCGATCCCCGCCGCGATCGCGGAGCCGATGAGCGCGGCCACGATGCCGACGACGATGGTCCACAGCACTCCGATGTGCTGCCGCCCCGGCACGACCAGCCGGCCCAGCACGCCGATGATCAGGCCGATCACGATCGCGCTGATGATGCCTGAAATCTCCATCTCCACCCCTCCGCACGGCGTAAACCCGTCCCTGGAGAAGGTGCCCGCTCCGGGCGCGGACAGTCCGGCGCGCTTTATTGCCGGGACTTTCTGTTCATCGGCGCTTCATGCCATGTACCTTTCAAGCCATCAACGCGTGTAGAACCCTCAAGCGGGTTCTACGCGCGCAGATTTGGCGCGCCGCAACTCCTTCTCCCCACACCCCACAACGGAGGTTCGCCGGATGCTCGGATCCACGAGATCCCGACGCAGAGTCACCACCGCACTCGCCGGATTCGGCCTGCTCCTGACCGGAGCGGCCGTCCAGGTCGGTGCGAGCGCCCCCGCCCGGGCGGCGACCACGCACCGCGTTCTGTTCGACAACGCCCACGCCGAGACGGCCGGCAACGCCGACTGGGTCATCTCCACCAGCCAGCCCGACCCGCTGGGCCAGAACGCCGACCCGCAGTCCGAGACGGACTGGACCGGCGCGCTCTCCTCCTGGGGCGTGGCGCTGCAGAAGACCGGTGACTACAGCCTGAAGACGCTGCCTTCGGGCCAGAGCCTGAGCTACGGCGGCTCGTCCGCGCAGGACCTGTCGAACTTCGACACGCTGGTCCTGCCGGAGCCCAACACGATGTTCAGCACCGCCGAGAAGACGGCGATCATGAACTTCGTGAAGAACGGCGGCGGTCTGTTCATGATCTCCGACCACACCGGTGCCGACCGCAACAACGACGGCAACGACGCGGTCAAGATCCTCAACGACCTGATGACGAACAACGGCGTCGACAACACCGACCCGTTCGGCTTCTCCATCGACTCGCTGGACATCAGCTCCGGCTACCCGGCCGCGATCAGCGACAGCACCGACCCGGTGCTGAACGGCTCGTTCGGCAAGGTCACCAAGAGCCTGTTCGCCGACGGTACGACCGCCACCCTCAAGCCCGCCGACAACGCGGCCGTCAAGGGCCTGGTCTATCGCAGCGGTTACTCGGGCAACACCGGTGCCTTCTTCCTGACCAGCACCTTCGGCTCCGGCCGCGTCGCGTTCTGGGGCGACAGCTCCCCGATCGACGACGGCACCGGCAGCTCCGGCAACACCCTGTACGACGGCTGGAACGACAGCGGCGCCACCAACGCGGCGCTCGCCCTGAACGCCACCGCGTGGCTCGCCGGTGACGGCGGCACCAGCGGCGGTGGCGGCACCGGCGGCGGCACGGGTGGCGGTGGCACGGGCGGCGGCGGCACCGGCACCTGCACCGCGGGCCAGCTGCTCGGCAACAACGGCTTCGAGTCGGGCAACACCACCTGGAGCGCGTCCGGCAAGGTCATCACCAACGCCGCGGCCGAGTCGGCCCATTCGGGTTCGTACTACGCCTGGCTCGACGGCTACGGCACCGCGACCACCGACACGCTGTCCCAGTCGGTGGCCGTCCCGGCGGGCTGCACCTCGGCCAAGCTGAGCTTCTACCTGCACGTCGACACGGCCGAGACCTCGACCACCACCGCCTACGACACCCTCAAGGTGCAGGTGCTGAACGGCTCCGGCACGGTGCTCGGCACCCTGGCGACGTACTCGAACCTCAACGCCGGCTCCGGCTACACCCAGCGCAGCTTCGACCTCAGCGGCTACGCGGGGCAGAACGTCACCCTTCAGTTCACCGGCACCGAGGGCTCCAAGTACCAGACCTCGTTCGTCGTGGACGACACCGCGCTCAACGTGAGCTGAGCGCCCGCGCACGCGAGGGGGGTGGGTCCGGCGGGGCCCACCCCCCTCGTCATGCCGCAGGCACGGTCCGCTCCGGGGTGTTCCAGCCGGAGACCCGCACCCGCGGGGCCGCGCCGTGCAGCCCGGCCGTCCGGTAGACGGCGGTCAGCGTCACCGACTCGCCCGGCCACAGCCCGACCTCGTTGTCCGACCAGCGCACCGGCAGCACCGGCGCCCCGCGCCCGTCGACCAGATGCACATCCGTCAGCAGCGAGGGCGTCCGCCCGTCCGTGGTGTTGCGCAGGGTCACCGTGGTGGTCGAGGTGCCGCCGTCCGAGCGGGTGGTGGCGGTCGCCGCCACCGGGACCGGCGCCATCGAGGCGAGACCGGTGAGGTCCGCGTAGCCGGTCGTCGGCGTGTACCACCAGGTGGTGCGCGGCCAGTCGAGCGTGTCCTGCCTGCCGGAGAGCCAGTACACGTTCCGGCTCACCTCCCGGCCCTCCGCGTCGGTCAGCACCAGCCGCAGCAGATACGTCCGGGCCAGCCCGGGTACCGACTCCGGCAGGGTCAGCGCGTTCGTGTGGGCCCCGTCCCCGGCCACCGAGAGCCCGGCGGCGGCCCCGTCGTAGCGCAGGGTGCCGTCCGGGTCGAAGAGCGTGGCCCGCGCGGAGAGGCCCCGCCGCGTCATGTGCCGGTTGTTCACCACCGTGACCGAGCGGTCGTCGTACCCGTACTGGATGTGCAGCGGCTCGTTGGCCTTCTTCGCGCCGAAGTAGGCGCCGCCCTGGTCAAGGTAGCGGTCCGTCAGCTGCCAGTGCAGGGACGTCCAGCCGCTGTTGAACATCCAGTGGATCACCCCGGTCGCCGGTTCCTCGGGGTCCGTCGCGTTACGGCCGTACGCCTCGAACTGGGCCCGTACGTTCTCGTACTGGGCCAGCTGGGCCTTGCGGACGTAGTCGGCGAGGCCGGTGGGGGCGCCGTAGCGGGCGGCGAGCGCGGCGTCGTAGAGCGAGAGCGTGCCGAAGGTGGCGGACGGTGAGCGGTGGTACTGCTTGGCCCCGGGGTCCCGCCAGAGGCTGTCCAGCTCGGCCGGGGTGAGCATCCGGCGCAGGGTGTCCAGGGTGGGGATGCTCGGGCCCGCGCTGGTCTCGGAGTTGAAGCCGGTGGCCCCGCCCTCGCGCTTGGCGTACCAGTAGTCCGGCGGCACCCAGTCGTAGGGCCCGGTCATCTTCATGCCCGAACTGCCCAGTCGCGGCGAGGACTTGTCGGAGGCGGCGGAGACGACCGGGAGGTTCCAGTCGGCGGCCCGCAGCGCGTCCAGGTAGTTCTTCTCGATCGTCGCGTCGGGCGCGAAGTCGCTGCCGATCAGGAAGGAGATCACGCTCGGGTGGTCCCGCAGCCGGGCGGCCTCGGCGGCCATGGACGCCTTCGCCACCGGATAGTCGGCCGGGGTCCACTTCTCCCCGTTCTCCGTGCCGTTGACCTGCCCCTCCCACTTGGTGCAGCACTCCCAGCCCGGCAGCGTGAGCACCCCGTACCGGTCGGCCAGTGCGAAGAACTCGTCCGGCTCCAAGTGGCCTTCCAGGCGCAGGGTGTTCAGGCCGAGGTCGACGGCGTACCGCAGCCGGTCCTCGGCGTAGCCGCGGTCCCAGCGCAGGAACTCGTCCGGCGACCAGCCGCCGCCCTTGATCAGCAGCGGGCGGCCGTTGATCCGGTACTGGCGGGCCCCGGCCGCGTTCAGCGGTGCCCGGACGTCACGGATGCCGAAGGACTCGTGCGCGGTGTCGGAGGTCCTGCCCGCGACCCGCGCGGTCAGGTCGAGGCCGTACAGCGGCTGTCCGCCCATCCCGGCCGGCCACCACACCTTCGGCGCGGCCAGGCGCAGTCGGGGCACATCGGCGGGGGAGAACGTGACGGTCCGCGTCTCGTGCGCGGCGAGCCGGACCGTCCTGCCGAAGCGTGTCCGGCCGATGGCGCCGGTGACCTCGGCGGTGACCGGCGCGGCGGAGTCGTTGCGGGCCCGCGCCCTGACCGTGAGATCGGCGGTGGCGAGGGACGGCACGGCCAGCTCGGTGACCACGTGCGCGTCGCGCAGCGCCACCGGGCCGCCCCGGCGCACCAGGACGTCCCGGACGATGCCCATGTTCCGGTCGGGCGGCGGTTGGAGCCAGTCCAGCCAGCCGACGGTCAGGTCCTTGCTCGGATCGTTGGGCCGGATGCGGAAGGCGACCGTGTTGACGCCGGGCCGCACCAGGGCGGTGACGTCCAGCTCGTGGTGGGTGTAGGCGCCGGTCACCTCCCGTGCGGCGGCCACCCGGCGGCCGTTGACATAGACGTCGGCGGCGGAGACGACCCCGCTGAAGTCGAGCAGGGTGCGCCGCGCGGTGTCGGCGACGGCGAAGTCGGAGCGGTACCACCAGGGCACCTCGAAGTCGGCCTTCGGGATCTTCGCCAGATTGGTGGAGCGGAACGGGTCGTCGTACACCCCGGCGGCCAGCAGCGCGGCCAGCACTGTGGAGCGCGGGCCCGCCGGGTACCAGCCGCGCGCCGGATAGCCGGGGGAGGAGACGGCCGCCGGGGAGTCGCTCACCTTCGCCGTGGACCGGACGGCGAAGGAGGCGAGCGGGGTGGTGGTCCCGGCGGCCGAGGGCACCTGGGTGATCCGGGTGGGCGCCGTCAGCTCCGCGACCGGGCGCAGCGGGGGCGCGGGGACATGGGGGTCGGCCCAGGCGCCGGTGGTGAGGTAGCCCAGCAGGGCGAGGAGTCCGGTGGCCGTGGCGAGCCGATGGCCGGGGGCGGGGCGAGGGAACACAGACGGTCTCCAGGCTCGCAAAGTTAGGAAACTTTACTAACCGGGCTTAAGCTAGGTCGCCGTCCCAGGGCTGTCAACGACCGTCGCCACAGCGCCCGCTGAATGTCCGTCAACCGCCTTCACCCGGCGCGCGGATTCTCACAGGGTCCCCTCCCCGACGCCTCCAGGAGTCCCCATGTCCGGTAGCCCGCCGCCCCCGGGCGGCCTCGTCCGCCGGGTCGGGCTGTTCCAGGCCACGGCCATCAACATGAGCCAGATGTGCGGCATCGGCCCGTTCGTCACCATCCCGCTGATGGTCGCCGCGTTCGGCGGGCCCCAGGCGGTCGTCGGCTTCGTCGTGGGCGCGGTGCTTGCCCTGTGCGACGGCCTGGTCTGGGCCGAGCTGGGCGCCGCGCTGCCGGGCTCCGGCGGCAGTTACGTCTATCTGCGCCAGGCCTTCCGGTACCGCACCGGCAGGCTGATGCCGTTCCTGTTCGTGTGGACGGCGATGCTGTTCGTGCCGCTGATCATGTCCACGGGCGTGGTCGGCTTCGTCCAGTACCTCGGCTACCTCGCCCCCGGTCTCGGCAGCCCGGCCGGCGATCTGATCGGCCTCGGTGTCATCGCCCTGGTCGTGCTGCTGCTGTGGCGCGGCATCGAGCACATCGCCCGGATCACGGCCGTGATGTGGACCGTGATGATCGCCTCGGTGGTCCTGGTGATCGCCGCCGCCGCGAGCGACTTCAGCCCCCATCTCGCCTTCACCTACCCGGCGGGCGCCTTCGACCTGACCGGCGGCCACTTCTGGACCGGCTTCGCCGCGGGCCTGACCATCGGTGTGTACGACTACCTCGGCTACAACACCACCGCCTACATGGGCGCCGAGATCAAGGACCCCGGCCGCGTCCTGCCGCGCTCCATCGTCTACTCGATCCTCGGCATCATGGCGATCTACCTGCTGCTCCAGATCGGCACGCTCGGCGTGGTCGACTGGCACCGGATGAGCGATCCGGGCGACATCGCGTCCACCTCGGTGGCCTCCGCGGTCCTGGAGCGGACCTGGGGCAGGGGCGCCGCCGACACGGTCACCGTGCTCATCCTGATCACCGCCTTCGCCTCCGTGTTCACCGGTCTGCTGGGCGGCTCCCGGGTGCCGTACGACGCCGCGCGCGACCGGGTCTTCTTCCGGCCGTACGCCAGGCTGCATCCACGGCACCGGTTCCCGACGCTGGGCCTGGCGACCATGGGCGTGATCACCGCGGTCGGCTTCCTGATCGGCCGGCACACCGATCTCGCGACCCTGATCCAGCTGCTCACGACCGTGATGGTGATCGTGCAGGCGCTGGCCCAGATCGTCGCCCTGACGGTGCTGCGCTCCCGGCGGCCGGAGCTGCGCCGCCCGTACCGCATGTGGCTCTACCCGCTGCCGTCCCTCGTGGCCTTCGTCGGCTGGTGCGTGATCTACGCCTGCGCCGACCGCAACTCACCGGGCCGCCATCCGATCGAATGGTCCCTGGCCTGGCTGGTCCTCGGCTGCGCCGCCTTCCTGGTCTGGGCGCGGCGGGAGAAGGTCTGGCCCCTCGGCCCGAAGGAGACCGAGGAGGAACGGCCGGCCGGACGGGACATCGAGACCGTGTGAGCCTCAAGGGTCTATGATCCGATCAGCGTGATGAGCCTCCCCGGCCGGACGAGAGAGTCCGCCCGGGGAGGCTCTCGTTCATGACCGACGTGAGCGAAAATGTGAGCGAGACCAGGACCGCGGACCTTCGTGTCCGCCCCGCGACCACCGACGACCGGCCCGCCGTCGAGCGGCTGTGGCTGATGTTCCGTCATGACATGTCCGAGTACCAGGGCGGACTGCCCGCGGCCGACGGCACGTTCCGCAGCGAACGGCTGGAGTCCGCGTTCACCGGCGACGGCTGGGCGCCGTACCTGCTGACCCGCGGGGACCACCTCGCCGGGTTCGCCTTCGTACGGGGGCTCGACGGACCGGTGCGCGTGCTGAACAGCTTCTTCGTGGTGCGGGGCGCCCGGCGCGGGGGAGTGGGGCTCAGGGCCGTACAGGTGGTGCTGCGGCGGCATCCGGGCCGCTGGGAGGTGGCCTTCCAGCGGGCCAACGCGGGCGGGGCGGCCTTCTGGCACCGGGTCGCGGAGGAGGTCGCGCCGGGGGAGTGGAGCCGCGCCGAGCGGGCGGTGCCGGGGCGGCCGGAACTGCCCGGGGACCTGTGGCTGAGCTTCACCGTGAGCGGCTGAGCGGGTCCCCGCGCGTTTACCCCGCGCGGGGTAAAGGGGGAGGGCCGGTCCGCTGGGCGCACCGGCCCTCCGTCCTTCTTCCTTCCGTGTTCTTCTTCCCTTTCGCGTTCTCGACGATCCGCTCCTTCCTCGTGCGTTCTCGTCGTGCTTCCTTCCCCGCTAAGGCATGGGCGTGCTCTTCGCGGCCTTGGTGGCCTTCGCCGACGTCGCGGCGCAGACGATGCCGAGGAGGAGGGCCAGTGCGCCGATCACGACGTTGTTGATGATCACACCGGTGTCCGGGGCGCTCCCCACGATCCACGGGGCGATGATCATCCAGACGCCCAACGCGCACATCGCCCAGCTGAGGCCGTACATCCGCTCGGGGGCCCGGGTGAATCCCAGCGCCAGCAGCGCGATCGCGATGCCCATGATCAGGTTGTGGGTCATGAGCGCCGGCTGGCCGGCGGAGTAGTGCAGGATCCAGGGCGATGCCGCGCAGTACAGACCGAGCAGGAACACCGGCCCGTCCACGAGCGCCACATCACGACCGCCGAGCATGCGGTCGTAGCGTTCCCGCATTTCGGAGACATCGGGGTGGGTCGACATGTCACCCCTGTGCGAGACGTTGGCCATGACTTTGGTCTCCTTCGAACACGCAGGCCGGACCAATGGTGGATGCGGTGTTCAGCGAGCACCGCACTACCCATTTTGCGCTTGTTCGCGGCTTATGTGTAGCGGTGGGGCTGGTTGTCATGTATGGGGTTGCTTCATAGGGGCTGGTACCGGCTGGTATCGGCTGGTACAACTCACGGTGCGGATCGATGACCCGTCCAAGCGCGGCGCGGGGGCGATCCGTGTCGACGCGCCCGTGGAGCGGCTGCGGGACGGCACCGACCCCGGCAACAGCACCGCGCCCATCGCCCTCGGGGCGATCGGCGCGCAGGACGAATCGCGCCCGCCCGTACGGGCCTTGGCGGCGGGCGCCGCGGCCCTGGCCGGGGTTCTCGCCCTCACCCTCGCCCTCACCCTCGTCCGCCGTCGCGCACGCTGACCTTCGAGGCGGTCACTCGCTCCCGGCGGGAGCGCACCGCGTCCGGGCGGGCGACACGCCGTACCGCGGCCCCTGCGACCGACCGGCGGGGCCGCCCCGCGCGCCCGTATGACTACCATCGTGTAGACGGTCCGCACACGGACGACGAGGAGGGTGAGGACATTTCCATGACCGACGACGGCAAGGACGAACGCCGGCCGGCCGGGGGACTGGAGGCGAGCGTCATGGCCGCGCTCTGGGCCGCCGACGGGCCCCTGACCCCCGGGCAGGTCCAGGCCGGCCTGGGCGCGGACCTGGCGCGTACGACGGTGACGACGATCCTCAGCCGCCTGCACGACAAGGGCGTCGTCGAGCGGCAGCGCAGGGGCCGCGGCTTCGTGTACTTCCCCGTCCAGGAGGTCCAGGACGCGCACGGCCTCACCGCCCGGCGGATGCACACCGAACTGGACCGGGACAGCGATCGCGAGACCGTGCTGGCGCGCTTCGTCGCCCAGCTCAACCCCGACGACGAGCGCATCCTGCGGGATCTTCTCGAATCCGAGGGCTGATGAGAGCGCCCGGCCGATGACCGCCCTGCTCCTGCTGCCCCTCCTGCTGCCCTGCGCCCTGCCGGTGCTGGCCCGGCGCGCCCTCGCCCGGCTGGCCCCGGCCGCCGCGCTGTGGGCCGTCACGGGCTGCGCGGTGCTCCTCGCCGGCTGCTCGGTGGCCGCGCTCGGCGCCTTCGTGCTGATCGGGCTGCTCAGGCTGCCCCTGTTCGCCGCGTTCGGCGAGTTCATCCACCCGCTGCACACGGCCTCCGCCCTGATCGTGGTGCCGGCCGCCGCCACCTCGGTCGGTGTCCTCGCCGTCTGCTGCTGGACCCTCGTCCGCTCGGTGCTGCGCCAGAGCCGGGCCTTCCGTATCGCCCGCACCGAGGCCGGGCGGCGGCCCGCCGCCGGTGATCTGTGTGTGGTGGACTCGCCCCGCCCCGACGCCTACGCGCTGCCCGGCCGCCCGCACCGCATCGTCGTCACCACGGCGATGCTGCGCAGCCTGGACGGGCCCGAGCGGGAGGCGCTGTTCGCGCACGAGCGGGCGCACAACGAGGGCGGCCACCACTACTTCCTCGCCGCCGCCGAACTCGCCGCGCACTGCCATCCCGCGTTGCGGCCGGTCCGTACGACCATCCGGCTGGCCGTCGAGCGGGTCGCCGACGAGGCCGCCGCCGCGCGGGTGGGGGACCGGCGGCTGACCGCGCGGGCCATCGCCCGTGCGGCCCTCGCCGGGCACGCACCACGGGGCCGGTGCCGCAGCGGGTGCAGGCCCTGCTGGGCACGCCCACCGGGCCCCGCGCGGGCCGGGCCGTCGCCGCGCTGCTCATCGCCTGCACCGCCCTGTCCGGGACGACCGCGGCGGCCGGGCTGGTGGACTTCCACCACCGGGTGGAGGTGGCACAGGGCGAGGAAGCGCCCTGACCCGGCGGCGCGGACGCCGGATGCGGCAAGCGGGGGGGGAGGGGGGTGACGGGGCATGCCGGGTGCGCCCCGGCCCGGTAAGCCGAGGGTGCCCCGACGTGGCAGCCGAGGGCGTCCCGATGCGGCAGGTCGAGGGTGCCCCGACGCGGTGATGCGGGTGTCCGGTGCGGCATGCCGAGGGTGCCTTGACGTCGCAAGCGAGTGCGCCCCGGTCCGGTAGGCCGAGGGTGCCCTGATGTGGCAGGTCGAGGGCGTCCCGACGCGGTGATGCGGGCGACTGGTGCGGCAACCGGGAGTGCCCCGGTTCGCCAATGGGGGCGTCTGGCGCGGCATGCCGGGTGCGCCTCGGCGCGGTAAGTCGAGGTGCTCTGGCCTGGCAAGCGAGTGCGCCCCGGTGCGGTGATGCGGGGGCCCGGTGCGGTGGCCGGGGGCGGCCTGGCGCAGGGGTGCGAGCGCCGGGTGTGGCGAGCCGGGGGTGCCCCGGGGCGGTGCTGTGGGCGCCGGATGCGGCATGCCGAGGGAACTCCGATGCGGCGGCGCGGGCGACTGGCGCGGCAACCAGGGTGGCCCGGTGCGGCAATGCGGACGTCCGGTCGGCAACCGGGGGCGCCCTGACGCGGCGGCGCGGGCGACTGGCGCGGCAAGCCGGGGGAGCCCCCGCGCGGCAACTGGGGCGACCGGCGGGGTAACCGGGGCGTCAGGGTGCGGCAATGGGGGCGACCGGCGTGGTAACCGGGGGCGTCAGGGTGCGGTGATGCGGGCGATTGGCCTGGCAACCGGGGGCGTCCTGGCGTGGCAACGCGGGCGGCCCGGTGTGGCAACGCGGGCGTTCGGTGCGGCAGCTGGGGGAGCCCTGACGCGGCGGTGCGGGCGCAGGACGCGGCAAGCCGAGGACGCCCCGACGCGGCAATGCGGGCGGTCCGACGCGGCATGTCGAGGGAGCCCCCGCGCGGCAGCTGAGGACGCCCTCGCGCGGCAGGCCCGAGGACGCCTCGGCGTGGTAACCGGGGGCGTCAGGGTGCGGCAATGGGGGGCGACCGGCGTGGTAACCGGGGGCGTCAAGGTGCGGTGATGCGGGCGATTGGCCTGGCACCCGAGGGCGTCCTGGCGTGGCAACGCGGGCGGCCCGGTGTGGCAACGCGGGCGTTCGGTGCGGCAGCTGGGGGAGCCCTGACGCGGCGGTGCGGGCGCAGGACGCGGCAAGCCGAGGACGCCCCGACGCGGCAATGCGGGCGGTCCGACGCGGCATGTCGAGGGAGCCCCCGCGCGGCAACTGAGGACGCCCCCGCGGCAACTGAGGACGCCCCCCGCTGCAACTGAGGACGCCCCCGCGCGGCAAGCCCGAGGACGCCCCGGTGGCGCGGCAAGCCCGAGGACGCCCCCGCGCGGCAAGCCCGAGAGCACCCCGGTGCCAAACCCGTGGAGCCCCTCGCGCGGAACCCTCTCCGTGGCCTTTGGCGGCCTCGTCCCGCCACTCGCCCGACGTCTGCGCGACGCGCGTAGACAACTCCCCGGCAACGCGCGTAGACAAGGATCTGGTTTTACGTATAACCTCACCGGCTAACCAACCCCGTCGGCACCGTCGGCCGTCTGATCGACCCCGGTACAACCCCTGCTGAGGAACGCCCTGCCATGACCGCCCCCCGCATCGACACCGACACCCTCCGCCGCCTCCCCAAGGCCGTGCTGCACGATCACCTGGACGGCGGCCTGCGCCCCGCCACCCTCGTGGAGCTGGCCGCCGAGGTCGGGCACCAGCTGCCCACCACGGACCCGGACGAGCTGGCCGCCTGGTACGTCGAGGCCGCCAACTCCGGTGACCTGGTGCGCTACATCGCCACCTTCGAGCACACCCTCGCCGTGATGCAGACCCGCGAGGGCCTGCTGCGCACCGCCGAGGAGTACGTCCTGGACCTCGCCGCCGACGGCGTGGTGTACGGCGAGGTGCGCTACGCCCCCGAGCTGAACACCCGCGGCGGGCTGAGCCTCGCCGAGGTCGTGGAGAGCGTGCAGGAGGGCCTGGCCGCCGGTATGGCGAAGGCCGCCGCCGCGGGCACCCCGGTGCGCGTCGGCACCCTGCTGTGCGGGATGCGGATGTTCGACCGCGTCGCCGAGGCCGCCGACCTGGCCGTGGCCTACCGGGACGCCGGAGTCGTCGGCTTCGACATCGCCGGTGCCGAGGACGGCTTCCCGCCCGCCGACCACCTGGCCGCCTTCGAGCACCTGCGCCGCGAGAGCGTGCCCTTCACCATCCACGCCGGTGAGGCGTACGGCCTGCCGAGCATCCACCAGGCGGTCCAGGTGTGCGGCGCCCAGCGCATCGGGCACGGCGTGCGGCTGACCGAGGACATCGTGGACGGCAAGCTCGGCCGGCTCGCCTCCTGGGTGCGGGACCGCCGTATCGCCCTGGAGATGTGCCCCACCTCCAACCTCCAGACCGGCTGCGCCACCTCGATCGCCGAGCACCCGATCACCACGATGAAGGACCTCGGCTTCCGCGTCACCCTGAACACCGACAACCGGCTGGTGTCGGGCACCACGATGACCCGGGAGATGGCGCTGCTGGTCGAGGAGGCCGGCTGGGGCGTCGAGGACCTGCGCACCGTCACGGTGAACGCCCTCAAGAGCGCGTTCATCCCGTTCGACGAGCGCAAGGCCCTCATCGAGGACGTGGTCCTGCCCGGCTACGCCGCCGCGCTCTGAACCAGCCCCTTGAGGTAGGCGGCCTGTCCGATGTGCTGAAGATCGTCGGACAGGACGCTCACCAGGCGGGCGCCGAGCGTGACCGGCGGGTCCCAGCGCTCGTCCACGATGCCTTCGAGATCCTTGGCGGCCACTGACCGCAGCGCGCCCAGCGTCCGCTCGTGCACCGCGTCGTAGTACCCGGTCAGCAGGTCGGCGCTCGCCACCCGCACCTTCGCGACCTTGGCCGGGGTGTGCCCGTAGCCGGTGTCGGCGCGCGGCAGATCGAGGCCGAACCGCTTCTCCCAGCCCTCGGAGAGCCACACCTGGTCGAGTCCGAAGGCGTCGGCGATGTGGTCGTCCTGCACCCGGGTGAGATGCCAGACCAGCCACGCGATGGTGTTGGCGCCCGGGGCCGGGCCGCGGTGCAGCTCGTCCGGTCCGAGGCCGTCGAGGGTGTCGTGGACTTCTTCCTGGATGCGGCCGTAGCCGTCGATGAGGATGTCCTTGGCATGCATACCGTCCACCATCACAGACGGACGGCGCGGTCGCGTCCGCAATTCAGGGCGACCGGTACGGCGCCAGGCCCTCCGACTCCAGCAATGCCACCAGAGCGCGGGCCGCGGGGCTGGTGGAGTGCTCGTGCGGCAGCAGGGCCACCGTCTCGTACGCGGCCTCGCCCGTCCCCTTGAGCGGCAGCGCGGTCAGCGTGGGCCGCTTGTGCCTGAAGTGCCGGGGTACGACCGCGATGCCCAGGTTCTCGTCCACCAGATCCAGCAGCGTGTGGACGTCGTTGACCTCCAGCGCGACCGTGCGCCGTACCCCCGCCGCGGCGAAGGCGGCGTCGGTGGCGCGGCGCGGGCCCCAGTCCGGGTGGAAGTCGACGAAGACCTCACCGGCGAGGTCGTCCGGGCCCAGCAGGGCCTCGGTCGCGGCGAGCCGGTGCCGGGGGTGGCACAGCACGGTCATCGGCTCGCTGGTCAGCGACACCGAGCGCAGCTGGTCGCCGTCCGCCCGGGTGCGGTACGCGAAGGCCAGGTCGAGGCGCCCCGCCGCGACCTCCTCCGCCAGCCCGCCCGAGCCCGCCTGGCGCAGCCGGATCTCCACGTCCGGGTGCGCGCCCCGGAACGCCGCCAGCAGCCGGGCCACATGCACCCCGGCGATGCACTGCTCGGTGCCCAGCGCCAGCGTGCCGCGCAGCACGCCCTGCACCGCCGCGACCGCCTCGTGCGCCGCGCGCACCTGCGCGAGGATCCGCTCGGCCTCCACCAGCAGTGCCCGTCCCGCCTCCGTCAGCGTCACCCGCCGGGTGGTGCGCACGAACAGCGGCGCCCGCAGCTCCCGTTCCAGCGCCCGGATGGACGCGGACAGGCCCGACTGGGACACCATCAGCCGCTCGGCGGCCCGGGTGAAGTGCTGGTCCTCGGCGACCGCGACGAAGTGCTGGAGATGGCGCAGTTCCATGATTGAGCAGCCTAACCGCTCAATTCCATCCGATTCTCCCATTGGACCGCCGGTCGCCGCCCGGGGAATCCTGGACCGGAAGATCCGTGTCCACCCCCTGGAGTCGCGTTGTACACCGCATCCCCCGACCGCTACGCCGAGATGCCCTACCGGCGCACCGCACGCAGCGGCCTCAAGCTCCCCGCGCTGTCGCTCGGCCTGTGGCACAACTTCGGACCCGACCGCCCCGCGGAGACCCAGCGGGAAATCCTGCGCCGCGCCCTCGACCTCGGTGTCACCCACTTCGACCTGGCCAACAACTACGGCCCGCCGCCCGGCGCCGCCGAGTCCGCGCTCGGCGCCGCCCTCGCCGCGGACCTCGCGCCCTACCGCGACGAACTGGTCATCTCCACCAAGGCCGGCTACCTCATGTGGCCAGGCCCGTACGGCGAATGGGGCTCGCGCAAGTACCTGCTCGCCTCGCTCGACCAGAGCCTTGCGCGGATGGGCCTGGAGTACGTCGACATCTTCTACTCGCACCGCCCCGACCCGGACACTCCGCTGGAGGAGACGATGGGCGCCCTGCACACGGCGGTCCAGCAGGGCAAGGCGCTCTACGTCGGCGTCTCCAACTACTCCGCCGAGCAGACCCGGGAGGCCGCCCGGATCCTCGCCGACCTCGGCACCCCGCTCCTCATCCACCAGCCGCGCTACTCGATGCTCGACCGGCGTCCCGAGGACGAGGGCCTGCTCGACGCCCTGGACGACCTGGGGGTCGGCTCCATCGTCTACTCCCCGCTGGAGCAGGGCCTGCTCACCGGCCGCTATCTGGAGGGCGTCCCGGAGGGCTCCCGCGCCGCCGGTGACAGCCCCTTCCTCAAGCCCGAGGCGGTCACCGAGGACCTCGTCGGACGGCTGCGCGCGCTCCAGGAGATCGCCGGGTCCCGCGGCCAGAGCCTCGCCCAGCTGGCCCTCGCCTGGGTGCTGCGCGGCGGCAGGGTCACCTCCGCCCTGGTCGGCGCGAGCAGCGCACGCCAGCTGGAGGACAGCGTCGGCGCCCTGCGCAACCTGGACTTCGACGCGGAGGAACTGAAGCGGATCGACGCGATCGTACGGCCGTAGCACCGCGACCCCTCGCGCCGACCCCCGCACGCGGCCCGGCCTCCGCCCCACCCGGGGCGGGGAAGCCGGGCCGCGTGCCGTCACGCACCCTCGGGGAGCCGGTCCAGGAACCCCATCACCTGGCGAATGCGGCCCTCGCCGTCCAGGGTGACGACGTCGAACCCGGCGACCGGCGCCGAGCCGTCGGCCTCGTTCACCAGCTCCCAGCCGAAGCGCACGACGTCGTGGTGCCCGTCCACCGTGCCGAGCGGGCGGAAGGCGAACCCCGGGAACTGCTCGTGGGCCGCGGCGATCACGGCCGCCACACCCTCGTGCCCCCGGACGTCGGCGAGCGGGTCGGTGTAGGAGCCGTCCTCGGCCCAGGCGGCGGCGACCGCCTTGCGCAGCGCCGCCGGCTCGGTGGCGTTCCAGGCCTCGAAGTAACGCGCGGCGGCGGTCTCGTAGCGTTCGGTGTTCACGGACATGGCGAATCAGCCTCCATCGGAGTCGTCTGTGCTGGTCGGGCCCCGGATCGGGGTTTCGCCGACCCGGTGGAACCACCATGCCCGAGGGGTGCCCGAGGGGTCGATTACCTCCGGGGTCATGCCCGCGGTGCCCCGTGGGACCCCATCATTTCGACCAAAAAGGGTGGGGAATATGCCAACAGAGTGGCCGGAAAGTCGTGGTGACAGCGTTTCGGCCGTGGCGATACTCGAACATCGAGGGGCACTTCACCGCACGGAGCCGCACGGAGAGCGAGGTCCGCCCGGCACACCCGGACGAGGCGACGGGGAGTGATACGTGCACGACGAATTCCTGTGCCATGTCACGGCATACGGGGTGTGCGGCGGCCGGCGGATCGGCGTACCGCTCGGCACCTACCGTGCGCCGACCCTGGCACTGGCTCTGTGGTGGCTGCGCGACCGCGCGTCCTGGATCGCCGAGCGGCTCGACCCCAGTCCGGAGGCCGCCCCCTTTCCGGCGGGGGCGCTGGTGCCGGTCGCGGAGACGGTCGCCGACGTACCCGCGCTGCTGCGCGCCTGGTGCGCCGACGACGGCCGGCAGGAACGGGTGGCCGAGGAGTTGGCGGAGGGGCGGCTGGTACGGATCGCCGCGAACGACGACACCACCGAGTACGAACTGCTCGCCGAGTCCGTCGACGCCCTACGGATGCAGCGCACCGTCCCCGCGCTCGTGGTGCCCATCGGGTGACCGCCGCCCGCGGCGCACCGCCGGGGCGAGCAGCGCGCCGAGGAACCCGGCGACCAGCCCCCACAGCGCGCCCAGGCCCACCGCCCCCCAGGTCCGCGGCCGCAGCAGCAGCTCCCCGGACAGCCCGCCGCCCAGGTCGCCGATGCCGAGCAGGGACAGCCCGTAGTGCGCGGAGATCCGGCACAGCAGGCAGATCGCGAGGACGGTGAAGGCGAGCGCGACGGCGAGGCGCAGGGCGTGCAGCCACGGCGGGGTGCGGGGCGGTGCGCGCAGGGCCGCCCGGACGGCGACCCCGAGCAGCAGCACTCCGGCCGCCACCGGCAGCCAGGCCATCCGGCCGTCGTACTCCGTCAGCGTGCGCAGATCGACCTCCGAGACGTCGGGGGTGCGCAGCAGCACGTCCAGGATGTGCGGGACCGGCAGCCCGAACGGGCCGTCCACCCGGCCGTTCCAGGTCGCGCCGAGGCCGACGGTCAGCGCGGGCCAGACCAGGTTGGGCAGGCCGAGCAGGATCAGCGCGAAGGTCGTCCGCACCTGCCCCCGTGCGGCCATCGTGACGAGCGCGACCACGAGGCCCACGGCGACCGCGGCCAGCAGCAGCTCCACCATCGCGCGGCAGACGGGACGCGCCCGCCGGCGCCACCGCTCCGGCCGCCCCGGCAGCGGCACCCGGCGCGCCACCAGCAGCGCCACCACCAGCACCCCGGCCAGCCACAGCAGCGCGAACAGCACGGTCGGCGGCACGTCCGCCGCGAACCCGATCCGCGGCTCCGCCTCGAACAGCGAGGTCAGATCGTTCAGCGTGCCGCTGCCCACGTCCACCGCGAACGTCTCCCGGGCCGCGAAGGCGAGCCCGGTCAGCGCGAGCAGCCACAGCACGACGATCCGCGCGGCCCACCGGGCCAGCTCCCCGGGCGTGGCGACCGTCCGGTGCCGCAGCGGGCGCAGAAAGCCCGCGCCGACCACCAGGGCACCGGCCAGCGCCACCGACAGGGGGAGTACGGTGATCCCGGCCTCGGTCCTGGCCAGGGCGCCCGCGTCACCAACGAGCCGGATGCTGCCGCCGACCGCCGTCACCACGGTCGCCGCCAGCACCCGGGGGAACGCGCCGTCCGGCAGTCCCGCCGCACCCGCCGCCCACAGCCCGGCCGCGGCCACCAGCACCATCACCGCGAGTCCGGTCAGCACCACGGCCAGCGCCTGGGGCCAGCCGGACCGGGCGGCGGGCCGCGCGGAGACGGTCGGGGGGCTCACGCCTGCCACGCTAAGCAGCGGCCGGGCACCCCGCCCGCCGGGTGGTCCGTCCGCGCCGCGGCCCGGCCGGGGCCGTGACGCTCGCCACGGTGAGCGGTCGGCGAACGCCTGGACTGCGATGCGCGGCTCGGGGTAAGAGGACTGGTGCGAATACGGCCGAACGGACCGGGCCCGTGGCCCGCGAGAGAGACAGCATGACCGAGCATCTGGGCGGGGCAGTGATACCGACCGGTTTCGACGTACCCGTCGAGCCGCTGAGACGCGCGACGCATTTCACCGGCGAACCCGGCTGCATCGCCGAGGCACGGGCCTTCGCGGCCCAGTTCCTGGAACAGCTGCGCACCGAGTGGTGCGCCGACATCGACCGCGGCGCCGACGGGGAGCTGCTCCTGCTGGTGAGCGAGCTGGTCACCAACGCCGACCGGCACAGCGACGGCCCCTACATCCTGGAGCTGGAGGGCACCGACGCCACCGTCACGGTGTCCGTCTGCGACAGCAGTACGGCGCTGCCCCAGCTCTTCCCGAAGAACCCGCAGCGCATCGGGCGGCACGGCCTGGAGATCGTGCACGCGCTCGCCACCGAGGTCGCCGTCGAGCGGGTCCCGGTCGGCAAGCGGGTGATCGCCCGCTTCGCGCTGCGGCGCTGAACGCCCGGACCGTCTCGGTGCCGGGCGTTCAGCGTGCGTTCAGCGGGTGCGGGAAACCCTCTTGCTTCGATCGCCTCGCGGCTCAGGCGCAGCCCAGCTCGCCCAGCATCCCCTGCCGCAGCCGGGTGATGATCCGCTTGATCAGCCGTGAGACATGCATCTGGGAGCAGCCGAGCTGTTCCCCGATCTCCGCCTGGGTGGCCTCCTCCACGAACCGCAGATGGATGATCTGCCGGTCCCGCTCGCTCAGCTCCGCCATCAGCGGCGCCAGCGCGTGGAAGTCCTCCACCAGACGCAGCCCCTCCTCCTCCACCCCGATGAAGTCGGCGAGCACCGCCTCGCCGTCCTCGGGGCCGTCACCCGTGAGGGCCGCGTCCAGCGAGGAGGAGTTGTAGCCGTTGGCGGCGAGCTGCCCCTCCAGCACCTGCTCCTCGGAGAGGTTCATCAAGGTGGCCAGCTCGGCGACCGTGGGGTCCCGGTCGAGTCGGCTGGACAGCTCCTCGCGCGCCTTGGCCAGCTCCACCCGCAGCTCCTGGAGCCGCCGCGGGACGTGCACCGCCCAGGTGGTGTCGCGGAAGAACCGCTTGATCTCACCGACGATGTACGGCAGCGCGAAGGAGGTGAACTCCACCTCCCGGGACAGCTCGAACCGGTCGATGGCCTTGATCAGCCCGATCATGCCGGTCTGGACGATGTCCTCCATGTCGTCGCCGCGGCCCCGGAAACGGCCGGCCGCGAACCGCACGAGCGACATGTTCATCTCGATAAGGGTGTTGCGAGCGTACTGGTACTCGTGGGTCCCCTCCTCCAGCTCGGTCAGCCGGCGGAAGAACTGGCGGGACAGCTGACGCGCGTCCCGCGGGGCCACGGACGTGGGGTCTGCGATGCCGGGCAGTGCCCCCGTGTCCGTCCCGTCCTGCTCGGTCCTCTCGACGACCAGTGTCTGCGACCGCATGCCGGCGGTATCCATTACCTCTCCCACGAAAGTCACGGTTCGACGTCTGCCCTTTTCGGCCTCTGCGCTGTTGTGTCCTCGGCGCGTACCCCGGATCCGGCAGATCATTCCTACCGGCGGAGTCGCTCACGGCGCGGGTACCCCCGGTGACTCGGTGCATGCTCATCTTGTACAGCACTGGCTGGAAACCGCCGTTCCGGTCGGGCCGGCACGGCCGAGCGGCCTTCCCCCGGCCGTGCGATATTTCCCCGTAGCCACCGGAAGAACGCCCCGCACGCCCCCGGCCGGCGGGGCAGGCGGCACCGATGAGTTTTCGGCCGTGGGCCGGTCTGCATCCCGACCGTGTTTCCCCCATCCAGGAGGTGCTCATGACCACCGACGGTTTCACCACATGCCTCTGGTTCGACGGCCAGGCGGAGGAGGCCGCGCACTACTACGTGTCGATCTTCAAGAACTCCCGCGTGGAACGCGTCGGCCGCCACACCGACGCGGGACCCGGCCCGGCGGGCTCCGTGCTGGCCGTCGAGTTCACGGCCAACGGCCAGCGGTTCATGGCGCTCAACGGCGGCCCCCAGTTCACCTTCAACGAGTCGGTCTCCTTCCAGATCTTCTGCTCCGATCAGCAGGAGATCGACCACTACTGGAACCGGCTCACCGAGAACGGCGGCGAGGGCGGCCCGTGCAGCTGGCTCAAGGACAAGTACGGAGTGTCCTGGCAGGTCGTCTACGACCGGCTGCTCGACCTGTTGAACGACCCGGACCCGGAGAAGTCCGCCCGGGTGGCCCGCGCCATGATGAGCATGGGCAAGCTGGACGTCGCCGCCCTGGAGAAGGCGTACGCGGGGGACTGACACGGGGGACCGGACACCGGACTCACCCGGCCTCGGTGAGGATCCCGGCGATCACATGCCGGGAGTTCTCCGCCAGGGCCGGACCGGTGTCCCAGGAGTACGGCAGCGACCGCCCGGGGTGCCCAGGGAGCCGTACCACCGGCTCGGGGCCCAGCGCCGGAACATGGCGTTCTCGGTGCCGCAGGAGGCGATCCTCGGTGTGTCCACAGCGGCCGTCCGAGCGCGCCGACGCCCCGGCTGCCGAGGGGATTTCAGCGCCCCGGCACCAGCACCGCGGCGCCGTCGAAGCGGCCCGCCTTCAGATCGCGCAGCGCGTCGGGGGCCCGGTCGAGCGGATAGGGGTGGGTGGTCGCGCGGACGCCGTAGCGGGCCGCCAGGGTGAGGAACTCCCGCCCGTCCGCACGGGTGTTGGCGGTGACGCTGCGCAACTCCTTCTCGTAGAACAGGTCCGTCTCATAGCGCAGCGGCGGCACGTCGCTGAGGTGGATGCCCGCCACCGCCAGCACCCCGCCCCGGTCCAGGGCGCGCAGCGCGACCGGCACCAGATCGCCGACCGGCGCGAAGAGGATCGCCGCGTCCAGCGGCTCCGGCGGCTTCTCGTCCAGGTCCCGCGCGGAGGCCGCGCCCAGCTCCAGGGCGAGCCGCCGCGAGACCTCGTCCCGGGTGATCACATGCACCGTGGCGCCCTCGGCGAGCGCGACCTGCGCGCACAGATGGGCGCTGCCCCCGAAGCCGTACAGGCCGAGGCGCCCGCCCCGCGGCAGCGCGGAGCGGCGCAGCGCGCGGAAGCCGATGATCCCGGCGCACAGCAGCGGCGCCGCCGACACATCGTCCAGCGCCTCGGGCAGCCGGTAGGCGAAGGCGGCCGGCACGGTCGTGTACTCGGCGTAGCCGCCGTCCGCGTCCCAGCCGGTGTACCGGGAGCGCGGGCACAGATTCTCGGCGCCCCGCGCGCAGTAGGCGCACACCCCGTCGGTGCGGCGCAGCCAGGCCACGCCCACCCGGTCGCCCGGCGCGAAGCCGAACACCTGGGAGCCGAGGCCCGCCACCTCGCCGACCACCTCGTGCCCGGGCGTCACCCCGGCCCGGCGCACCGGCAGCTCGCCCTCGGTGACATGCAGATCGGTCCGGCACACCCCGCACGCCCGCACCCGTACCAGCAGCTCGTCCGGACCGGGGGCGGGCACCGGCCGCTCCACCAGCTCCAGCGGCGCGCCCTCGACCGGTCCAGGGGTCACCACCGACCACGCCCGCATCGTCATCTCCCGAGCCCTTCCGCAGACGGCCCCCGTCCAGTGTCCGACAGCGCCCCGCTCGGCGCGCGGCCCGGCCGGGGGCTGGCTAGCGTGAGCAGGCGGGGGCCCCGACGACTCCAGGAGGGCGGCGAGCATGGCCGTACAACCCGAGGGAACGCCCTGCTGGGCCGATGCGATGTTCACCGACCTGGAGAGCGCCAAGAAGTTCTACGGCGAGGTCCTCGGCTGGACCTTCGGCGACTCCACGGCGCGGTACGGCCACTACACGCAGGCGTCCGCCGACGGCAAGGCCGTCGCCGCCGTCGTCCCGCCCATGCCCGGCCAGGAGGGCCAGTCGCGGTGGTGCCTGTACCTCGCCTCGCCGGACGCCGCCGCCACGGCCGAGAAGGTGCGGCGGCACGGCGGTGACGTACTGATGGAGCCGATGCGGGTCGGCGACTTCGGCACCATGTGCCTGGCCCGCGAGCCCAGCGGGGCCGTGTTCGGGGTGTGGCAGGCGGGCACCCACGAGGGCTTCGAGGCGACGGCGGTGCCCGGCGCCTACTGCTGGGCCGAGGTGTTCACCCGCGAACCCGAGAAGACGGACGCGTTCTTCCGCGCGGTCTTCCCGTACCGCACCAAGGACATCGTGGACGACGCGGTGGACTTCCGGATGTTCGCCGTCGGCGAGGACACCGTGCTCGGGCGGATGCGGATGACCGAGGACTTCCCGCCCGAGGTGCCCTCGTACCTCAATGTCTACTTCACCGTCGCCGACTGCGACGCGGCCGTCGCCGCGGCGACCCGGCTCGGTGGCATCGTCCGCTTCGGGCCGATGAGCAGCCCCTTCGGCCGGTTCGCGACGCTCAGCGACCCCCAGGGCGCCGACTTCTCGGTGATCGACATCACGACCACCGAGGGTGAGCTGCCCCGGATCGAGGACGCCTGAGCGAGGGCCGCACCGGGCTCGGTCGGGGCACCGGCGCCGTCATGGGATGATCGTGCGCATGCGTGAACGAGTGGTGGCCGCGTGCGACGGGGCTTCGAAGGGAAACCCCGGACCGGCCGGATGGGCGTGGGTGGTCTCGGACGACGACGAGCGGACGCCCGCTCGCTGGGCGGCGGGCCCGCTCGGCCGGGCCACCAACAACGTCGCCGAACTCACCGCCCTGGAGCGGCTGTTGAGTTCCGTCGACCCCGCCGTGGAGCTGGAGATCCGGATGGACTCCCAGTACGCGATGAAGGCCGTCACCACCTGGCTGCCCGGCTGGAAGCGCAACGGCTGGAAGACGTCCGGCGGCAAGCCGGTCGCCAACCAGGAGCTGGTGGTCAGCATCGACGCGCTCCTGGAGGGCCGCTCGGTGGAGTTCCGCTACGTCCCGGCCCACCAGGTCGACGGCGACCCGCTCAACGACTTCGCCGACCGCGCGGCCAGCCAGGCCGCCGTCGTACAGGAACCGGCGGGCAGCGAGCTGGACTCGCCGGTGCCGCCGCCCTCGCCCGACACGCCCAAGTCGGGCGCCCCGCGCAAGAAGACGGCCCGCCGCACCGGGGGCGCGTCCTCCTCGTCCGCCTCGTCGCGCACCATCAAGGCGAAGTTCCCCGGGCGCTGCCTGTGCGGCCGCTCCTACGCGGCGGGCGAGTCCATCGCCAAGAACGCGCAGGGCTGGGGCCACCCCGAGTGCCGCACGGCCGAGGCCTGAGCGGGCCGCCACCCGATCGACCCGCCCTGCCGGCCGACCCGGCGCTCCCGTGGGAGCGTGCGCCGGGTGACAGACTGTCGCCATGGACGAACGTGTAATCGACAGGTCGGGTCAGTGGGCGTCGGCGATCGGGCTCGGCACCTGGCAGCTGGGCGCGGACTGGGGCGATGTGACCGACAAGGACGCGCTGGCCGTCCTGGAGGCCGCCGCCGAGTCCGGGGTCACCTTCTTCGACACCGCCGACGTCTACGGCGACGGGCGCAGCGAGCGGACCATCGCCGCCTTCCTGAGCGGCCGCCCCGATCTGCAGGTGCTGGTGGCCACCAAGATGGGCCGCCGCGTCGACCAGCTCCCCGAGAACTACGTCCTCGACAACTTCCGCGCCTGGAACGACCGTTCGCGGCGCAACCTCGGCGTCGACCGGATCGACCTGGTGCAGCTGCACTGCCCGCCCACCCCCGTCTACTCCACCGACGCGGTGTACGACGCGCTGGACACCCTGGTCGAGGAGGAGCGCGTCGCCGCCTACGGCGTGAGCGTGGAGACCTGCGCCGAGGCGCTGGCCGCGATCGCCCGGCCGAACGTGGCCAGTGTGCAGATCATCCTCAACCCGTTCCGGATGAAGCCGCTGCGCGAGGTGCTGCCCGCCGCCCGCGCGGCCGGTGTCGGCGTCATCGCCCGGGTGCCGCTCGCCTCCGGACTGCTGTCCGGCAAGTACACCAAGGACACCGTCTTCGCCGCGAACGACCACCGCACCTTCAACCGGCACGGCGAGGCGTTCGACCAGGGCGAGACCTTCTCCGGCGTCGACTACGAGACCGGCGTGGAGGCGGCCGCCGAGTTCGCGGCGCTCGCCCCCGAGGGCTACACCCCGGCCCAGCTGGCACTGCGCTGGATCATCGAGCAGGACGGCGTCACCACGGTCATCCCCGGCGCCCGCGACCCCGAGCAGGCCCGCGCCAACGCGGCCGCCGCGAAGCTGCCCCCGCTGCCGCCCGAGACGTTCACCGCGATCCGGGACCTGTACGAGCGGCGGATCGCGGAGCGGGTCGAGCACCGCTGGTAGCCGCGCGGACGCGCACCGTTTGAAGGCGCGGCCGGGCGGTTACCTGGATCGCATGACCGAGGACGACCGCCGCAGGGGGCGCGACGAGACCGAGGAGGAGCGGGCCGACCGGATGTGGGGTGAACTCATCCAGGAGGTCCGCGTCGCCCAGACGGGCGTGCAGATCCTGTTCGGCTTCCTGCTGACCGTCGTCTTCTACCCCAAGTACACCCAACTGCCCGACACCGACCAGCACATCTACATCGTCACCGTGGTGCTCGGCGCCTGTACCACCGGCGCCCTCATCGGACCGGTCTCGCTGCACCGCCTGGTCTCCGGGCGCCGGGTCAAGCCCCGGGCGGTACGGCTCGCCGCCCGGCTCACCTTCCTCGGTCTGGTGCTGCTGCTGGCCACCATGACCTCGGCCCTGCTGCTCATCCTGCGGGTGGCCACGCACGACAGCTATGTGCCCTGGCTGGTCGCGGGCGTCGTCGCCTGGTACCTCGTGTGCTGGTTCGGCCTCCCGCTGTGGGCCAGGCGCCGGCACACCGTCGGCCCGGAAAACGAGTGACGGCCCGGCGGGCGGGGCGCGTAGGGTCCCGCCATGCCCGCCACGCCCGAGCTGCAACCGCTGCGCCCCGACCACGCCCCCGCGCTGCTCGCCTTCGAGCGGGAGAACCGGGCGTACTTCGCCGCGTCCGTGCCCGACCGGGGCGACGCCTACTTCGCCGCCTTCGCCGAGCGGCACCGGGCGCTGCTCGCCGAACAGGAGGCGGGCGTCTGCCGCTTCCACGTCCTGGCCGGACCGGACGGGGAGATCCTCGGCCGGATCAACCTCGTGGACGTGGCGGACGGCGGCGCCGACCTCGGCTACCGGATCGCCGAGCGCGCCACTGGCCGGGGCCTGGCGACCTGGGCCGTACGGCAGTTGTGCGCACGGGCGGCGGACGTCTACGGGCTGACCTTCCTGACGGCCGCGAGCCGGGTGGAGAACCTGGCCTCACGGGCCGTGCTGGCGCGCACCGGATTCACCGTGACCGGTGAGACCCGGCTGTCCGGCCTGCCGGGCCTCACCTACCGCCGCTCGCTGACGGCAGCCCCCTGACGGCCCCGCTCACCCCGTGGCGAGGATGTCCGCCAACAGCTCGTCCACGGGGACCCGTTCGCGGCCCGGCGGCACGATCTCCCGGGTCTCGCGCAGGAACACGGCCACGGCCGGCGCCCAGGCGTACACCACCGCGCGCTGCCGTCCGCCGTCCGGGCGCGGCTCGCCGAGGAACTCCAGGCGCAGTTCGTGCCACATCCCGGTGTCGGCGGGCCGCAGCCGTACGTCACCGATGCCGACCGGCCGGTTCAGTCCCTCGGCGAGCATCTCCCGGTCCAGGCGCCACTGGGCCAGCACATGGCCGTCATGGGCGAAGACGACGGTGACGGCGAACGGGTCGTCGGCGTCGTAGCCGAGATGGGCGAGGACCGGGAAGCGGCCGGTGCCGGGGGCGTGGAGCTGCACCACCAGGGTCTTGTGCACGAAGGTGTTCACGCTGGGAACCTCCCGGGACGATCGGCGTATGAGGCCCAGGTACCCCGTTCGCCCCGGTCGAGCCCCCGTCAGCCGAACGCCTCCCGCAGCGCGGGCAGCAGGGTCTTCGCCGACCAGTGCAGGAACTCGGGCTGGGTGTCGCCGCCGATCTGCACCAGGGCGACCTCATCGAACCCCGCCCGCGCGTACGGCCGTACGGCCTCCACGAAGGCGTCCGGGTCGTCGCCGCACGGAATGGCGGCGGCCACGTCCTCGGGGGTGACGAACTGCGTCGCGGACTCGAAGGAGTCGGGGTGGGGCAGCTCGGCGTTCACCTTCCAGCCGAGGCCGAACCAGCGGAACTGGGCGTGGGCCCGCTTGACGGCCGTGTCCCGGTCGGGGTCGTAGCTCACCGGCAGCTGGCCGACGCGGGGCTTGCCGCGGCCGCCGTGGCGGTCGAACGCCGAGAGCAGCTCGGGCTTCGGCTCGGTCGCGATCACCAGGTCGCCGAGCCGCCCGGCGAGTCGGCAGGACTGCTCGCCGGAGACCGCGATGCCGATCGGCGGGGGCTGCTCCGGCAGGTCCCACAGCTTGGCCGACTCCACCTGGTAGTGCCGGCCGTGGCGGGTGACGTGCCCGCCCTCGAACAGCGCGCGGATGACGTCCACGGCCTCTTCCAGCATCTCGTGGCGCACATCCACCGGGGGCCAACCGCCGCCCACCACATGCTCGTTCAGATTCTCACCGGCGCCGAGCCCGAGCCGGAAGCGGCCGTCGGACAGCAGCTGCACGGTCGCCGCCTGCTGTGCCACGACGGCCGGGTGATAGCGCCGGATGGGGCAGGTCACGTAGGTCATCAGCGGAATCCGCGAGGTGGCCTGCGCGGCGGCGCCCAGCACGCTCCACGCGGAGGAGGAGTGCCCCTGCGCACGCAGCCACGGAAAGTAGTGGTCCGAGATCACCGAGAAGTCGAACCCCACCTCCTCGGCCCCCACCACATGCTCCACCAGCTCCCGGGGCCCGGCCTGCTCGGTCATCATCGTGTATCCGATTCGCACCATAGGTGCCGAGTCCCCGGCCTGCCGTCCATGAAAACGGCGGGGCCCGCCGAAGCCCGAAGGCCCGGGGCCGACGGGCCCGCCACCCCCTACTCCAGCCCGAACCGCTCCGCCCAGCCCGTCACCTCCGCCAGGGTGGTATTGCCGCCGCACACCACGAGGCCCAGACGGGCGCCGGGGCCGACGCGGGAGAGGATCTCGCGGGCGGCCGGGAGCAGGCAGCCCGCGGCGGGTTCCGCCCAGAGTTTGCCGTGGGTGGCGAGGTCCAGGCAGCCCCGGACGGCCTCGCGGTCGGGGACCACCAGCACGTCCTCGACCAGCTCGGCGGCGTGCTCGTAGGTCAGCCGGGACACCGTGGGCGCGCTGAGGGTGGTGACCAGGGAGGACAGCGGGACCGGCACCGGGCCGCCCGCGCTCAGCGCGGCCGACATCGCCTCGGCGCCCGCCGTCTCCACGCCCCACACCCGCACCCCGGGCCGCCGCTCCCGCAGCGCCGCCGCGATGCCCGAGATCAGCCCGCCCCCGCCGATGCTGACGACGACGTCCGTCAGGTCACCGGCGGCGTCCTCGGCCAGTTCGAGGCCGACCGTGCCCTGCCCGGCGATCACGGCCGGGTCGTCGAACGGGTGGACCAGTGTCAGCCCCTCGTCCGCGAGCCGCATCCCCAGCTCGAAGGCGCCGTCCATGCCGTCGGTCAGCCGCAGCGACGCCCCGGCCTCCTCGGCGAGCGCGAGCGAACGCGCGGGCGCGGTACGGGACATCACCACGGTCGCCTTCACATCCAGGGCCGCCGCCATCACCGCGAGCGCGATCCCGTGGTTGCCGCCGCTGACCGCGACCACGCCCGCCGCCCGTTCCGCCTCGCTCAGCGACAGCAGCTTCGCCGCCGCCCCGCGCGCCTTGAACGAGCCGGTGCGCTGGAGCAGTTCGAGCTTGGCGGTGACCGGGACGCCGAGCAGCGCGCCGAGTCCGGGGCTCGGCACGGTCGGCGTGCGCACCACATGCGGGGCGATCAGCTCGGCCGCGGCTTCGATCTCGGAGATGCCGATCACGGTGGGCCACCCTTTCCGTTCAGTGCTGCTGCGGCTTGTGCTGGGTCAGCTCGCTCGGGCGTACGACGACCACGCCCTCGCCCCGGAGCATCAGCTGTACGGCCTCGCCGGAGCCGCCGCGCAGCATCGACCCTATCGACTGCGAGCGGTGCAGCGAGGTCTCCAGCGCCTCGCTCCAGCCGACCACCGCGTCCGTGTCGACGTACACCGGCCGCTCCGCCGAGACCGGGATGACCAGCGGGCTGCCCTCGCAGACCAGACCGAGCCGACCGCTGCCGCTGAACACGCTGTTGAACAGGCCGCCCGCGGTGATGCCCGAGCCCTTGACGGTCCGGATCTCGTACGACAGCGAGGGGTCGAAGCACAGCACATGCCGGCCGCCCACGGTGAACCGGTCGCCGGGCTCCAGCTCCACGACGAAGCAGTTCCGCGCCTCGTGCGCGAGCCAGACCTCGCCCCGCCCGCGCACCGCCATCAGGGGCAGCCCCTCCCCGGTGACCGCGCGCTTGAGCATGCCCCCGACGCCCTGCCCCTTGCGCTCGAACCGCAGGTCGCCGCGGTGGGCGACCATCGCGCCCTGCCGGGCGTACATCTCGCCGTCCACCGCGTACCGCAGGCACTTGGCGTTCTCCACGGACATCCCGGGTTCGGTGGCCGCCCGCACCATGTGCCGACCGGAAAACAGATCACCCTTCATACGGGCATCCTGACCCGAGGGCACGCCTTCTGCCAAGATCGGGACGCCCCGGGCCTACTCCTTGCCCGCCGCCGGGGGCCACCGCTTGCCCTGCTTGCCGCAGAACGCCGAATCCAGCGCCCCCGCGAGGGTGTTGAGCACCTTGCCGTTGTTGGACGTGGTGGCGACGGCCGTCATGCTCCGGCCGCCGTCCTTCGTCGCGAACGCGTACGTGTAGTAGCCCTGCACCGTCCCCGTGTGCCCGTACACCGAGATCCCGCACGACAGATCGCGGCGCCGCAGCCCGAGCCCGTACGCGGTGGTGGCGTTGACCCGGTTCATCCTCTCCATCTCGGCGAGCCGCGCCGCCGACATCAGCTTCCCGCCGAGCAGCGCGCTGTAGAAGGTGTTCAGGTCCCGCGCGCTGGAGATGATCGCGCCCGCGCTCTGCGCCCACGACACCGTCTGCTCGGTGGCGTCCACCAGCGGATCGCCCGCCTTGTCGGGGGTGAGGTAGCCGTGCGCGTGGGCGCCGGGGATCGCGGTGTCGGGGTGCACGTAGAACGTGTCCTTGAGCTTGAGCGGCCCGAAGATCCGGTTCTGGTACTCGGTCCGCACGGAGTGCCCGGTGATCTTCTCGATGAGCATGCCGGCGACCACGAAGTTGGTGTTCGAGTACGAGTACGCCGCGCCGGGGGCGTTGGTGCGGGGGTGCTTCAGGGACAGCGCCACCAACTCCCGGTAGGTGAACACCTTGTCGCGGACCGCCTCGAACCCCGGGACGCTGTCGGCGAACATGTCGTTCGTGAAGTCGTACAGCCCGCTGCGGTGGCCGAGCACCTGGCGCACCGTGATCTTGCCGTCCGGCAGCAGCTCCGGCAGATAGCGGTTCACCGGCGCGTCCAGCTCCAGCCGGTGCTCGTCGACGAGTTGCAGCAGGACGACCGCCGAGAAGGACTTGGTGACGCTGCCGACGCGGAACCGGTCCCCGGCGTCCATGGCCCGCCGGGTGCCGCGGTCGGCGTACCCGTACGTCGTCCGGTACATCGTGCCGTGGTCGTCGACCCGGGCCAGCGCGCCCGGCGCGCCCTGGGCCACCGCCGACCGCAGCACCGCGGTCAGACCCGCCGTGTCGGGCGCCGAAAGCCCGTCCGCCGCGGCCGACTTCACCGCCGGTACCGCGAGCAGCGACAGCGCGACCGCTCCGAGGACCGCGCCCCTGCTCACCGTGGCTGACACCATCGGGCATCCACTCCCATCCGTATGACTGTCGATGCGACATCGGTCACATTCCGGCCTGGGAACCTAGGGGATCGAGGTCACGTCTCCACAGCCGACACACAGTTGGTCATGAGGCGATCACTCTCTGGCGCTCATTTGCAAAGGATTGCCATAGAAGTTCGCGAAATGGATCATTCCCGGTTTACGTGCACATGACTGATCCGTAAGGGTGAGCCTTCGGGGCCCGACCAGCCCCTTGGCGCCGAAACGCGCCATGTCACCGGGCGGTTGACGAGCGCCGCCCGCCACAGAAGGAACCCTGATCAGATTGCGTAAACCGCACATACGCTCCGTGGCGGTCGCGGTCGCGGTGGCGACCGCCGCCACGGGCCTGGCCGGTACGGCCTTCGCGGGCCCCGCGACGGGGGAGGCGCGCTCCGTCGCGTCCGTCACCGACTCCGCCGCCGTGGTGACCGCGGCCCGCACCGCGGCCTTCGCGCACGCGTCCGCGACCGGTGTCACCACGGGCGACGAACTCCGGGCCCAGGACGTCATGCTGGACCCCGAGGGCGCCCGGCACGTCCGCTTCGAGCGCACCCACAACGGCATGCCGGTGCTCGGCGGCGACCTCGTGGTCCACCTCGACCACAAGCTCGCCTACACGGGCGTGACCCGCGCCGCCGACCAGGCCGTCAAGCCGGCCGCCGCCACCAAGGCCAAGCTGACCGCGGGTCAGGCCGCCGCCAAGGCCGCCCAGGCGGCCAAGGGCGAGGCCGGCACCGCCCAGCTCGTCGTGGACGCCCGCGACGGCGCCTCCGCGCTCGCCTACCAAGTGACCGTGACCGACCAGGACGGCACCAACACCGTCGTGGTCGACGCCGTCACCGGCAAGGTGCGCAGCAACACGCCCGACAGCGACCAGTTCCTGTCGCCGAAGCTCGTCAAGAGCCTCCAGAAGAGCGGCGTGACGGCCACCCCGTCCACGGGTGACGCGCGTGCCGCCGCCCTGGGCCGCGCCGACGCCCCCACCGGTGCCAAGACGGCCTTCCCGTCCGCCGCGAACGGCACGGGCAAGACCCTCTACGACGGCAGCGTCGGTCTCACCACCACGCAGACCTCGCGCGGCCACTACCAGCTCGCCGACCCGAGCCGGTACGGCACCGAGGTGCGCGACGCCAAGGGCAAGAGCACGGAGAGCTTCGGCGCCGGTACGAAGTTCACCGGCACCAGCAACGTCTGGGGCAACGGCGCGACCTCCAACCGCGCCAGCGCCGCCGCCGACGCCCAGTACGGCATCACCAAGACGCTGGACTTCTACAAGAAGACCTTCGGCCGCAAGGGCATCGCCGACAACGGCAAGGCCGCCCACGGCCTGGTGCACTGGGGCGACAAGGTCGCCAACGCCTTCTGGGACCCGACCTGCAATTGCATGCTCTACGGCGACGGTGACGGCCAGACCTTCAAGAAGCCGCTGGTCGTCCTCGACGTCACCGGTCACGAGCTGACCCACGGCGTGGTGGACTCGACCGCCAAGCTGGAGCCGACCTACGTCGACGCCAAGGGCAACCAGTACGGCGAGCCGGGCGCGCTCAACGAGTCGCTGGCGGACATCTTCGGCTCCAACGTCGAGTTCTACGCCAACAACAAGCAGGACACGCCCGACTACCTGATCGGCGAGAAGCTGGGCCTCGCGCAGAAGTTCCTGCGCCGCCTGGACCACCCCTCGCTGGACAAGCTCGAGGGCACGATCGACTACTGGACGCCGGACACCTACTACACCGAGGTGCACGCCGGTTCCGGTGTCTCGTCGCACGCCTACTACCTCCTCGCGGAGGGCAGCGGCAAGAAGACGATCAACGGCGTGGCGTACAACTCGCCGACGTACGACAAGTCCACGGTGAAGGGCATCGGCCGTACCAAGGCCACCGCCATCTTCTACCGTGCGCTGACCCGCTACATGGTGTCCACGACCGACTTCCACGGCGCGCGCCTCGCGACGCTCCAGGCGGCCAAGGACCTGTACGGCGCGAACAGCACCGAGTACAAGACGGTGAACCAGGCGTGGGGGGCGGTCAACGTGACCGTCGCGAACACGCCGGCCGCCAAGCACTGACGGCCTCGCGCACGACCGGATGCCCCGCCTCGCGCGGGGCATCCGCATGTCCGGGCCCGTGCGGGGCAACCGGACCTCCCGACGCCGCCGGAATCATGGACGGTGGCCGAGCCGACGAGGGAGGGGAGCCGATGACCGCCCACCGAGGTGCGGACCCGGGGCCGCGGCGGGACCATGTGCTGCGTGGGACACGCGGGTACGGCCCCGGGGCTCCGGCCGGGTTCCGACGGGCCGGGCGGCTCGTGAACGGCCGGTTCGGGCGCGGTTGCCGCCTTGCCGCCGCCCTGCTGACGCTGGCCGCCTGCCAGGCCGGGCCCGTCCGCGCCGTCCTGCATCCGCCCGGCGCCCCGGGCCGGCCCTCCGGCGTGCTGACCTGGGCGGCGAGCGCCGAACGCATGGGCGCGGGGGTCGCGGGCGCGCAGTACCGGATGATCGTGCACACCAGCGTCGGCGGCGGCGCGGCGCGGATCCGCTTCACCAACGCCTTCGGTGACCGCCCGCTGACCCTCGACCATGTCTACGCGGGCCTGCGCGCCCGGGGCGCCGCCCTGCGCCCCGGCGGCAACCACGCCCTGACCTTCGGCGGCGCCCACCGCGTCACCGTCCCCGCCGGTTCCGTGGCCTGGAGCGATCCGCTGCCCGGCCGGGTGCCCGCCGGTGCCGACCTCGCGGTGAGCCTGCGCACCCCGGCGGCCGGGGGCCCGGCCAGCGGCCATGAGCTGGCGCTGCAGACGTCGTACACGGGGCTGGGCGGCGACCTCACCGCCGAGGACGGCGGTGCCCGCTGGACGCGGACCACCGGCGCCTGGTGGTACGTCGACGCCGTCGCCGTACGCCCCGACCGCCCGGCCACCGGCGCCGTGGCCGCGCTCGGCGACTCCCTCACCGACGGCCGGCAGTCCACCGCCGACCGCAACCGCCGCTGGCCCGACTACCTGGCCCGGCGCCTGCACACGGCCCATGGCGCCCTCCAGGGCGTGGCCGACGAGGGCATATCCGGCGACAAGCTGCTCGCGGACGGCACCGGGGACGGCGCCGGGCAGAGCATCCTGCACCGCCTGGACCGGGATGTGCTGTCCCAGCCCGGGGTGCGCACCGTCGTCCTCTTCGCGGGCGTCAACGACCTCAAGGCGCACACCGGCGTCACGGCGGCCGAACTGATCGCCGGATACCGGCGGTTGGCGCACCGGGCGCACGCGGCCCGTCTGTGCGTGGTGGCCGCCACCATCAGCCCGTTCAAGGGCTGGCCGGAGTGGGACCGCGCCGCGGAGGCCGTACGCCGCGAGGTCAACCACTATCTGCGCGGCCGCGGGGAGTTCGACGCCGTCGCCGACTTCGACCGCACCCTGCGCGACCCCCGTGACCCCGAGCGCCTGCGGCCGGGCTACGACGGCGGCGACCATCTGCACCCCGGTGACCGGGGCATGCGGGCCCTCGCCGACAGCCTCGACCTGAAGCGGCTCGACTGCGCGCGCTGAGGCTCGGGCGCCGGGGCCAGGAGCCGGGGCTCAGGCGCCGAGCCTCAGGTGCCGGGGCTCACCCCAGGGTCCGCGCCCAGTCCGCCGGCACCCGCCCCGCCGGGCCCGGCACCGGCTGATCGGTGGGATGCCCGGCCGGAGGCGCGAGTTCGGGCCCCTCGGTGGACAATTCCTCGGTGGCGAAGTTCCAGAACCACGCCTCGTCCGGCTCGAAGCTGCGGATCACCGGGTGCCCGGTGGCCCGGTAGTGCGCGGTGGCGTGCTTGGCGGGCGAGTCGTCGCAGCAGCCGATGTGCCCGCACTGGGCGCAGCGCCGCAGATGGAACCACCACCCGCCCGTCGCCTCGCACTCCAGGCAACCGGTGCCGCTCGGCGGGATGTTCGGTTCGATGCCCTCGACGCCGCTCATACGGCCTCCTCCGTTCGTTCCCCGGCCGGGTCGGCCGACCCGGCTGATCCGGCCGCCTCGGGCTGTTCGGCGGTCAGCGGCAGCAGCACCTGGAAGCGGGTGTCGCCGGGCTCCGAGTCGACCCGCAGCGTGCCGTGGTGCTTGTTGACGACGATCCGCCAGGAGATGTCCAGACCGAGCCCGGTGCCCTCGCCGACCGGCTTGGTGGTGAAGAACGGGTCGAAGATCCGGCCCTTGATCTCCGCCGGGATCCCGGGCCCGGTGTCCCGGAACTCCACCAGCACCCGGTCGTGCTCCCGCGCCGTGCGCACCGTCAAGGTGCCCTCGCCGCCCGAACTCCGCATCGCCGAGACCGCGTTGTCGATGAGGTTGGTCCACACCTGGTTCAGCTCCGCCGGGTAGGCGGGCACCGACGGGAGCGTCCGGTCGTACTCCCTGACCACCCGGATGCCGGAGCCGAACTTGGCCGACAGCATCAGCAGGGTGCTCTCCAGGAGTTCGTGCACGTCCACCGCGCGGTACGGCGCCCGGTCCAGCTGCGCGTACTGCTTGGCCGCGTCCACCAGATGCGAGACGCGGGTGGTGGAGTCCTCGATCTCGGTCATCAACAGCTCGGTCTCGACGGTGTAGTTGAGCCAGCCGACCGCGCCCGGCAGGATCTCCTCGTCCACCGCCGCCGCGACCTGCTCCAGCCACTCGACGTCAAGTCCCGCCTGGACGAAGGTCGGTGCCAGCTGCCAGCCGTCCGCGATGCCATGGTCCGCCAGCCAGTCCCCGAGCAGATCCTCCCGGTCGGCGGCCTCCAGCGGACTGAGCGCCGGGGCCTTCGCCACCCGCTCGGCGGTGCGCTCCTGGATCTCGATCAGGCCCGCCAACACGTCCCGGGAGAACGGGCCCTCGGCGATCACGGCCAGTTTGCGGCGCATCTTCGCCACCCGCTCCCGCAGCGAGGCGGTGGCCCGCACGGCCGCGGCCGCCGGGTTGTTCAGCTCATGGGTGAGCCCCGCCGACAGCGAGCCGAGCGCCAGCAGCCGCTCCCGCTGCCCGACCGCGGCCTGGGTGTTCTTCGAGCCGAAGAACAGGCCCTCCAGCAGATGCACCGCCATCGGGAACCACTCGTGCATCACGTCCGCGAACAGGTCGGCCGGCAGCACGAAGAACCGCGTCGGCTCGGTGGCCCGCAGCGAGTTGGTGTACACCTGCCGCACCCGGTCGCCCAGATACGCCTGCATCGCGCCGCCGTACACCCCGCGCTGCGAGGTCCGGGCGACCTCCACGTCGTCCCCGCCGACCCGGCGTGAGATCACCACCGTCCCCTCGACCATCACGAAGAAGCAGGTCGCCGGGTCGCCCTCGGTGTACACCGGGCCCGGTGGGAACAGCTCCACCCGGCCCTCGGCGCACAGCCGTCCGAGCTGCTCGGGGCCGAGCTTCTCGAAGAGGAACAGCGACCGGATCTCTCTTGGGTCGCACGGCATGATCTGCCCGCTCATGACTGCTCCAGATACCGGTGGACGAGCATGACGGCCATCGCGCCCTCGCCGACGGCGGACGCGACGCGCTTCGCGGACTCGGCGCGCGCGTCGCCCGCCACGAACACGCCGGGCACGCTGGTCTCCAGGTGGTACGGCGGCCGGTCCAGCTCCCAGCCGGCCGGTGGCGTGCCGTCGGGGGTCAGATCGGGCCCGGCCAGGATGAAGCCGCGCTCGTCGCGCAGCACGCTCTCGCCGAGCCAGTCGGTCAGCGGGGCCGCGCCGATGAACACGAACATCCACTGGGCGTCGACCCGTTCGGTCTCCCCGGTGCCGGTATGACGCAGCGTCAGCTGCTCCAGGTGCGCCGCGCCATGGGCCGCGTCCACCACCGTGCGGCAGCGCACCTCGATGTTCGGCGCCTCGGTGATCTGCTGGACCAGGTAGTACGACATCGACGCCGACAGATCCGCGCCGCGCACCAGCAGCGTCACCGACTTGGCGCCCCGGGCGAGGTACATCGCGGCCTGGCCCGCCGAGTTGGCGCCGCCGACGATGTACACGTCCTGCCCCTGGCAGCCGGCCGCCTCGGTCAGCGCCGAACCGTAGTACACCCCGCAGCCGGTGAGATCCGTGCAGCCCCGGGCCTCAAGCTGCCGGTACTGCACGCCCGTCGCCAGGATCACGCTGTGCGCGGCGATCGCCGTGCCGTCCGTGAACCGTACGACCCGGGCGGCGCCGCCCGTCTCCAGGGCCGCCACCTCGCGCGCGGTCAGGATCTCGGCACCGAACCGGGCCGCCTGCCGCCGCGCCCGGTCGGTGAGCTGGGCGCCGGAGACGCCGTCCGGGAAGCCCAGGTAGTTCTCGATGCGGGAACTCTGCCCGGCCTGCCCGCCGGTCGCCGAGCGCTCCACGAGCACCGTGCGCAGCCCCTCCGAGGCCCCGTACACGGCGGCGCCGAGCCCGGCCGGGCCGCCGCCGATCACCACCAGGTCGTAGAAGTCGGCCGTCGGCGTCGTGGCCAGGCCCACCCGCGCGGCCAGTTCGGGTGCCTCGGGCTCGACCAGCGCCGAGCCGTCCGGGGTGACCACCACCGGCAGCCGCTGCCCGTCCTGCCCGGCCGCGGCCAGCAGCCGCTGACCCTCCGGCTCCTCCACCGAGTACCAGCGGTAGGGCACCTGGTTGCGGGCCAGGAACTCCCGCACGTCCGAGGAGGGCGCCGACCAGCGGTGCCCCACCACCTTGGTGCTCGGCACCGGTTTGTGGTCACTGGCCCGCCATGCCGCGAGGAGATCGTCCAGCACCGGATAGAGCTTCTCCTCGGGCGGATCCCACGGCTTGAGCAGATAGTGATCGAGGTCCACCACGTTGATCGCGTCGATCGCCGCGTTGGTGTCCGCGTACGCGGTCAGCAGCACCCGCCGCGCCCCCGGGTACACGTCCAGCGCCTGTTCGAGGAACTCGATGCCGTTCATCTGCGGCATCCGGTAGTCGGCCAGGATCACCGCCACCAGATCGCCGCGCAGCTTCAGCTCCCGCAGCGCGTCCAGCGCGGACGGCCCGGACTCGGCGCGCACGATCCGGTACGAGGCTCCGTAGCGGCGCCTGAGATCACGGGCGACGGCGCGGGAGACCCCCGGGTCGTCGTCCACGGTCAGGATGACGGTCCGCGTCGCGTCGGCGGCCGGTGTCATCGGGGCCTGTGTCCTGGGCGCGGCCTGTGTCATGGATCTCCCACCCCGAGCGTCGGAATCCCGCGGCGCGGCGGCACGGGCACCATCGCACCGGTACGCGCCCATCGTATGTTCGATCGCCCGGCTTCGCCCCGGTGTCCGGGTCCGCCTCACGACCCGGAGGGCCGGGGTCCGGCCGGGGCGCGCCGTGGCCGATAGTGGGCATCAGCAGCATGAACGGTCGGTACGACGAGGAGGCCACGGATGACACGGGCGATCACGGCAGGGCTCGACGGCACGGAGGAGAGCCTGGCCGCGCTGGACTGGGCGGCCAGGGAGGCCGTACGCCGGGGGCTGCCCCTGCGGGTCCTGCACGCGTGGCACCACGCCGAGAAGCTCGCCGGGGCCGACCGCGACACCCAGCGGGGGTGGGCCGAGGAGGGTGTCGCACAGGCGGTGCGCCAGGTCGCCGAGCGGCATCCGAAGCTCACGGTGAGCGTGGACACGGTGGAGGAGGACGCCGCCGCGGCGCTGGGCCGCGCGGCCCGGGACGCGGAGCTGCTGGCGCTGGGCTCGCGCGGGCACGGACCGGTCGTCGGCTTTCTGCTGGGCTCGGTGGGCCAGCAGGTGATCGCCGAGGCCACCCGGCCCGTGGTGCTGGTGCGGGCCGGCGACCGCGCCGCCCTGGAGGCCGCCGGGCGCGAGGTGGTGGTCGGCCAGCACGGCGACGCCGAGGACAGCGCGGCCGTGCTGCGCTTCGCCTTCGAGACGGCCGCGGCCCGGGGCGCCACCGTGCGTGCCGTACGGGCCTGGACCCTGCCGCCGGTCTTCGCCTACAGCCCCGGCTCGCTCCGGCTGCTGGACGAGGCCGGGGGCCTGGAGCCGTACGAGAAGCAGGCGCTGGCCGACGCGCTGCGGCCCTGGCGCGAGCGGTTCCCCGGCGTGCCCGTGGCCGAGCAGGTGGAGATGGGCAGCGCGGGACAGGTGCTGCTGTCGCTCGTCGGCCGCGCCCAGCTGATGGTCGTCGGCCGCCGGACCCGCCGCACCGCCGTGGGCGCCCGCATCGGCTCGGTCGCGCACGGGGTGCTGCACCACGCCGACTGCCCGGTCGCGGTGGTCCCGCACGACTGACCGGCGTCAACCTGCCTTCGGAGTACGGGACTTGCGGGTGGCCCGGTCCCTGGCCTGTTCGGCGGCGGCGCGCACCGCGCCCCGGTGGAGCGGGCCGTGACCGGGCAGCAGGGTGTCGCCGTCGAGCGCCGCGATCAGATCGAGGGAGGCCACGACCCGGTCGCGATCGTGGTCGAAGAAGCCGGGCAGCAGCTGCGGCCCCTTGGTCCAGGAGACGGCGTGCCCGCTGATCAGGGCGTCCCCGGAGATCACGATGCCGGCCTCCGGCAGGTGGTAGACGCAGTGCCCGTCGGTGTGGCCGGGGGTGTGCACGGGCACCGGGCGGCCCGGCAGGTCCAGCGCGCCCGCGCCGGGGAACGGCTCGGGCGCGGTGACCGGGTTGTGCTCCATGCCGCCCACCTTGATGACATGCGCGGCCCAGGGCAGCATGCCCGGCCGCCAGACGTTGCGGACGACATCGCCGAGGGTGGCCTGGTGCAGGAACTCCCGCCGGGCGTGCGGGACTTCGGCCGGGTGGAGGTAGACGGGCGTGCCGTAGGCCGAGCGCAGGTACTCCGCCGAGCCCAGATGGTCGTTGTGCGCGTGGGTGATCAGCACGGCGGAGACCGCCTCCGGTGAACCGCCCACCGCCGCAAGGGACTCCAGGATCCCCGGCCGGTCCCCGGGATACCCGGTGTCGATCAGGGTGAGAGCGTCCCCGTCCTTCAGGATCACCCAGTTGACGTTGTTGCCGTGCACCAGGTAGGTGCCGTCGGCGACTTGATGTACCTCTGCCCGCATGGTTTCTCCGCGCCCGAGTGCCAATGATCTTCGGGGGGACAGCCAACCAGATCCGCCACCAGGGGGCGCAAGGGGGCGGCGAGGTGTCTCAGCGCACGCCGTGCGGGCGGAACTGCACGCTGATCCGCGGCCCCGCCGCCCGTGCCGTCTTGGGCACGCAGTGCTCCCAGGTGCGCTGGCAGGAGCCGCCCATCACGATCAGATCGCCGTGCCCGAGCGGCCGCCGTACGGTCCCGCCGCCCCCGCCGGCCGGGCGCAGCAGCAGATCGCGGGGCTCGCCCACCGAGAGGATCGCGACCATCGTGTCCGCGTGGGCGCCCTTCCCGATCCGGTCGCCGTGCCAGGCCACGCTGTCCCGGCCGTCGCGGTAGTAGCACAGCCCGGCGGTGGTGAACGGCTCGCCCAGCTCCTTCGCGTACTGCCGGGACAGGGCGGCGCGGGCCTCGTCCAGGACGGGGTGGGGGAGGGGGTCCGCGGCGCCGTAGAAGGCCAGCAGCCGGGGTACGGCGACGACGTTGTCGTACATCTTCCGCCGCTCCGCGCGCCAGGGGACCTCCGCCGCGAGCCGTTCGAACAGGGCGTCGGCGCCGGTCAGCCAGCCGGGCAGGACGTCGATCCAGGCCCCGGCGCCGAGCACGGTCCGGCGCAGCCCGCGCAGGGGGCCCAGGCGCAGCTCGTCGGTCTGGTCGAACAGGGAGCCCTGGAGGTGCGTGGCCATGGGGCCAGCGTACTCCGTATTCGAAAATACGTTCCAATGAGATCGGCTTTGATCGGCGTGTCGAGCGGTGTCGTGCCCTGGGGGGCCCTTTCGATACATCGCCGTATCGGATACATTCCCGTATCGAACGGGAGGTGCCGTCATGCAGGAGACCGCCAAACGCGTCACCCGGCGCCGCGCGGAGACCCGTGCCCGGCTGCTCGACGCCGCGTTCGGGGTGTTCGCGGCCAAGGGGTTCGGGCGGGTCTCCATCGAGGAGGTCTGCGAGGCGGCCGGGTACAGCCGGGGCGCCTTCTACTCGAACTTCGCCACCCTGGACGAGCTGTTCTTCGCCCTCTACCAGGAGCGCGCCGACCTCATCGCCGCCCAGGTCGCGGACGCCCTCGCCGAGGACGGCCCCGGACTCGACGTACCGGCCGCCGTGGACCGCGTCACCGAGGTGCTGCTGCTCGACGTGGACTGGCTGCTGGTGAAGGCCGACTTCCTGGTGCACGCGGCCCGCGACCCGGAGGTCGCCCGCGTCCTGCTCGGCCACCGCGCCCGGCTCCGGGAGGCCGTCGCCGACCGCCTCTTCCGGGCCCGGGGCCACACCGAACTCCCCGCCGTGCTCGGCGGCACGACCGGCGCCGCGCGCGCCGTGGTCGCGGCCTACGACGGCGTCACCACCCAGCTGCTGCTGGACAAGGACGTCGAGCACGCGCGGAGCTGGCTCAAGCAGCTGCTCACCGCGCTGCTCACGGACGGCGGCGCGCCGGTCACCCCCTCGGCCACGCACTGACCCCTCCACACCGCACTGCCCCTCGGCACCGCACTGCCCTCTCGACAACGCACTGAGGAAGGAACCTCCACGCCATGGACGCGGACGTCATCGTCGTCGGAGCGGGCCTCGCCGGCCTGGTCGCGGCTCATGAACTCACCAGCCGGGGCCGCCGGGTGGCCCTGGTCGACCAGGAGAACGCCGCCAACCTCGGCGGCCAGGCGTACTGGTCCTTCGGCGGCCTCTTCCTCGTGGACTCGCCCGAACAGCGCCGCATCGGCATCAAGGACTCCTTCGAACTGGCCTGGAGCGACTGGCGCGGCAGCGCGCGTTTCGACCGGATCGAGGACGAGGACTCCTGGGCGGTGCGCTGGGCCCGCGCCTATGTGGAGTTCGCGGCCGGGGAGAAACGGTCCTGGCTCCAGGGGCACGGCATCGAACTGCTGCCCACCGTCGGCTGGGCCGAGCGCGGCGACCTCAGGGCCGACGGGCACGGCAACTCCGTGCCCCGCTTCCACATCGCCTGGGGCACCGGCACCGGAGTGGTGGAGCCCTTCGTCCGGTACGCCCGGCAGGCCGCCCGGGACGGACTGCTGACCTTCCACCACCGCCACCAGGTGGACGACCTGGTCATCGAGGACGGCACCGCGCGGGGCGTGCGCGGCACGGTGCTCGCCCCCGACGACGCCCCGCGCGGCGTCGCCTCCGGCCGCGAGCGGGTCGGCGACTTCGAACTCACCGCCCAGGCCGTCGTCGTCACCACCGGCGGCATCGGCGCCAACCATGACATCGTGCGCCGCCACTGGCCCGAGCGGCTCGGCACGCCCCCGGCCGAGATGGTCACCGGCGTCCCCGCCCATGTGGACGGCCGCATGCTCGACATCAGCGCGGCGGCGGGCGTCCGCCTGGTCAACCGCGACCGGATGTGGCACTACACGGAGGGGCTCCAGAACTGGGACCCCGTCTGGCCCGGCCACGGCATCCGCATCCTGCCCGGCCCCTCCTCCATCTGGCTGGACGCCCTCGGGCGTCGGCTGCCCGACCCCTGCCTGCCCGGCTACGACACCCTCAACACGCTCAAGTACCTGCGCACCACCGAGGACATCGCGGGCTACGACCACTCCTGGTTCATCCTCACCCGGAAGATCATCGAGAAGGAGTTCGCGCTCTCCGGCTCCGAGCAGAACCCGGACATCACCGCCAAGGACCGCAAGGCCGTGGTGCGCAACCGGCTCGTCGGCAAGGGCGCGCCCGCACTGGTGCGGGCGTTCCTCGACAAGGGCGCCGACTTCGTGACGGCGGACAGCCTGGAGCGGCTGGTGGAGAAGATGAACGGCCTCGCCGGGCAGCCGCTGCTGGACGCGGCCGAGGTGCGCCGGCAGATCGAGGCCCGCGATCTCCAGATGGCGAATCCGTACAGCAAGGACTCCCAGGTCCAGGGCATCCGCAACGCCCGCCGCTACCTCGGCGACCGGCTCGGCCGGGTGGCCGCGCCGCACCGCATCCTGGACCCGGCCGCGGGCCCGCTGATCGGCGTACGGATGCATGTGCTGACCCGCAAGACCCTCGGCGGCATCCAGACCGACCTCGACTCACGCGCCCTCGGCGCCGACGGGGCGCCGATCGAGGGGCTGTACGCGGCCGGTGAGGTGGCCGGGTTCGGCGGTGGCGGGGTGCACGGCTACAACTCGCTGGAGGGCACCTTCCTCGGCGGCTGCCTCTTCTCGGGACGCGCCGCGGGCCGGCACGCGGCCCGGCACACCGGCTGATCTCAGCCGCCGAGCAGCTCCAGGAGCACCCGGGCATGGCTGCGCTCCGGCGTCTTCGTCGCCGTCAGCAAGGTCACCGGGCCCTGACGGACCGACGCCCGCAGGCCGTCGAGCAGCTCGGCGGCCTCGGGTGCGGCCAGCTCCGCCTCGTACCGGGCACGGAACTCCTCGTAGGAACCGCCGTCGTGGAACCAGCCGCGCAGTTCCGCCGAGGGGGTGAGCCCCTTGGGCCACTCGTCCACGTGCGCGGCCTCCTTGGCCACGCCCCGCGGCCACAGCCGGTCGACCAGCACCCGCAGCCCGTCATCGGGCTCGGGCGACTCATAGATCCGGCGCACGCGCACGCTCACGATCGGGCCCTTCCTCCAGGTCGGCGGCCCCTTCCGGCGAGCGTACTGCGCGGGCCACGGCGGCGCCGGTCGGTGAAGCGGCCCGGCCCGGTGGCTCGGCCCTGTTCGGGGCCAGCGCCGCCGGTGGCTTCGCCTGTCCCCGGCCCGCGCCGGTCGGTGGCTCGGTCCGCCCATGTTCCGTGTCGGCCGGAGCGCCGGGCCGTCGGCCGCCGGTGTGCGACCCCGGCCCACCCCCGCCGGGCGGCGATCCGGCCATCAGGTGGCCAGAATGAGACGGGAGACCCGGAGACACCGGCGCCTCTAGTCTGTGGGCCAGCCGACCACCTTCCGAGGAGCGCACGTGACGTCACCCCGCAGACAGCCCGCACGCCGTCGTACCACGGTCCTCGGCCGCAGGGCGGTGCTCGCCACCGTGCCCGTCGCCGTGGCCGCGCTCGTCGGCGCCGCCGGACCGGCAGGCGCGGGCACCATCGGCGCGGCCGGTGCGGGCGACCCCTACTTCCCGCTCAGCGGCAACGGCGGGTACCACGTGCGCCACTACGACCTGACGCTGCGCTACCAGAGCGGCGGCCGCCTGGACGGCACCGCGGTCCTCACCGCCCGCGCCACCCAGCCGCTCACCCGCTTCGACCTGGACTTCAAGGGAATGACGGTCGGCGGCGTCAAGGTCGACCGCACCGCCGCGGGCGTCAAGCGCTCCGGGCAGGAACTCGTCGTCACCCCCCGCCACGCCCTGCGCGCCGGCCAGGACTTCAAGGTCACCGTCGCCTACCACGGCACGCCCGAGCCGGTCACCGACCCCGACGGTTCGGCGGACGGCTGGATCCCCACCGACGACGGCGCGTTCGTCGCCAACGAACCGCAGGGCGCCATGACCTGGTTCCCGGCGAACGCCCACCCCAAGGACAAGTCGTCGTACGACTTCACGATCACCGTGCCCGAGGGCCGCACCGCCGTCGCCAACGGGAACCTGCTCGGACAGCGCACCGCCAAGGGTGAGACCACCTACCGCTGGCGCGAGGCCCAGCCCATGGCCGCCTACCTCGCCACCGCCACCATCGGCCGCTTCCAGTTCACGCGGTACACCACCCGGGACGGCATCCGGGTCTACGACGCCGTCGACCCCCGCGAGGCCAAGGCCGCGACCCCGGTGCTCAAGCGGCTGCCCTCGGTCCTCCAGTGGGAGAGCAAGCTGTTCGGGCCCTACCCGTTCACGTCCGCCGGAGCCATCGTGGACCACGCGAAGGTCGGCTACGCCCTGGAGACGCAGACCCGCCCGCTCTACGACTCCGCGCCCGACATCCTCACCCTCGTGCACGAGAGCGCCCACCAGTGGTTCGGCGACTCGGTGTCGCTGACCTCCTGGAAGGACATCTGGCTCAACGAGGGCTTCGCGACGTACGCCGAGTGGCTCTACTCCGAGCAGCACGGCGGCGCGAGCGCCCAGAAGACCTTCGACGAGCTCTACGCCCGCCCCGCGGGCAACGAGCTGTGGGCCTACCCGCCCGGCGACCCGGGCAGCGGCGAGAACATCTTCGGCACGCCCGTCTACGACCGCGGCGCCATGGCCCTGCACGAGCTGCGCGAGACGGTCGGCGACCGGACGTTCTTCGCGATCCTGCGCGCCTGGGCCGCCGAGCACCGGGACGGACACGGCACCACCGCGCAGTTCGTCCGGCTCGCGGAGAAGAAGTCCGGAAAGTCCCTGGACTCCCTCTTCCACACCTGGCTGTTCACGAAGGGCAAGCCGAACACGGCCTGAGTTCTTACCAATTCCACATAACTGTCGGCCAAGCTCGACAGCATGATCAACCGCAGAACCGCTCTTCCCCTCCTCGCCTCCCCGCTGCTGCTCACCGGCTGCGGCGGGAGCGGCGGGGAGGCCGGGCAGCGGACGCCGCCCACCCGGCCCGCGCCCGCCACCGGCACCACCTCGCAGGCCGAACAGACCCCCCGCGGCATACCCGGGCTCGGCCCCACCCGGACCGCGGCGATACCGGAGCAGTGCACCCAGGCCGTGGTCGCCACCGGGCGCGGCCCCGATTCCCCCCAATGCACGGTCGTCCTGCACCAGCGCACCGCCGACGGCTGGCGGCCGGGCCCGAGTTGGCCCGCGCACAACGCGCTGCACGGCTGGAGCTCCCACCACATGCTGGGCGACCTGCGCTCCCCGCTCGGCGTGTACACCCTCTCCGACGCCGGGGGTCTGCTGCCCGACCCCGGCAGCAGACTGCCGTACCACCAGTCCGGCGGATTCCGCTCGCCCGGCACCGGCTTCGAGGGCGAACCCCTGGACGGCTGCTTCGACTACGTCATCGCCATCGACTACAACCGCAGGCCCGGCACCTCCCCGCTGGACTGGACCCGCCCCCTCGGCCCCAAGCGCGGCGGGGGAGTCTGGCTGCACGTCGACCACGGCGGCCCCACCCACGGCTGCGTCAGCGTCGCCAAGGCCCATATGAAGGACCTGCTGCGCACCCTCGACCCGGCCCGGCATCCGGTCGTCGCGATGGGGTACGCGGACTGGCTCGCGGTCTGAGCCGCTTAGGATCCGCAACTGTGTGCGCACATGTGCTGGTCGCCGAGGACGACGAGAAGCAGGCCGAACTGATCCGCCGCTCCCTGCTGGCCGAGGGACACACCGCGACGGTGGTGCACGACGGCGCGGCCGCGCTCACCACGGCCCGCAGGCTGCGGCCCGACCTGCTCGTCCTCGACCTGATGCTGCCGGTCCTGGACGGCTTCGGCGTCTGCCGTGAACTGCGCGGTGACGACGGTGAGCTGGACGTCCCCGTGGTGATGCTCACCGCCCGCTCCGGCGAGGACGATCTGCTGCTCGGCCTCGAACTGGGCGCCGACGACTACCTCACCAAGCCGTACAGCCCGCGCGAGCTGATGGCCCGCATCCGCACGGTGCTGCGGCGCAGCGGACGGGGCCCCGGCGCGCGCGGCGGTGACCCGGCGGTGCGGGCCGCCGGGCTCAGCATCGACCCGGTACGGCACGAAGTGCGCTGCGACGGCGCGCCGGTGGACGTCACCCCGGCCGAGTTCCAGATCCTGCTGGCGATGGCGGCGGAGCCGGACCGGGTGTTCACCCGGCGCCAACTCCTCCAGTGCACAAGGGGGTTCGACCGCTCCTCCACCGAACGGGCCGTGGACGTGCACATCATGAACCTGCGCCGCAAGATAGAGGCCGACTCCCGGCGTCCGGTACGGCTGCTCACCGTGTTCGGCGTCGGCTACAAGCTCAGCGGCCGACTGTGAAGTCCCGTACGAGGTGCCGGAGTCGGGGACAGGGCGCCCGGCGCCGGATACCACTGCGCAAGCGGCTCCTGGTCCGGCTGCTGTCCGTCTCCGCCCTGATCGCCATCTGCTCGGTGGCGGCCACCGCCTGGCTCGCGGTGACCACCACCACCAGCGCACTCAAGGAGGAGCAGGGCCAGGACCTCGCCGCCGACAACAGCATCCTCGCCCAGCTCAGCGGGTACGCGGCCACGCACTCCGACTGGTCCGGGGTGCGGCGCGCCGTGCGGGACCTGGCGGCGCGCACCGGCCGGCGGATCGCGCTCACCACCCCCGACCGGGCCCTGGTCGCCGACTCCGCGCCGCGCGGCACCCCGCTGCCGCCCCGGCCCGCCGCGAGCGTCGACCCGCTGCGCACCGACACCTACAGCGAGACCGGCGCCCAGCTCAGCGGCATCGACCCGCGCGCCGTCGGCCCCTACCGGCTGCCCGCGAAGGAACGCGGCGCACTGGAGTCGCTGGCCACCCGGGACAGGCAGTGCTTCGCCCGCTACGGCCTTCGGACCACCGTGCGGCGCACGCCCAGCGGGCGCCCCGTGCTCACCGGCAGCGACGGCTCCGACCCGTCCCGCTACGGCGTGGCCGCGTGCGGGACCGACGGGCTCGACGCCCCGACGCCCACCGAGACCCGGGCCCTGGACGCGCTGTCCGGGCTCGCCCGCCCCTGTCTGCGGCAGGCGGGCCTCGACGTCGGCGGCGGCCCGCTGTTCCTCGCCTTCGACCCGGGGGCCGAGGACCACTTCGGCGGCGGCCCGCTGCTCGCCAAGGTCGCGGGCAAGGACCGCGAGGCCACCGTGCGTTCGGCCCAGAACTGTGTGCTCAGCGCGCGCCGCGCCCAGCTGGAGCCCTATGTCGCCCCGGCCGCCGACCTGTTCCTCGGCATCGGCGACCAGAACCCGTCCCGCTTCGACATGTCACCGGCGAACAAGTCCAAGGTGGTCTCCGCGGCCGGACTGGTCCTCGCCGTCACCGTCGCGGTGACCGCCGCCGTCGCCATCCGGCTGGTACGGCCGCTGCGCGCGCTGACCGAGGCCGCGCAGGCGCCGCCCGAGCAGCATGTCAGGGTGCCGGTGACCACCCGGGACGAGACCGGCATCCTCGCGGAGGCGTTCAACGAACTCACCGAGCGCCGCGAGCGCCTTGAGGCCCAGCGCAAGGCCATGGTCAGCGACATCGCGCACGAACTGCGCAGCCCGCTCACCAATATCCGCGGCTGGCTGGAGGTGATGCGGGACGGCGTCGTCGACCCGGACCCGGGCCTGCTGGACTCCCTGCACGAGGAGGCGCTGGTCCTCCAGCGGATCATCGACGACCTCCAGGACCTGGCCGCCGCCGACGCGGGCACCCTGCGGCTGCACCGCGAGCCGCTGTCCGCGGGCGAGCTGTTCGACCAGGTCGCCGCCGCCCACCGGGTGGCCGCCGACGCGGCCGGGGTCGCACTGGTGACCGAGGCCGACCCGGCCCTCTGGCTGGACGCCGACCCGGTACGGATGCGGCAGGTGCTCGGCAACCTCGTCTCCAACGCGCTGCGGCACACCCCGGCCGAGGGCACGGTCACCCTGCGGGCCCGCCGGGACGGCACCGACGCCGTGCTCACCGTCGCCGACACCGGCTCCGGCATCGCCGCCGAGGACCTTCCGCATGTCTTCGAACGGTTCTGGCGCGCCGAGAAGTCCCGCAGCCGCCGTACCGGAGGCAGCGGCCTCGGCCTGCCGATCGTCCGCCAGCTGCTCGCCGCCCACGGGGGTACGGCACATGCCACGAGCGAGTCCGGCGAGGGCGCGGTGTTCGTCCTCCGGCTCCCCGCGACGCGGGCGCCGGGGGAGGAGCCGTGGGGGGAGCCGGTCGGGAACTCGTAGCGCCCCGGGCCCGGTTCAGCCCGAGCGGGGGCGGGAGCGGGCCCGGCGGCGGAGCCTGCGGCGTTCCAGTTCGGTGGTGCCGCCCCAGATGCCGATCCCTTGACCGGTGTCCAACGCCCAGTCGAGGCACTGCTGTCGGACCGGGCACCGCTCGCACACCGTCTTGGCCTGCTCGGCCTGCACCTGCGCGGGGCCGGTGCTGCCGATGGGGAAGAACAAGTCGGGGTCCTCGTAACGGCACTCGGCGTGTTCGCGCCAGTTCTCCATGGAAGTCTCCCGCTCGGATCGGGGCGTCCGCGCCGAGGCGGACGCGGGTCTTGAAAGCGGGTGACCGGTCGGCGCGGCATGAAACGGCGCGCGCCGGCCCGAAAAGGGAATGCGGCCATGGCCCAACGGACTTCGGCCACCCCTCGGCCGCCGTTCCGCCGTCTTCCGCCGTCTTCCGGCCACCTTCCGGCCGTCCTCCGGTCTCAGCCGCGCAGCGCCGCGGCCGCCGTCGCCGTCACCGCCTCGGCCAGCGCGGCCAGCGCCGGGGAGTCGAGCTTCCACTGCTGCCAGTACAGGGTGACGTCCATCCACTCGCCGGGCGCGAGGAGGGACAGCCTGCCGTCGGCCAGCAGGGGGTGGGCCTGGACCTCCGGGACCATGCCCCAGCCGAGGCCCGCGGTGACGGCGTCCAGGAAGCCCTCCGAGGTGGGCACATGGTGGCGCAGCGGGCCGGCCGAGGTGCCGCCCAGCCGGCGGACATAGCCGTCCTGGAAGTCGTCCTTGCGGTCGAAGACGATCACGGGCTCCGTGGCGAGGGCCTCGGGCAGCGGGCGCCCGGCGACCCTGGTGCGGGCGAACTCCGGTTCCGCGACCGGGAGATAGCGCATCCGGCCGAGCGGCCGCGCCGTACAGCCGGGCACCGGGTCCGGCGAGGAGGTCACCGCGGCCATCACCAGGCCCTCGCGCAGCAGGACCGCCGTATGCCCCTCGTCCTCGCGGTGCAGCTCGAAGCAGAGCCCCGGCACCCGGCTCAGCGCGGGCAGGAACCAGGTCGCCAGCGAGTCCGCGTTCACCGCGACCGACACCCGGGTCGGCTCCCCGGCGCCGCTGAGCCCCAGCTCGCCCCACGCGTCCCGCTCCAGCCGGGCGAACTGACGGGCGTAGCGCACCAGCACCGCGCCCGACTCCGTGGGCCGTACCGGCTTGGTCCGCTGGAGCAGCACCCGCCCGGTGCGCTGTTCGAGGGCCTTGACCCGCTGGCTCACCGCCGACGGCGTCACATGCAGGGCGGCGGCCGCCGCGTCGAAGGTGCCCTCGTCCACCACCGCGAGCAGCGTCCGCACCTGATCCAGGGGAAGGTCCATCACGAGCGCTAAGGATACGTAAGAATCTTTAGCTGTACTTGAGGGGCCAGGTGTCCTTAGTTTTTGAACCATGAACCACACCGCTCTGACCGCCGCGGTCGCCGGCTTCGGCACCGGTCTGTCCCTGATCGTCGCCATCGGCGCCCAGAACGCCTTCGTCCTGCGCCAGGGGGTGCGCCGGGACGCCGTACTCGCCGTGGTCGGCATCTGCGCCCTGTCCGACGCGGTGCTCATCGCGCTCGGCGTGGGCGGTGTCGGCGCGGTCGTGGTGGCCTGGCCGGGCGCGGTCCGACTGGTCGGCGTCGTCGGCGGTGTCTTCCTGCTCTGCTACGGCGCGCTGGCCGCCCGCCGCGTCGTACGGCCCACCGGGACCGGCCTTGTCGTGGCGGGCGAGGCGGCCGGATCCCGGCGCCGGGCCGTGCTGACCTGCCTCGCGATGACCTGGCTCAATCCGCACGTCTACCTGGACACCGTCTTCCTGCTGGGCTCGCTCGCCGCCGACCGGGGCCCGCTGCGCTGGACGTTCGGGCTCGGTGCCGCGCTCGCCAGCCTGTGCTGGTTCACCGCGCTCGGCTTCGGCGCCCGGCTGCTCGGCCGCCATCTGGCCCGGCCCGGCGCCTGGCGCCTCCTGGACGGCCTGGTCGCCCTCACCATGCTCGTCCTGGGTGTCTCACTGCTCGTCGGAGGCTGAGACGGGTCCCTCCGACCGAGACCGTTCTCCCCCCGGTGCGATGAGATGGTTAGGCTCTCGAATCGAAAAGATGTAACGAGCAACCAGGACATCCGTGAACACCAGCGAGAGCAGCAGTACCGAGACCGGTGACGACACGCCGGCGGCCGACCCACCGCCGCACCGCGGCTGGCGCCGCTGGGCGATGGACACCCGCCCGCTGCGCATCCCCGCCTACCGGCGCCTGTGGTCCTCGACCATCGTGACCGCCGTCGGCAGCCAGCTCACCGCCGTCGCCGTACCCAAGCAGATCTACGACATCACGCACTCCTCCGCCTGGGTCGGCTACGCCAGCCTCGCCGGGCTCGTGCCCATGGTGCTGTTCGCGCTGTGGGGCGGCGCGGTCGCGGACACCGTGGACCGGCGCAAGCTGCTGCTGTGGACCAACAGCGGGATCGCGGTCACCTCGCTGCTGTTCTGGGCGCAGGCCGTCAGCGGGCTGGACTCCGTCGTGGTCCTGATGGTGCTGCTCGCGCTCCAGCAGGCGTTCTTCGGCCTCAACTCCCCGGCCCGCAGCGCCTCCGTCGCCCGGCTGGTCCCGGCCGGTGAACTGCCCGCGGCCAACGCCCTCAGCTCCACCGTGACGCAGACCGGCCTGGTGGCGGGTCCGCTGCTCGCCGGTGTGCTCATCCCGGTCATCGGCCTGCCCGAGCTGTACCTCATCGACGCGCTCGCGCTCTGCGTCACCGTGTGGGCCGTCTTCCGGCTGCCCGCGCTGCCCCCGCTCGGCGACGCCCCCGCGCGCCGCGCCGGGGTGCGCGAGATAGCCGAGGGCTTCCGCTACATATCCCGGCACAAGGTGCTGCTGCTGTCCTTCCTCGCCGACATCGTCGCCATGGTGTTCGGCATGCCCCGCGCCCTGTTCCCGCAGCTGGCCGCGGAGACGTACCACTCCTGGGGCTCGGGCCTCGCGCTCGGTGTGCTCTTCGCCGGCATCCCGGTCGGCGCGGTGCTCGGCGGGCTGTTCTCGGGCGCGTTCTCCCGCGCCCGGCGGCACGGCTGGATGGTCATCGGGGCCGTCGTCGCCTGGGGCGTGACCATCGCCGGGTTCGGGCTCAGTGGCAACCTCTGGATCGCCCTCGCCTTCCTCGCCGCCGCCGGTGTCGCCGACATGGTCTCCATGGTGTTCCGGGGCGCGATCCTGCTGTCCGCCGCGACCGACGAGATGCGCGGCCGGATGCAGGGCGTGTTCACGGTCGTGGTGGCCGGTGGCCCCCGCCTCGCGGACGTGCTGCACGGCACCGCCGGCGCCGTGTTCGGCCCGCGCGCGGCGGTGGCGGGCGGCGGCGTGCTGGTCGTCGTGCTGATGCTGGGTCTGGCGGCGGCGGTGCCCGCGCTGCGGCGCTTCCGGATCTGACACGGTGCGAAGGCCGCCGCGCCCCGCGCGCTAGAGGGGGCTGCGGCGGCCCAGCGCGTACTGGTCCATCAGCTTGCCGCGGGTGGTCTCCAGGCGGTGGGCGAGGATCTCGGCCACCGAACGCACCAGGGAGAGCCCGAGCAGCGGGTCCTCCACGCACAGCGCGAGCACGGAGGGCCCGTCGAACTCGTACGCCCGTACGTTGCTGAAGGCCACCGAGCCGAAGTCCCACTGGTACGGCGGGAAGAGCCAGGACCAGCCGAGCAGGTCGCCCGCGCCGAGCGTGGCCACGGTCACCCGCTGCCGCGAGGTGACCTGCTGGTCCAGATGGACCGCGCCGGAGCGGATCACCCAGAACCGGTCGGCCGTGCCGCCCGCCTCGAAGATGCGGCTGTCCTCCGGGAAGGACACCTCCTTGGCCAGCTCCATCAGGCGTTCGCGCTGCGCCTGGGGCAGGGCGGTCAGCAGTTTTATCGCTTTGGTCATGGCGCGGGCTCCTCGCCGGCGACGGTTCGGGTGCTGCGGTGCCTCTTGAGGGGGCGGGACGTTGCGTACACCCATTTCAGCCGCTGGCGGCGGGCAGGGCACCTCGAAGGAGGCGGATTTCTTCGCGGCGGCCGTCGTCCGGGCAGGAAAAAGCCCTGGCTGGACGGGGGAAGCCAGCCAGGGCCGCTGAGGGTGATGGGGCAGGCTCCGAGGCCCACGCCGCCATCACGTATGGATGAACGATAAACCATTCGATGTCCGTTCTGGTAGTCGGACACCGGTCTAGGTGACCCGTCTCACGCCGTCCTCGTCCGCCGGATGCTCCACCGGCCGCGCGCCCGGCCGCACGATCTCGTCCAGCACCCGCAGCACGGCCCCGTACGCCCGCGCGCTGGCGGCGGCGTCCCGGGCGCCGTCCGGCTCGGTCGCCGCGAGGTCCCGCGCCCGGTCCGCCCAGCGCGCCCGCTCCTCGGCCGCGCGGTCCCTGCCCCGCTGGATGCGTCGCAGCAGTTCGTCAGCGTCCACGACATCGGTCATGGGGCGCGGGTACCCCGTACGGGCGCGGTGATGACTTCCGTACACACGGTGTTTGAGGGCGCCGCTGATGGTCAGCCGAAGGGGGAGAGGAAGCGCGACTCCGGCACCGTCCAGGGAGGGAAGGGATGCCAGAAACGTACTCGATATCCGTCGACGAACCCCACCGTCGGCCGCCGTGCCGCCCGGCCGACGCCCGCAGCACCGTACGACGCGTCGTCGCCGAACGCTGCCGGGACCGTCATCAGCCGCTCGGCCCCGGGGCCATGGACGACGCCCTCCTGGTCGCCTCCGAACTCACCACCAACGCGATCCTGCACGGCGGCGGCATCACCGGCTTCGACGTCGATGTCGACTCCGCCGGGGTCCGTGTCTCGGTGAGCGACCGCAGCACCGAACTCCCGGTCGCGCGGACGACCCCGCCCGACCGCTTCCAGCGCCACGGCCGGGGCTGGCCGATCGTCTGCCACCTCGCCCGCGACGTCCGGGTCAGCGAACTTCCCTGCGGCGGCAAACGCATCACCGCGGTGGTCCCGCTGACCTGATCCCGCACTCCCACTTGTCGCCCCCGCACCCCTCTGACCTCCGCCTTCACCTCACTCACCGGATTCCTTCGGGCAAGGGTGTTTGCCCGCCGGGGCGGCGGGCAGACGGAATCTCGTGCTTCGGACCGGAGGCGCAAGCCCAGCGGGTAGATCCACCGCCGGGACCCCCTCCGGCGGGCCCCGGCATCCCGCGGCGAACCCTGACAAGCACCGTTCGGGCCTCGACCGGAATCTCTGTTCCGGCGGCGCCCAGACACCACGTTCAGGAGCGATTCCGCATGCTGACCGACATGTCGACAGGCCGTTCCGGCACCCCCGACCCCGCCACCCAGACCTCGCGCCGGAGCCACGACGACGCCCCGGAGACCGCGGAAATGTTCACCCGGCTCGCGGACCTGGAGGAGGGTCCCGAGCGCGACGCCGTACGCGACGAACTGGTCGCCGCCTGGCTCCCCATGGCGCATCGCATCGCCGGCCGGTTCCGTGACCGAGGCGAGTCCGTGGAGGATCTGCGCCAGGTGGCGGCACTGGGCCTGGTGAAGGCCGTCGACCGGTACGACCCCTCGCGCGGCGCGTTCGAGAGCTACGCCGTGCCGACCATCACCGGCGAGGTCAAGCGCCACTTCCGGGACCGGATGTGGGCGCTGCGAGTGCCCCGCAGGGTGCAGGAACTGCGCAACCGGGTGCGCGTGGCCCGGCGCGAGCTGACCCAGAACCCGGGCAGCCCCGAACCCACCAACGCCGCCCTCGCCGCCCACACCGGGCTCACCGAGGAGGAGGTCGCCGCGGGCCTGGAGGCGCTGGAGAGCTTCAGCACGCTGTCGCTGGACGCCGAACTGGCCGGTGGCGACGACGGTTACAGCCTCGCCGACACCCTCGGCGCCACCGACACGTCGTACGACGTCGTGGTCGACCGGGAGGCCGCCAAGGAGGGCCTGCGGCGGCTGCCCGAGCGCGAACGGGCCATCCTCTACATGCGCTTCTTCGAGGACATGACACAGAGCCGCATCGCCGACCAGCTCGGCATCTCCCAGATGCATGTCTCCCGGCTGATCAGCCGCAGCTGCGCCCGCGTCCGCGACGAGGCCGTGGGCCGCCGCCCCGGCGGCGCCGCGTGAGCGCCCGCCGCCGGGGTGTCCGCCGGGTGACCCGTCAGCGCTTCTTCGCCGGTGACGCCTCCGGCCGCAGCCCGAGCGGGCGGGCGAGACCCGAGACCGCCTCGTCGAGGCGTTGCAGATGCCGCAGCACGCGGTCGGTGACCCGGCCGTAGCGCGGGGTGCGCAGGGTTCCCGGCTCCAGCATCGAGGCGATGCTGGGGCCGGTCTCGATCTCCCCCTCCGCGCGCGGGTCCGCCACCTGCGCGGCGATCGTCTCGATGTTCCGCACGATCCGCGCGCCCGCCCCGCGCAGCCGGGGATCGGCCGCGATCGAGGGGTGCGTGGGCAGCAGTTCCGCCGTCGCCGCGAGGGACCGCCCGTGGTAGGCGCAGGTCTCCAGTAGCGCCACCACATAGCGGGCGGTGTTGCGCCGGGCCCGCATCGGGGTGATGGGATGCGTCAGCGGCTGGATGGCGGAGCGCAGATCGGCCAGCGCCTGGTCCAACTCCCGCGCCTGCTCCACCAGATCGCCGCCGAAGCCGCCGCTGAGCTGGTCGACCGCGGCCCGGGTGACCTCCGCGAGCCGGTCGAGGACCGTGACCAGCAGCTCGTTCGTACGGCGGTCCGTGTGGATCGGCAGCACCACCGCGGCCGCGATCACCCCGCAGGCCGCGCCCAGCGCCGTCTCCTCGATCCGCAGCACCAGGACCGCGGCGGTGTAGGTGTTGAGCAGCGTGTACAGCAGTCCGAGCGCGGCCGTCACGAAGAACGACATCAGCGTGTACGACAGCGGCGCGGTGTAGAACATCGCGAACACCAGCAGCAGCACCAGCGCGAACGCCGTCCAGGTGTGGTGTCCGACCAGCCCGGCGAGCCCGATACCGGCGATCACGCCGAGCACCGTGCCGAGCAGCCGCCGGTAGCCCTTGACCAGGATCTCCCCGGTGGACGCGGTGTTGATGAACACGATCCAGCAGGTCAGCACCGCCCAGTACCAGCGCTGGCTGGACAGCAGCTCGCCGCCGAGGATGGCCAGCGAGGAGCCGACGGCGATCTGCACGGCGGCCCGGGTGGTGGGCCTGCGCAGCCCGCCCGGCTCCGTGTCCTTGGGCTCGATCTCCTCGCTGACCTCGATCGCGGCGTCCTCCGCGTCCAGCTCCTCGCGCGAGCGGGCGGTGGCGGGGGAGTCCTCGGACTCGTCCTGCGGCCCGTCGAGCGCGAGCCGCAGGCCCAGCGCGGCGCGCGCCGTCTCACCGAGACCGCGGAAGACGTCCTGCACGGCCGGGGCGGCCTGCGGCAGGTTCTCCTCCTCGCGATAGCCGAGCAGCCGGTTGCGCACATGCGCGAGCGCCGTGCCCGCCGCCTCACCGGCCGGGCGCAGCGCCAGCAGCCGCAGCGCCTTGAGGTCCCGGCGCAGTTCGGCCCCGGCCTCGTCGCGCACCGGCAGCTCGCCGCCCGAGGGCAGCGGGGCACCCGGCAGATGCAGGGTGAGGGTGTCGGTGCGCTCGGCGCTGCGCGCCGTGAGCAGCAGCAGACCGAGCCGCTCGGCGGCGATCTCCGCGTCCGCGATCCGGCGCTGGAGCAGCCGGGCCACCGCCTCGTCGGAGGTGCCGTCCTCCAGCCGGCCCTGGATCAGCAGCGCCGTCTCATGCAGCCGCGCGGTGCCGGTGCGCAGCTCCTCCAGCACCTTCTCCACGTCCTCGGGCCCCGCGTCCAGCAGCTCGATCTGGGTGTCGATCAGCTGCGCGAGCCGGGCCCGGAACGCCTGCCGCATCCGGTCCAGGGTGCCCGCCGGTGTCTGCGGCAGCAGCACGAACCGGGCCAGGGCGGCGCAGCCGAACGCGACCACGATGACGCCGTACAGCTTCGGCAGCAGGGCCGAGGTCGCGTGCACGAACAGGGAGAGGAAGTACGTCTGGAAGGCGATCAGCCCGAGCGCGTGGCCGCGGTCGCCGAACCGGCGGCTGTAGACCGCGCCGAACATGAGCGCCACGAAGAACAGGTCACCCGCGACGACGTACTGGCTCAGCAGCGTGCCCAGGGTGACCGAGACGAGCGCCACCGGCAGCCCGATCGCGAGGGTGAGGGCCTGCCGGTGGCGTTGCTTCTCGCGGATCGCGAACGTCGCGACCATCGCCGCGATCGCCCCGGCGACCAGCAGCGGCACCGGGGCGCCCAGCGCGGCCAGCACGGCGAGGGTCAGCGCGATCGAGACGACCGTGCGCAACCCCGCGGTCAGTCTGAGCAGCCCTGGATCCCATGCCGCGACCCGGTCCCAGATCCTTACCCGCCCCGACCGTCCCGCTGCCCTCACGCCGCCGCGCTCTCCCGTCCGTGAACCCGTGCCAGAAATCGATCTTTGCTCCAGCATCGCACGTGGGTCCGGTTTATCCAGCTGCCCTCGGCCAGGGCCGCCGATCACAGGTGCGCTGATCGGCGGCCCTCGGTGATCCGGCTCACATCAGGGGCTGTCGCATCAGGGGCTGTTGACGCCGCCCTCCGCCCGGGCCCGTACCTGCTCCGGCGTCAGATACGAGTCCGTGAACTCGAAGTCCTTCAGCCGGGCGGCCTTGCGGGCCTGGAAGCCGGTGCGCACGAAGTCGTCCCCGGCCAGCGCGTTCAGCGTCCAGTTGGTCATCACCCGGGCCTTGGCCACGCCCGTGCGCAGCGCCGACCAGTGGTAGCCGCGGGCCACCGCCTGCGCCGGCATCCCGCGCAGCTCGATGCCGAGCGGCTTGGACACCGCGTCCTTGCCGCCGAGGTCCACGACCAGGCCCAGATCCTTGTGGTGGTACGGCTTGAGGGGCGCGCCGCGCAGGGTCGCGATGACGTTCTCGGCGACCCGCTTGCCCTGCCGCGAGGCGTGCTGCGCGGTCGGCGGGCAGACCGCGCCCTCCTGGCCCTTGGCGAGATCGGGCACGGCGGCCGAGTCGCCGAGCGCGAACACCCCGTCCTGCCCCGGCACGGTCAGCTCGGGCTCGACGAGGAGCCGGCCGCGGACCGTCTCCGCGCCCAGCGTGGCGATCAGCGGACTGGCCACCACCCCCGCGGTCCAGATCAGGGTGTGCGTCGGCACCACCCGGCCGTCGGTGAAGGTGACCTCCTCCGCACCGGCCTTCTCGATCGACACCCCGAGGGACACGTCGATGCCGCGCCGCCGCAGGATGTCCTGCGCGCTCCGGCCGAGCTTCTCGCCCAGCTCGGGCATCAGCTTGGGCGCGATGTCGATCAGATGCCAGCGGATCAGCCCGGGGTCCAGGCGCGGATAGCGCCGTACCGCGGCGTGCGTGAGCCGCTGGAGGCAGGCGGCGGTCTCGGTTCCGGCGTACCCGCCGCCGACCACCACGAACTGGAGCCGCGCGGCCCGTTCGGCCGGGTCGTCGCTGGCGTCGGCGAGGTCCAGCTGGGAGATGACGTGGTCGCGGATGTACGCCGCCTCGGCGAGCGTCTTCATGCCGAAGGCGTGCTCGGTCAGGCCCGGGATGTCGAAGGTGCGGGTCACGCTGCCCGGGGCCAGCACGATGTAGTCGTACGGCTCGTTCACGATCTTGTCGGTGATGGTGCGTACGACACAGACCTTGGCCTTGAGATCCACGCCGATCGCACCGCCCGGCAGGATCCGGGTGCGGTACCGCCTGCTGCGGCGCAGGGAGAGCGCGATCGACTGCGGTGTCAGCACACCGGAGGCGACCTGGGGCAGCAGCGGTAGATAGAGCTGGTAGGAGACGGGCGTCACCAGGGTGACGTCGGCCTCGTCGGGGGCGAGTTTGCGCTCCAGACGGCGGACGCACTCGACTCCGGCGAAGCCTGCGCCGACCACCAGGATCCTGGGTCGTGTCACGGTGTCCATCCCTTTCCGCGGTTCCGGGCGGTGGATTCGACTCGACGCCGTTCGCATACCCCGGAGCGCCGCGCGCCAACTCCGATACCACCGCGACCCGGGCCGCTGCGCCAGCCGGGTGCGGCACGCGGTGGAGTAACCGGTCCACGCCGGGTTACACCTCGGGGCCCTCACCAGGGCAGGAACACATGGATGTCCTTGCCCTCGTCGTGCACCACCACACTGACCTGGCTGCACAGCGTGTGCACCAGATGCCAGCCGATGCCGCCGCCGCCCGTGCGCGGGTGGAAGGGCCGGGGTTCCGGCCGGGTGGTGCTGGAGTCGCGCATCGTCACGTGCACCCCGTCGAAGGTGCGCCGCATCCGCAGGTCGAACGGGCCGGGCGCGTACTGGATGACGTTCGCCGCCAGCTCGGTCACCACCAGCAGGATGTCGTCCCAGTACTCGTGCTCGCCGGGCGGCGCGACCCGGGCCAGTGCGCCCAGGAAGTCCTCCGCGGCGAGCCGCGCCTCTGTGACGTTGCGCAGCTCACCCGCGAAGGAGAACTCACGCTCGTACGTCTCCTCCGAAGGCGGTGTCTCGTCCCCACGCGGCTCCGTCGCCATCTCCGCATCCCCCGGCCTCGGTCACGAGGGGCCCCTGTGCTGCCCCGTGCGGCCAGGACGGTCGTCGTCGCTGATCTCTCGCTGCGCTGCGGGTTCCCACAGCCGGGCCGGATATCCGTCCGTCTGATCGCCTCATGGCACGGCCTCACGGGCTGCGAGCAGCCCGTCGCGCGGCGCGAACGGCTCCGCAGGACACCGTAGTCCCTGGGACACCAGGCGCGGCACACCGCCCTGTCGGCCGCCGCGGCGGCCCGCGGAAAGTCCGGTGAGGTGGGCGCCCGCGGGGGACTCGGGGTACATGAGTCCAGACATGAGCCATGTGAGCCCCGATCCGGAACCCGAGAGCACCACCGGACTCGAACCCGGCGGCTCGGTGCCGCCCGGCGAGACCCCGCCCGCGGAGAGCAGCATGCCCCAGGCCGCGGTCCGCGAGCCGGGCGCGACCCAGCGCGGCTGGGCCAAGGCGCCGCTGGCGCTGATCCTGGTCCTCGTGGTGCTGTTCGCCGCGTTCTTCCTGGTGTACGCCCTGGTCCTGATCCACTGACCGACAGCCGGGCCCGCTGGGCCGGCTCACCCCTGTGTGTGCCGCACGCACTCCGTGACGACGTCCCGCAGGGTGCCGCCGCCCTCCATGATCCGCCGCTGCTCGCGCGCGCCGTTGCCGTGCCGCAGCAGGTCCTCGACGCCCTTCTCGGCGCGGTCCGTGTCCCCGCAGGCGTCGAGCGCGTCCCCGACCGCATCGAGCAGGGAGTACAGCACCCGGGCGGCGGGCCGCGGTCGCAGGCTCACGGGGTCCAGCAGCTTCTCTTCGAGCCCTGAGCGCGCCGCCTGCCAGGAAGCGAGCCGGAGCAGGCTCACGCTGTGACCGGGCGCCTCTTCGCCCGCGCGCCAGTCCCGGGCGGCGGTCTCCACCAGGCCCCGGGTCAGGGTCGCGACGAGCAGCGCGGTGTCCGCGGACAGGCATACGTCCGAGACCCGCACCTCGACCGTCGGATAGCGCGCGGAGAGCCGCGCGTCGAAGTACACCATCGCCTCGTCCAGGATCACCCCGGTGCCCACCATGTCCGCCACCCGCCGGTGATAGCGCTCCGGCGAGCCGAACAGCTCGGTCGGTCCGGCCGACGGCCAGCGCGACCACACCCGGCTGCGATAGCTCTCGTAGCCGCTGTCATGGCCTTGCCAGTAGGGGGAGTTGGCGCTGATCGCGGTGAGCACCGGGAGCCAGGGCCGCAGCCGGTCGAGGACCGCCACGCCCTCCTCGTCGGACTCCACCGACACATGCACATGGCAGCCGCAGACCAACTGGTCCCGGGTGCCGATGCCGTAGCGCTCGGACAGCCACTGGTAGCGCTCGTTCACGGTGAGCGAGGGGCTCACCGGCAGCGGCGAGGTGGCCAGCGCGGCGACCGCGCAGCCGATCTGCCCGGCGTGCCGGGCCGCCTCCTTGCGGCAGCGCACGATCTCGTCGCCGAGGTCCGCCATGTCCGACTGCGGATGGGTGGCGAACTCCAGCATCTGCCCGAACAGTTCCTTCTCGAACACGTCCTGTCCGGGATCGTCCCGGTGGGCCCGCGCGAGCACGGGCGCCGCCAGCGCCTTCGGGTCGCCGCTGTCCGGATCGACCAGAAGGAGCTCCTCCTCCACTCCGACCGTGCGCACTCGATGCCGCCTCTCCGCCCTGTGACCAGGGGCAGCCAGGGTTCTGTATGAACCCCGACTGCCCCTGGGACGGGCGCCGACACCTACGCCCTGAGCGCCGGACCGAGGAACACCGTGGCCAGCGGCGGCAGTGTGAGCCGCAGCCCGCCGTCGGCCGGCTTCAGCGCCCCCGGGGCGCCGACCGGGATGCCGCCGCCCCCGTAGCCGATGTCGTCGGTGTTCAGCAGCTCCCGCCAGGCCGGTACCTCCGCGGGGACCGCCAGCCGGTAGTCCTCGCGGACCACGGGCGAGAAGTTCGACACCGCGAGCAGCGGGGTGCCGTCGGCCGCGAGGCGCAGGAACGCGAAGACGTTGTCCTCCGCCGCGTCGCACAGCACCCAGCGGAAGCCGCCCGGGTCGGTGTCCCGCTGCCACAGCGCGGGCGTCGCCCGGTACAGCGCGTTCAGGTCCCGCACCAGCGCCTTGACGCCCCGGTGGTCACCGGCGGAGTGGTAGTCGTCCGCGAGCAGCCACCACTCGGGCCCCTGCTCCTCCGCCCACTCGGCGCCCTGCGCGAACTCCTGTCCCATGAACAGCAGTTGCTTGCCCGGATGGGCCCACATGAAGCCCAGATAGGCGCGGTGGTTGGCGCGCCGCTGCCACCAGTCGCCCGGCATCTTCGACACCAGCGCCTGCTTGCCGTGCACCACCTCGTCGTGCGAGATGGGCAGCACATAGTTCTCGCTGTAGGCGTACACCATCGAGAAGGTCATCTCGTTGTGGTGGTACTTGCGGTGCACCGGCTCCTTCTGGATGTACTGGAGCGAGTCGTGCATCCAGCCCATGTTCCACTTCAGCCCGAACCCGAGCCCGCCACTGTCGGTCGGCCGGGTCACCCCGTCCCAGGCGGTGGACTCCTCGGCGATGGTCACCACACCCGGGCAGCGCCGGTAGACGGTGGCGTTCATCTCCTGGAGGAACGCCACCGCGTCCAGGTCCTCGCGCCCGCCGAACACATTCGGCTCCCACTGCCCGGAGTCCCGGGAGTAGTCGAGGTAGAGCATGGAGGCGACGGCGTCCACCCGCAGGCCGTCGATGTGGAACTCCTCGCACCAGTACACGGCGTTGGCCACGAGGAAGTTGCGCACCTCGATCCGCCCGTAGTCGAACTCGTACGTCCCCCAGTCGGGGTGCTCGGCGCGCTTCGCGTTCCCGGGCTCGTACAGCGGATCCCCGTCGAACCGGGCCAGTGCCCAGTCGTCCTTGGGGAAGTGCGCCGGCACCCAGTCCATGATCACGCCGATGCCCGCCCGGTGCAGCGCGTCCACCAGGTACCGGAAGTCGTCCGGCGAGCCGAGCCGGGGGGTGGGCGCGTAGTACGAGGTGACCTGGTAGCCCCAGGAGCCGCTGAACGGATGCCCGGCCACCGGCATCAGCTCCACATGCGTGAAGCCCATCTCCTTGACGTACGCGGGCAGTTCGTCCGCCAGCTGACGGTAGGTCAATCCGGGCCGCCAGGACGGCAGATGCACCTCGTACACGGAGAACGGCGCCTCGTGCACCGGGATGTCGCCGCGGTGCGCCATCCACCGCTCGTCGCCCCACGCGTAGTGCGAGACCGTCACCACCGAGGCGGTGTCCGGCGGCACCTCGGTGCGCCTGGCCATCGGGTCCGCCTTGAGGAACCGGTGGCCGTAGCGGGAGGTGATCTCGAACTTGTAGCGGTCGCCCTCGCCGATCCCGGGCAGGAACAGCTCCCACACCCCGGACGCGCCGAGCGAGCGCATCGGGTACTGCGTGCCGTCCCAGTACGTGAAGTCCCCGGCCACCCGCACCCCTTGGGCATTGGGCGCCCACACGGTGAACCGGGTACCGGCCACGCCCTCATGGGTCATCGGCTCGGCGCCGAGCGCCTGCCACAGCTGCTCGTGCCGGCCCTCGCGGATCAGATGCAGGTCCAGTTCGCCGAGGGCGGGCGGGAAGCGGTACGGGTCATGCACCTCCCGCTCGTCCTCGTCGTACGTCACCAGCAGCGTGTACGGCGGGATCTCCGGGTAGGGCAGCACGGCCGTGAACAGCCCGCCGCCCTCGGAGACGAGCGGGTTGGCCATCCCGTCGACCAGGACGCTCACCGCCCGCGCGTTCGGGCGCAGCGCCCGGAACAGGGTGCCGCCCGGCACCGGGTGGGCGCCCAGCAGGGCGTGCGGATCGTAGTGCGCCCCGGCCAGCAGCCGGTCGCGCTCGGCGGGGTCCAGTGCGGTGGCCGGGGCCTGCCCGGGGCCCGCGGTCTCGGGCGGTGAGGTGTCGCGCAGTGCCATGTCCTCAGCCTCCCCACACCGCGAGCCGCTTGATCGCCGCCATCGGTACCGGCAGCCAGTCCGGCCGGTGTCTCGCCTCGTACAGCACCTCGTACACCGCCCTGTCCGTCTCGTGCGCGCGCAGCAGCGCGTGCTTCTTGCGTGGGTCCCAGCCCGCGCGGGCCGCGTAGCCCGCGCAGAACGCCTCCCGGCAGCGGCGCGCCCACTCGGGTCGCCAGGGGCGGCGCTGCCGGGCCGCGTAGTCGAAGGAGCGCAGCATCCCGGCGACGTCCCGCACCGGGGACTGCGGGGCCCGCCGCTCGGCAAGCGGTCTGGAGGGCTCGCCCTCGAAGTCGATGACGAACCAGTCGCGGCCCGCCCGCAGCACCTGCCCGAGGTGCAGATCGCCGTGGATGCGCTGGGCGGGCGGCCCGGTGTCGCAGGTGGCGAGCGCCCCGAACGCGGCCCGCAGACCGGGCACGAACGGCTTGAGGCCGGGCACGGCGTGCGCCGCGGCCTCCAGCCGGGCGCACATCGCCTCGGCGGTACGGCCGTTCTCGCCGGGCCCGGCCGACGGGAACGCCTCGGCCAGCGCGAGGTGCACCTCGGCCATGGCGCGGCCCAGCTCACGGGCCTCGGCGGTGAAGTCGTCGCCCGCGGCGAGCGCGCCCAGTGCCAGCGTCCAGCCGTCGGTGGCGTCCGGCAGGAACGGCTGGAGCACCCCGAGCGTGGCCGGACGCGGCGCGCTGGTGGTGAACCAGGCGACCGGCGCGGGCACCCGGGTGCAGCCCTGCGCGGCGAGCGCCGCCGACACCTCGAGATCGGGGTTGACGCCCGGCTGGATACGGCGGAAGAGCTTGAGGATGTACGCGTCGCCGTACACCAGCGAGGTGTTGGACTGCTCGGCGTCCAGCAGCCGCGGCGGCAGACCCCCCGGCACCGGGGCGGTGGGGTCCGCCTCGAAGCGCAGCGGGCCCGCGCCGCCCGGTCGGCGCAGCCGCTCCAGGAGCAGGCTCGCCGAGCGCGGGTCGTAGAGCGCGTCGTAGACCGCGAGCCCGGCCAGCGGTCCGGCGGTGGCCCGCCCGATGAACGCCCGTTCCAGGCGCGGCGCGAGCTGCTCGCGCACCCCGAGCAGCAGCTGGTAGCAGTCGCCCGGCGGGGCGGTGCCGCCGGGGGTGGGCACCGGCGCGTGCGAGGCGTGCACCAGCAGATGCAGACACCCGGGGAACAGCTCGGTCACACTGAGCACCGACAGATCGGTCACGGGCCGGTCCTTGCCCGCGAACCAGCGCTGGCGCGGCAGCCATTCGCGCAGCAGCCCGCCGAGCGAGGCGAGGGGACCGCCGGCTCCGGCCGCGGTTCTCGGCCGGAGGGTGATGGTCTTCGGCATGGTGACGCGTCCTTTCCTCGGCGCCGTGCGCTCAGCGGCGGCGGCCGATGCGGGATGCGACTCGGGTGAGCCGGAACCAGTAGAAGCCGTGGCCCTGAAGGGTGAGGAGGTAGGGCAGTTCACCGATGGCGGGGAAGCGCACCCCACCGATCAGCTCCACCGGGTGGCGTCCGTCGTAGGCCCGCAGGTCCAGCTCGGTGGGCTGGGCGAAGCGGGAGAAGTTGTGGACGCACAGCACCAGGTCGTCCTCGTACTCGCGCAGGAAGGCGAGCACCGCCGGGTTGGAGGAGGGGAGTTCGTCGTAGGAGCCGAGTCCGAAGGCGGGGTTCTGCTTGCGGATCTCGATCATGCGCCGGGTCCAGTGCAGCAGCGAGGACGGCGACGACATGGCCGCTTCCACGTTGGTGACCTGGTAGCCGTAGACCGGGTCCATGATCGTGGGCAGGTACAGCCGTCCCGGATCGCACGTCGAGAAGCCCGCGTTGCGGTCGGGGGTCCACTGCATGGGGGTGCGGACGGCGTCGCGGTCGCCGAGCCAGATGTTGTCGCCCATGCCGATCTCGTCGCCGTAGTAGAGGATCGGCGAGCCGGGCAGGGACAGCAGCAGGGCGGTGAACAGCTCGATCTGGTTGCGGTCGTTGTCGAGCAGCGGCGCGAGCCGGCGGCGGATGCCGATGTTGGCCCGCATCCGCGGATCCTTGGCGTACTCCGCCCACATGTAGTCGCGTTCCTCGTCGGTGACCATCTCCAGGGTCAGCTCGTCGTGGTTGCGCAGGAAGATCCCCCACTGGCAACGCGAGGGAATCGCGGGCGTCTTGGCGAGGATCTCCGAGACCGGGTGGCGCGATTCCCGCCGCACCGCCATGAAGATGCGCGGCATGACCGGGAAGTGGAACGCCATGTGGCACTCGTCGCCGCCGCGTTCGTAGTCCCCGAAGTAGTCGACCACGTCCTCGGGCCACTGGTTGGCCTCGGCCAGCAGCACCGTGTCCGGGTACATCGCGTCGATCTCCCGCCGCACCCGCTTCAGGAACTGGTGGGTCGCGGGCAGGTTCTCGCAGTTGGTGCCCTCCTGCGCGTAGAGGTAGGGGACCGCGTCGAGCCGGTAGCCGTCGATGCCGAGGTCCAGCCAGAACTTCAGGGCGGCCAGGATCTCCTCCTGCACCGCCGGGTTCTCGTAGTTGAGGTCCGGCTGATGGGAGAAGAAGCGGTGGAAGTAGTACTGGCCCCGCACGGGGTCGTACGTCCAGTTGGACGCCTCCGTGTCCACGAAGATGATCCGCGCGTCCTCGTACCGCTTGTCGTCGTCGGCCCAGACGTAGTAGTCCCCGTAGGGGCCGTCGGGGTCCTTGCGCGACTCCTGGAACCACGGGTGCTGGTCGCTGGTGTGGTTCATGACGAAGTCGATGATCACGCGCATGCCGCGCTGATGGGCGGCGTCCACGAACTCCACGAAGTCGGCGAGGTCACCGAACTCCGGCAGCACGGCGGTGTAGTCGGCGACGTCGTAACCGCCGTCTCTCAGCGGGGACTTGAAGAAGGGCGGCAGCCACAGGCAGTCCACGCCGAGCCACTGGAGATAGTCGAGTTTGGCGGTCAGGCCCTTGAGGTCGCCGACGCCGTCGCCGTTGCTGTCCTGGAAGGAGCGCACCAGGACCTCGTAGAAGACGGCACGCTTGAACCAGTCCGGGTCCCGGTCCCGGGCAGGGGTGTCCTCGAAGGTGTCCAGTACGGGTTCGTTCACGGTCATGGCGCTGCGGGCCCTCCGTCGTGGTGCGTCGATCGCTGGACATGGAGCACATGCGCCGGCGCGCGGCCCGGCGTGAGGCGCACGTAGTTGGTCCTGCCCCAGTGGTACGCCTCGCCCGACAGCTCGTCGTGCACGGGCAGTTCGGCGTCCCAGTCCAGGCCGAGTTGCGGCATGTCCAACGAGACCGTGGCCTCCTGGGCGTGATGCGGGTCGAGATTGACGACCACGATGACCGTGTCCGTCCCCGTGCTCTTGCTGTAGGCGAGCACGGCGTCGTTGTCGGTCCGGTGGAAGCGGAGGTTGCGCAGGCGCTGTAGCGCCGGGTGGGCACGGCGGACGGCGTTCAGCCGGGTGATGAGCGGCGCGATCGTACGGCCCTCACGCTCGGCCGACTCCCAGTCCCGGGGCCGGAGTTGGTACTTCTCGGAGTCTCGGTACTCCTCGCCGCCCTGGCGCAGCGGGGTGTTCTCGCACAGCTCGTAGCCGCTGTAGACGCCCCAGGCGGGGGAGAGGGTGGCCGCGAGCACGGCGCGGAGCTCGAAGGCGGGACGGCCGCCGTGCTGGAGGTGGCCGGGCAGGATGTCGGGGGTGTTCGCGAAGAAGTTGGGCCGCATATAGGCGGCCGCCTCACCCGTCAACTCGCCCAGGTACTCGATGAGTTCCTGCTTCGTCTCGCGCCAGGTGAAGTAGGTGTACGACTGCTGGAAGCCGATCTGCGCGAGAGCGTGCATCATGGCGGGGCGGGTGAACGCCTCCGCCAGGAAGATCACGTCCGGGTCCTTTTGGTTGATCTCGGCGATGACCCGCTCCCAGAACACCACCGGCTTGGTGTGCGGGTTGTCGACGCGGAAGATCCGCACCCCGTGGTCCATCCAGTGCCGCAGCACCCGGACCGTCTCCGCGATCAGCCCGTCCATGTCGGCGTCGAAGGCGATCGGATAGATGTCCTGGTACTTCTTCGGCGGGTTCTCGGCGTAGGCGATCGTCCCGTCCGGGCGGTGGTGGAACCACTCCGGATACTTGTGCACCCAGGGGTGGTCGGGGGAGCACTGGAGGGCGAAGTCCAGCGCGATCTCCAGCCCCAACTCCCGTGCCTCGCCCACGAAGTGGTCGAAGTCCTCGATGGTGCCGAGGTCGGGGTGGACCGCGTCGTGGCCGCCCTCGGAGGAGCCGATCGCCCAGGGCACGCCGACGTCTTCGGGACCGGCGGTGAGGGCGTTGTTCGGGCCCTTGCGGAAGGTGCCGCCGATCGGGTGGATCGGCGGCAGATAGACGACGTCGAAACCCATCTCCGCGATCGGCCGCAGACGGCGGGCCGCCGTACGGAACGTGCCGTGCGGCCGCTTCGCCGTGCCCTCGCTGCGCGGGAAGAACTCGTACCAGGAGCCGTACAGCGCCCGCTCCCGCTCCACCAGCAGCGGCATCGGATCCGAGGCGGTCACCAACTCCCGCAGCGGGTAACGGTCCAGGACCTCCCGGACCCGGGGGGACAGCGCGGGCCGGAACCGCTCATGGACCGAGAGGGAGTCGTCGCCGAGGGCGCGGGCGGCGGCGGCCACCAGATCGCGCTCCGGGCCCTTGGGCACCCCGGCGGCGGCGCGTTCGTACAGCTCGGCGCCCTCCTCCAGGACCAGCCCGGTGTCGATCCCGGCCGGCACCTTCACCGAGGCGGTGTGCCGCCAGGTCGCCAGCGGATGACTCCACGCCTCCACCCGGAAGGTCCAGCGGCCCGTCATGTCCGGGGTGATCTCGGCGCCCCACACATCGCTGCCGGGGGAGACCTCGCGCATCGGGATCCAGGGGCGGCGCCGGCCCCTGGGATCGCGCAGGACCACATGGGCACCGACGGCGTCGTGCCCCTCCCGGAACACGGTCGCGGTGACCTGGAAGGTCTCCCCGGTCACCGCCTTCGCCGGGCGCCTGCCGCACTCCACGGCCGGCCGGACGTCACGTACCGGTACACGGCCGATGGCCGGGGTCCTGCGCATGTAATCACCTCCGCCGTGCGCGAAGCCGGGCACCGGCCCGGCTTCGCGATCCGAGAGCGGGGCACCGGCCCGTGCCGGTCCCCGAAGGGAACGCCTTGTACGGTGCCAGCTCAGGAGCTCGGCGCCGTGGAACGCCGCTCCGAAGCCGGCGCCCTTCGCACCGAACGGCGCGACATCGGCCGTCCGTCCTGCTCGCGCAGGTAGCCGACCTGACTCGTGCGCAGATAACGCTCCGCCGCGTCCGCCGCCTCGCGGGCGCAGCGTTTGCCCATCAGAACGCACAAGGTGTACCCCGAGTCCTCGAACGTGGCCCGGACCGTGCGGTCGTACGGCGAGGCGAGCATCACGCGCTCCCACGCCCGGTAACGCCGCAACTGCCGGGCCACTTCGGCCTTGGCGGGTAGCAGCATGGCCCTGTTCACCCTCCACGCTCTCGACTGGGCGCGTTCCCGACGGTCGGGTGGCGTCCGCGCAGGGGTGGGCACGGCACCGTTACGGCGATCGAGGCTTTCACTCATGGTGCACGCGCGTGGACGCAGCGTCTTGTTGGAGCTTCAACCACTGGGAACGGTGTGTGCTCGTGTTGCACGAATGGCGTAGCGCCTGCACCGTTGGAGATGACTCTGAAGCGATCACCGCTCACGCTGTGTGTCCGGGATCCCTCCCGGACAGGGCGAGGGGAGCGAGAGCTTCGCCGGTGAGGAGCAAGCGACGATGAAGACCGCAGTGCCCTGCTACTACCACCTCGACGTGGAAGTCAGCCCGGAACGGGTGGGACAGGTCAGCCGCATCCTGGCCGCCCATCTCCGCCACTGGGACCTCGACAATCTCGTGGCCCCCGTCTGCCGCGGCGCCGAACTGCTGCTGCGGGCGATCGACCAGCACGCCCGTGACAAGCACACCTCCATCGAGATGTGGTGGAACGGCCAGCACCTCATCACCGCCTTCGGTGACGACGATCCCGAACTGCGCCCGGACCAGGATCTGCGCGCCTGCCTCGCGGACATCGCCGCCATGAGCGACGGCTGGGGCTGCTGCGCCGCCGAGACCGGAGCCAAGATCATCTGGTTCTCGCAGCGCGCCCGCGCCGGTGAACGGGTGCCGCTGGTGCCGCTGCCGCCGGAGCCGTTCCTGAGCACCGGCCTGAAGGAGCCGCGGCGGCATCAGGTGGCCGTCCTGGCCGCGCCCGTGCCCGCCGGTGACAGCCTGGAGGGCAGCCGGTGACCGCCCGCACCACCAGGAAAGGGCTGCCCGTCTGGAGCGGGCAGCCCTACCCGTTGGGCGCCTCCTTCGACGGACAGGGCACCAACTTCGCGCTGTTCAGCGAGGTCGCCGAGCGGGTCGACCTGATCCTCGTGGACGACGACGGCAAGGAGACCTCCGTCCGGCTGCACGAGGTCGACGGCTTCGTCTGGCACGCGTATCTGCCCGGCATCGCGCCCGGGCAGCGTTACGGCTACCGGGTGCACGGCCCCTGGCAGCCCTCGCTCGGCCACCGCTGCAACCCGAGGAAGCTGCTGCTCGACCCGTACGCGCGCGCCGTGGACGGCCAGATCGACAACCACGCCTCCCTGTACGAGCGTTCACCGGACGGCCCGGCCCCCGCCGACAGTGCCGGGCACTCCATGCTGGGCGTGGTCACCGACCCGTACTTCGACTGGGGCGACGACCGGCCGCCGCGCACCGCGTACGCGGACTCGGTGATCTACGAGGCCCATGTGCGCGGACTGACCCGCACCCATCCGGACGTCCCCGAACGGCTGCGCGGCAGCTACGCGGGCCTCGCCCATCCCGCCGTCATCGAGCATCTGACCTCGCTCGGGGTGACGGCGGTCGAGCTGATGCCGGTGCACCAGTTCGTCCAGGACGGGGTGCTCCAGGACCGGGGTCTGTCCAATTACTGGGGCTACAACACCATCGGCTTCTTCGCGCCGCACAACTCCTACGCCGCCTTCGGCAGCCGGGGCCAGCAGGTCAACGAGTTCAAGGCCATGGTGAAGGCGCTGCACGCGGCCGGACTCGAAGTCATCCTCGACGTGGTCTACAACCACACCGCCGAGGGCAGCGAGTTCGGGCCCACCCTGTCCTTCCGGGGCATCGACAACGCCTCCTACTACCGTCTGGTGGACGGGGACTGGGCGCACTACTACGACACCACGGGCACCGGCAACAGCCTGCTGATGCGGCACCCGTACGTACTCCAGCTGATCATGGACTCGCTGCGGTACTGGGTCACCGAGATGCATGTCGACGGCTTCCGCTTCGACCTCGCGGCGACCCTGGCCCGGCAGTTCCACGAGGTGGACCGGCTCTCGGCCTTCTTCGACCTGATCCAGCAGGACCCGGTGATCAGCCGCGTCAAGCTGATCGCCGAGCCCTGGGACGTGGGGGAGGGCGGCTACCAGGTCGGCAACTTCCCGCCGCTGTGGTCGGAGTGGAACGGCAGATACCGGGACGCCGTACGGGACTTCTGGCGCGCCGAGCCCGGCTCGCTCGGCGAGTTCGCGTCCCGGCTGACCGGCTCCTCCGACCTGTACCAGCACAGCAGGCGCCGGCCGCGGGCGAGCGTCAACTTCGTCACCGCGCACGACGGGTTCACGCTGCGGGACCTGGTGTCGTACAACGACAAGCACAACGAGGCGAACGGAGAGGACAACCGGGACGGGGAGAGCCACAACCGGTCCTGGAACTGCGGGGCGGAGGGGGACAGCACCGATCCCGCCGTGCTCGAACTGCGCGGGCGCCAGCAGCGCAACCTCCTCGCCACCCTGCTGCTCTCGCAGGGCATCCCCATGCTCTGCCACGGGGACGAGCTCGGGCGCGGCCAGCGCGGCAACAACAACGCGTACTGCCAGGACAACGAGATCTCCTGGGTGGACTGGGAACTCGACCACGAGCAGCGGAACCTGGCGGACTTCACCCGGACCCTCATCGCGCTGCGCGCCGCGCACCCCGTGCTGCGCCGGCGCCGCTTCTTCCGCGGCGAGACCGCGACGAACGCCGCGCAGCCGCTGCCGGACCTCCTGTGGCTGCGGCCCGACGCCCGCGAGATGACCGGGCGGGACTGGCAGCGCGACGACGCGCACTCCGTCGGCGTCTTCCTCAACGGCGACGCGATCGCCGAACGGGACCCGTACGGTGGGAGGTTGACCGATGACTCCTTCCTGCTCCTGCTCAACGGGTACTGGGAGCCGGTGGACTTCCGGCTGCCGGACGAGACGTTCGGGGAGCGCTGGACGACACTCGTCGACACCGCGGACGCGGAGGGCGTACCGGACGAGCGCGAGCGGAAGGCGGGAACGCGACTGCGGGTGGAGGCCAGGAGCCTCATCCTGCTGACCCGTCCCTCACGGGCGGCGGATCAGGGGAGCTGAGGCTCAGCGCACGCGCCGCGACATCACCGTGAACTGGGCGCCGTCGGCGTCCCGGAGGATCGCCTCCGTGTCGTTCTCCTTCAGGACGCTGCCCCCGTGCTTCTCCGCGGCCCGGGCGCAGCCGGGTACGTCCGCCACCGCGAAGTGGACCTGCCAGTGCGGCCGTACGGAGGGGTCCGGGGCGGCCTCCACCGCGCCCGAGTCGATCCGGGCCACCGCGTCCCCCTGGCTGCGCAGCACCACCTCGTCGCCGTCGTACTCGACCTCGCAGCACCCCGGCTTCCCCGACGCCCAGTCGAGGATCTCGCCGTAGAACATCGCGGAGTCGAAGGCGTCACGGGTGTGCAGCCGGATGAACGTCGGCGCCGCCCGCCGCCAGGCCTCCCAGTTGGAGACCAGCTCGCCCTGCCAGATCCCGAACGTCGCCCCGTCGCGGTCGGCGAGCAGCGCGGCCCGGCCGGGCGGGAAGGAGAGCGGTCCGACCGCCGCCGTACCGCCCCGCTCCCGTGCCCGCGCCACCGCGACGTCCGCGTCCGGCACCGCGAAGTACGGCGTCCAGGCCACCGCCATCTGCCACATCGAGGCCACCGCGGCGATCCCGGCCACCGGTACCCCGTCGGCCAGCGCGACCCGGAAGTGCTCACCGAGCTTCGCGCCGCGCCAGCGCCAGCCCAGCACGGCCGAGTAGAAGTCCTGGGTGGCCTGGAGGTCGCGGCTGGTCAGGCTCACCCAGCAGGGTGCGCCGAAGACGGAGTGCGTGGAGACGACCGCGCGGGTGCGCGGCCCGTGCCCGGTGCCGTTCGCTCCGTCGCTGACAGGGGTTTCTCGGTTCATGTTCGGTAACGTCCTGCTCTCGGGTGCCGGGGGTCACCGCTCTGGCTCCAGTGTCCAACCGGAAGCGGGTGGGGCGCCTGTCGAGTACCCCCGGTGGCAGGGGGACAGGCCGCTGCGCAGGATGGGGGGATGGGAGAGAGCGAGGCGGAGCGGATCGCCGCGTTGCAGGCCGAGATCGACCAGCTGAGGCAGGCCATGGCCTCTCACGCCGTGGTGGACCAGGCGATCGGGATGGTGGTGGCCCTCGGCCGGGTCACCCCCGAGCAGGGCTGGCAGGTGCTGCGGGAGGTCTCCCAGCACACCAACATCAGGCTGCGCAACGTCGCCGAGCTGGTCCTCATCTGGGGCCGCCGGGGCGAGCTGCCGCCCGAGATCAGCGCGGAGCTGGAGGAGGCCCTGGACCGGTACGGTCCCGTCCAGGTCCCCGGTGGCGACCCGGAGCCCGCTCCGGACCGGCCGGGTCCCGTGTGAAGCGGAGCCTCACCGCGTCTCCGCCAGCAGTTCCTCCCGCAGCCGGTCGAAGCACCCGCTGAGCAGCCGCGACACATGCATCTGCGAGATGCCCAGCTGCTGGGCGATCCGGTTCTGCGTCATCCCCCGGAAGAACCGCAGGTAGAGGATGGTCCGCTCGCGTTCCGGCAGCGCCGCGAGGCAGGGCTTGACGGCCGCCCGGTCCACCACGAGGTCGTACCCGGGGTCCGGGCCGCCCAGCGAGTCCCCGAGGGCGTAGCCGTCGGTGCCCGCCACCTCGGCGTCCAGGGACAGCGCGGAGAAGCACTCCAGCGCCTCCATCCCGGTGCGCACCTCGTCCTCGTCGAGCCGGGTGTACTCGGCTATCTCGGCGACCGTGGGCGGCCGGCCCGGCGTGGACTGGGACAGCTCCTTGACGGCCGTACGGACCCGGTTGCGCAGGTCCTGGACGCGGCGCGGAACGTGCAGCGTCCACATGTGGTCCCGGAAGTGCCGCTTGATCTCACCGGTGATGGTGGGCACCGCGTACGCCTCGAAGGCGCGGCCGCGCTCGGGGTCGTAGTGGTCGACGGCCTTCACCAGGCCCAGCGCGGCCACCTGGTACAGGTCCTCCAGGGACTCCCCGCGGCCGCGGAAGCGTACGGCGATCCGCTCGGCCATGGGCAGCCACAGCCGTACCAGTTCGTCCCGCAGCGCCCGCCGCTCGGGGCCGTCGGGCAGCTCCGTGAGCCGCGCGAAGGACTTGCCCGTGTCGGGCGCGTCGTCATGGGGGTGGGGGTGGGATCTGGGCCTGGTGCTGGTGTAGCCAGTGACACGCATCGCGCGCACCTCTCTTGCCGGTGCCGGTTGGACAGACACCGTGGGAGTAGCGCGCGCTCGGTCACGGGAAAGGACTCGGGGGCGTCAGGCCGTGCGGGGGGCCGGCTCCCACGGAAGTGCCTCCTGTCCGAAGCACATCAGTGCGTTTTCCCGCTCTCGGACATCACAAAACAATTCACCCGATAAGCGGAAAAAGGGTACGGCAGCCTTGACCGCATCTTGGGGCCGCCCGAGGGGTGATACCTCTGTAGCAGAGGTAATCTTCAGGCGTGGAAGACGAAGCGATACACGGGCCCGGCGGCGACGCGCCGCCCGGGGCGCCCGAGACCTTCCCGGCGGAGCTGACCGACGCGCTCGTCGGCATCCAGCGGCTGATCCGGCGCCGGCTGCGCGGCGGCCTGGCCGGGCCCCGGCTGCGCGGTGCCGAGGTGGAACTGCTGCGGCTGGTCGAGTCCCGCCCGGGGATCGGTGTCTCGGAGGCGGCCAAGGAACTGCACCTGGCGAGCAACTCCGTCTCGACGCTGGTCAACCAGCTCGTACGGGAGGCGTACCTGGTCCGGGAGACCGACCCGGCCGACCGGCGGGCCGCGCGGCTGCGGCTGACCGGGGCCGCCGAGAAGCGCCTTGAGGACTGGCACCGCCGCCGCGCCGAGCTGGTCGGCGGCCATCTGGCCCGCCTCGACGGCGCCGACCACGACGCCCTGCGCGCGGCCCTCCCGGCCCTGCGCAGGCTCGCCGACCTGCTGCACGAGGACCCCGAGGCGGACGAGGACCCGGCGGTGCCCGTGAGCGCACCGGCCGGGGCCGGAGCCGTCCCCGCGGGAGCCCGGACGGAGGGGACGCCATCATGACGACCGACCCGGCGGACAGGTCCGCCACCCCGGCCGCGGCGGCCACCGCCACGGCCGAGGCAGCCGCCGCCCGCGCCGAGGCCGTCAGCTGCACCGGGCTCACCTACGCCTTCGGCGAGACCAAGGCCGTGGACGACCTCGACCTGGGCGTCTGCGAGGGCGAGGTCTTCGGGCTGCTCGGACCGAACGGCGCGGGCAAGACCACCGCCATCCGCTGCATCACCACCCTGCTGCCGGTCCCCGCCGGGATGGTCCGCGTCTTCGGGCACGACGCCGCCAAGGAGCGCATGGGAGTGCGCCGCATGCTCGGCTACGTCCCGCAGCAGCTGTCCGCCGACGGCGGGCTCACCGGGCGCGAGAACGTCGCCCTGTTCGCCCGGGTGTTCGACGTGCCGCGCCGGGAGCGCGCCGCACGCGTCGATCTGGCGCTCTCCGCCGTCGACCTCTCGGACGCCGCCGGACGGCTCGCCAGTACCTACTCCGGCGGCATGATCCGCCGCCTCGAACTCGCCCAGGCCCTGGTCAGCGCCCCCCGGCTGCTGATCCTCGACGAGCCGACCATCGGCCTGGACCCGATCGCCCGCACCGGCGTGTGGGAGCACATCAACGCCGTACGCGAGGCGACCGGCATGACCGTCCTCGTCACCACCCACTACATGGACGAGGCCGACCAGTACTGCGACCGGGTCGGCCTGATGCACCGCGGCCGCATCCGCGCCCTCGGCACCCCGGAGGAACTGCGCCGGGGCCTCGCCGAACGCAAGGGCACCGACACCCTGCCCACGCTGGAGGACGTCTTCCGCGACATCGCCGGCAGTGGCCTCGACGACAACACCGGAGGAGGTTTCCGTGAAGTCCGAAGCACCCGCCGCACCGCACGCCGCGTCGGCTGACCGCACCCTCGGCAAGGACACCGCGCTGCTGCTCACCCCTCCGGTGCCGCGCGCCGGCTGGCGGCTGCTGCCCGCCCGGGTGCTCGCCATGTGCACCGTGGAGCTCCAGAAGCTGCGCCACGACCGCACCGAGCTGTACACCCGCGCCGTCCAGCCCGCCCTGTGGCTGCTGATCTTCGGTCAGACCTTCACCCGGATCCGGGCGATACCCACCGGCGGCATCCCGTACATCGACTACATGGCGCCCGGCATCATCGCCCAGTCCGCCATGTTCATCGCGATCTTCTACGGCATCCAGATCATCTGGGAGCGCGACGCGGGCATCCTGAACAAGCTGCTCGTCACCCCGACCCCGCGCTCGGCGCTGATCACCGGCAAGGCGTTCGCGGCCGGGGTGAAGTCGCTGGTGCAGGCGATCGTGGTGATCGTGATCGCCGCGCTGCTCGGTGTCGCCCTCACCTGGAACCCGCTGAAGCTGCTCGGCGTCGCCCTCGCGGTGATCCTCGCCTCGGTGTTCTTCTCCTGCCTCTCGATGACCATCGCGGGCATCGTGCTCAGCCGCGACCGGCTGATGGGATTCGGGCAGGCGATCACCATGCCGCTCTTCTTCGGCTCCAACGCCCTGTACCCCGTCTCCGTGATGCCGGGCTGGCTCCAGGCCGTCAGCAAGGTCAACCCGCTGAGCTATCAGGTCGACGCGCTGCGCGGGCTGCTGCTCGGCACTCCCTCGCATCTCGGCGCCGACTTCGGGGTGCTGGCGATCGCCGCCGCGCTCGGCATCACGGCGGCCTCCTCACTGCTCGGCCGACTGGCCCGGTGATCTTGCCGGGAACGTGATGTGCGGCACGCACCGCGGCCCGCCCGAACCGGGCGCGGGGGGATTCTTCCTGGGCAGCGCTTGATCAACGATCAAAGCGGGCGAACCCCCTGGCCACGGTGCATTCCGCTCATTTGACAGTGCGCTGAGCCCACAGATAGACACTCGGGGGTCGAGAGGGGCACTGTGTACGAGCCGAACGTGGTCGGTGACTGGCAGGAGTACGAGGAGCATGCCGGTCTGCGGGTCCGCGTCCACCGCCTGGAGGCCGCCGAACCCCCGCGCGGACGCGACGACGCCGCGGCCGGTCTGACGTACTTCAGTGTCCGGGTGACGATCGAGAACCGCGGCACGCGGCACTTCGGCATCCACCTGGAGGACGGCCAACTCGACGTGCGGGTCGGACCGGACGGCGAGGGCGCGTTCATCGACTGGCGCAACTCGCAGTTCATCGAGGGCTTCGACGTCTATCCGCTGCGCCGGGCCACCGCCGTCCTCTACGCCGCCGCCCCCGAGGCCGCGCTCACCCATGTGGACATCCAGGTGCAGCTGCGGGTGGACGAGGAGTGGGCCGAGCGCCGGCTGTGGGCGGGCGGCACCGGCGTCCAGGAGGCGGGCGCGCAGCCCGCCCCCGTGGGCTCCGCGCAGGGCGACCTGGCCCACCAGGTCAGCGCCTTCCTGAAGGAGCAGACGGAGCCCGGCACCGCCTGAGCCCCGGCCGCCCCCGCCCCGCTCAGTGCGGGATGCCGTCGATGATCTCCCGCGCGCCCTGCCGCAGCAGCGCCACCGCCACCGAGGTGCCGAGCGTGGCCGGGTCGAGTCGGCCCGCCCATTCGTGGGCGTTCAGCCGGGTCTTGCCGTCGGGCGTGAACACACAGGCCCGCAGGGAGAGTTCACCGCCCGCGTCCACCCGCGCGTACCCGGAGATCGGGCTGTTGCAGTGCCCCTGGAGCACATGCAGGAACATCCGCTCGGCCGCCGCCTCCCGGTGGGTGTCCGGGTCGCCGAGCCCGCTGACCGCGTCGATCAGCGCGGTGTCGTCCTCCCGGCACTGCAGGGCGAGGATGCCCGCGCCGATCGGCGGCATCATCGTCTCCGGGGACAGCACCTCGCTGATCACATCGGTGCGCCCGATGCGCTCAAGACCGGCCACCGCGAGCAGCAGCGCGTCCGCCTCGCCGTCGGCCAGCTTCTGGAGCCTGCGGTTGGCGTTGCCGCGGAACGGCACGCACTCCAGATGTGGGTGGGTGGCGGCCAGTTGGGCGATCTTGCGCACCGCGGAGGTGCCGATCCGGGTGCCGGGCGGCAGCTCGTCCAGGGTGAGACCGCCCGGATGCACCAGCGCGTCGCGGATGTCGTCCCGCTTCAGGAACGCGGCGAACACCGTCCCGGCGGGCAGCGGCCGGTCGGCGGGCACGTCCTTCACACAGTGCACCGCGAGATCCGCCGCCCCGGCCAGCAGGGCCGCGTCCACCTCCTTGGTGAACGCCCCCTTGCCCTCGACCTGGGCCAGATCGCCGAGCCATTTGTCGCCGGTGGTCTTCACGGGAACGACCTCGGTGCGCACACCCGGGTGCAGGGCGGCCAACTCGGCGCGGACCCGCTCCACTTGGGCCAGGGCCATGGGCGAGTCACGGGAGACGATTCGGATCAGTTCGGGAACCGGCATGCGCACACGATAGACCCACGCGCCTCATGCCAGGTCCCGGGGCAGGTCCGCCGCCGAGTCCCGCGGGGAGAGATCGGGCCGCAGCCTTAGCCAGGACGGCTGACGCAGCAGCCCGGACCGGGTACGGGTGCTGTAGGCGACCTCGCCGACCAGCCGGGGCAGCACCCAGCGCGCGCCCGGGACCCGGGGCACCGGCTCGAAGGGGCAGCGCCCGCTCGCCGCGTCCGCGAGCAGTTCCGAAAGCCGGGTCCGCTCCGCCTCGCTCCAGCCGGTGCCCACCCCGCCGACGTACCGCAGCCGCCCGGCCGTGTCCCGCTGGCCCACCAGCACCGCGCCGGGCAGCCCGGCCAGCCGCCCCTTGCCGGGCAGCCAGCCGCCCACGATCACGTCCTCGGCGCGCAGGTTGCGGATCTTGATCCAGGCGCGTGAGCGCACCCCCGGCTCGTACACCGAGTCGAGCCGCTTGCACACCAGGCCCTCAAGCCCGTGCTCCCGGGTGGCCGCGAGCGCCTGCCTGCCGTGCCCGGTCACCGCGCCGGGCGTCGACCAGTACGGCCCGGACAGCCCCAGCTCCAGCAGCCGGGCCCGGCGTCGCGCGTACGGCTCGCGCAGCAGCGGCTCGCCCAGGTACGGCACGTCGAACAGCACCAGATGCACCGGCACCTGCGCGGACCGGCGCGCGGCCCGGGCGGGCGCGTGGGCGAGGCCCATCCGGCTCTGGAGCAGCTGGAAGTCGGCCCGGCCGTCCGCGTCCAGCGCCAGCACCTCCCCGTCGAGGATCGCCGGGGAGGTGCCCAGCGCGGCGCCCAGCGGCGCCAGTTCGGGATACGCCCCGGTGATCTCCTCGCCCGAACGGGCGCGCAGCACCAGCGTGCCGTCCCCGGGCAGATAGACCATCACCCGCTGCCCGTCCTGCTTGGTCTCGTACGCCCAGCGCGCGTCCTGCGCGGCGGGCGGCAGCGAGCCGGGGGTGGCGAGCATCGGCGCGATGAACGGCAGGGCGATGGCGGTCACGGCAGAAGATGTCGACCGATCCGGGCCCCGCCACGCGCCTTCGGCCCCCGGTTCCCCTGAACGGGGTGCCCGGCACAGCCGCCGCCCGGCCGGTGCGTCAGTCCACCGGCGCCGGTGGACCGTCCGCGTCCAGCCCCGTGCATGCCACCTTCCCGCCCACCTCGGCACACGCCTCCACGCCCCGGGGCGAACCCACCGACAGCATCGGGCTGTTGACGCCGGTCACATCATCGGCCGGATAGCTCGCGGAGAGGATGTCGTCGCCCGCGCGCACCGACACCTCCCGGGCCAGCCGCCCGCGCACCCGCACCTCCGACCAGGCGGTACGGCAGGACGGCGAGTAGCGCAGCCGTACGGCATAGGCGTGGTCGGCGACCCTGCTCCTGGTCTGCGCGTCCCGGGCGCACACCGAGGTGTCGGGCAACTCGCCCTGGCAGGACGTCCCGTGGCAGCGCGGCACCTCGCTCAGGGGCTGGACCACCGGCGCGGACCCGGGGCGCCCGGACAGGGCCACGGCCGCGGCCACCGCCGCGGCCGCGCCGAGCAGCGCGAGCACGGACACCGGGATCCACAGCGGGAGCCAGGGTGAGCGGCGGCCGGAGTGCTCCTCGGGCGGCTCCGGGGGCGCGGGCTCGTCGGCCGCCTCCCACAGCGCGAGCACGGCCGTGGCATCGGCCTCGGCCAGCCGGCACAGGGCCTCCACCGCGGGCCGCGGCGGTCGCTTGCCGCTCGAAAGATAGCGGTGCCAGGCGGACTTGCTGTAGGGGGTGCGCGCGGCCAGCGCCGCCAGGCTCAGACCGGTACGGGCCTTCAGCTCGCGCAGTCTCACCGCCAGCGACTCGTCCGGCGCGGTCGATCCTTGGGGGTGCCGCATCGTGCGTTCCTCGACTCCCGTTCCCCTATGGGCGTTTCGCCCCTGATGCCGGGATGGCTTCCCTGTCGGACGGCCGCTGCAACACCGGACGAGGTATGGGCCGGGTCAAGTGCCCTCATGCCGAAGGCCTGTTCGGGACGCGGCTCCCGGACAGGCCCTCGGCGGTCAGTGGGTGGTGCGGCGGACGCCCGTCAGCACCAGGGGACGTACCGGCTGGTGGTCACGTAGTGGGCGGAGACGTAGCCCCGGCGCTGGGGGAGCCGGTACCAGACGTGGTTGCCGTGCACCCGGGAGCCGTAGGTCCGGCAGCTGACCGTGATGAGCCGGTCGGTGTGCCGGCTGCCGACCACCCGGTAGCCGGTGCCCGGGCCGGAGCGGACGTTGAGCCGGATGCCGCGGGTGGCGACCAGGCCGTTGTGGTACGGGTGGGTACGGACGGGATGCTGGGCGGCGACGGCGGCCACCGGATGCGCGGTGACGGTGCTCGCCGCGGCGGCACCGGCCGTCGCGGGGAACAGTGCGAGCACCGCGGCCGCGGCCGGCAGAACGCTCTTGAGGACCCGACGGATCATGGAAACCTCCGGCTGTCGATCTCGTGACCACGAACCGTGATCACGCCGCCCAGCCTTGCCGTGCGAACCCCTCACCATGCTGTTTCCGTGTCCCCTGGGACGGCGCGGGACGTCCCGGGGGCGGCCGCCGGGGCCTGATCTCGCGGGAGGCGCGCGGCCGGGCGGACGTGCCGGAGCGACTCGGTCCGTGCCGTTCGCGCCATCGGGACGAAAGAGTCGGGGGTGCGCTGTCCGCGTCGCGGAGCGGGAGCCGATGCGGCGGAAGCAGTTCCGTGAAAGGGCCACCCGGCGGCATACCGTCCGGTAATATGCGGCGGCAGGCCACCAGAGGAGGAACCGGTCATGAGCGAGCGCGTCGAGGTCGGGGACAAGGTGGAGGACTTCGCTCTCCCCGACGAGTCCGGGACGGTCCGAAGCCTCGGCGAACTGCTCGCCGACGGGCCCGTGGTCCTCTTCTTCTACCCCGCCGCCCTCACCCCGGGCTGCACCGCCGAGGCCTGCCACTTCCGGGACCTCGCCGCCGAGTTCGCCGCGCTCGGCGCCCGGCCCGTCGGGATCAGCGGCGACGGCGTCGACAAGCAGCGGGAGTTCGTCGGACGGCACACGCTCGGCATGCCGCTCCTGTCCGACGCCGACGGCACGGTGCGCGAGCGGTTCGGAGTCAAGCGCGGCTTCACCCTCGCCCCCACCAAGCGCGTCACCTTCGTCATCGCCGAGGACCGCACCGTGGTGGAGATCGTCCGCAGCGAGCTGCGCATGAACACCCACGCCGACAAGGCCCTCGCCGCCCTGCGCGCCCACCGGGCCTGACCCGGCTCGCGGCCCCCGCGCTTGAGGAGCCGCGACAATCGGATCATTCTGGGCCTTATGGACCGTGTCGCCGCCGTGGCGATCATCGACACTCGGGGCTGGGTGACCGGGTGGAGCGAGGGTGCGCGACTGCTCACGGGCCACCCGGCCGAGGCCGTCGTGGGCCGCCCCGCGGCGGACCTGCTCGCCGCAAAACCTCCCGCGGAAGCCCTCGCCGCGCGGACGGGGACGCGGCACGGCACCGTCGCCCTGCGGCACCGCGACGGCCACCGCCTCGACCTCGCCGTCACCGCCTGCCCCCTCGACGGCGGCGACGGGCGGCCCGCGGGCTATGCCGTGACGGCCGAACCGCCCGGGGACACGCTCGCCGCACAGGCCTTCGAGCAGGCGTCCATGTCGATGTCCGTCTTCGACCTCCAGCAGCGCTATCTGCGCCTCAACGACGCCGCCTGCAAGGTCATCGGCGTCCCCGAGGAGGGGCTGACCGGCCGGTTCTTCCTCGACACCGTGGCCGACACCGAGTCCAACCGGGGCTTCCTGCGCCATCTGCGCGAGGTCGCCGAGACCGGTCTGCCCGTGCGCTACGAGAGCTTCGCCGCCGCGCCCGCGCTGAACCGGGAGCACTTCTGGAGCCTGGAGATGTGGCCGCTGCGCGACGCCTCAGGTACACAGACCGCGGTCGCCCTGGCCGCCTACGACAACAACGAGCAGTACTGGGCCAGACGCCGGCTCGCCCTGCTCAACGAGGCCGCCGCCCATATCGGCACCACGCTCGACGTGGTGCGCACCGCCGAGGAACTGATCGAGATCCTCGTCCCGCGCTACGCCGACTTCGCGACCGTCGACCTGCTCGACTGGGTGCTCGGCGCCGACGAGCCCCCCATGGTCGCCGCGGACGACGTCGAGCTGCACCGTGTCGCCTACAAATCCACCCGGCCCGGCAGCCCCGGGGTGGCCGTCCGGGTCGGCGAGACCCAGATCTACCGGCCCCCCGCGCCGCCGGCCCGCGCGCTGCGCGAGGGCCACGCGATCCTCAGCCAGGCGGGCGAACCGGGATTCCGGGCCTGGCTCGCGGACCGCAACGAGCGCGCGCCCCGGGGCGCCCGCTTCCGGGAGGGCGTGCACTCCATGATCGCCGTACCGCTGCGCGCCCGCGGCACCACCCTGGGTGTCGCGGTCTGCGTGCGGCTGCTCCACCCGGAGGACTACGGTCCCGACGACGCCGTCTTCGCCGAGGAACTGGCCAGCCGCGCCGCCGTCTGCATCGACAACGCCCGCCGCTTCGCCCGGGAACGCAGCACCGCCCTCGCCCTCCAGCACAGCCTGCTGCCGAGCGGACTGCCCGGACAGGCCGCGCTCGACGTGGCTCACCGCTATCTGCCGTGCGGCTCACAGGCCGGGATCGGCGGCGACTGGTTCGATGTCATCCCGCTCTCCGGGGGCCGGGTCGGACTGGTCGTCGGCGATGTGGTGGGGCACGGCATCAGCTCCTCGGCCACCATGGGCCGGCTGCGCACCGCCGTGCGCACCCTCGCCGATGTCGATCTGCCGCCCGACGAACTCCTCACCCACCTCGACGACCTGGTGACCCACCTGGCCGCCGAGAACGGCCGCGAGGAGGTCGCCGAGATCGGCGCCACCTGCGTGTACGCCGTCTACGACCCCGTCTCGCGCCGGCTCACGCTCGCCACCGCCGGCCATCCGGCCCCGTTCCTGGTCCTGCCCGGCGGCGACGGCGCCGAACTCGTGCCCATGACCGCGGGGCCGCCCCTCGGCATCGGTGGACTGCCCTTCGAGGCGACGGAGTTGGAGCTGCCCGAGGGCTCCGTGGTGGCCCTGTTCACCGATGGCCTGGTCGCCCACCGCGCCGGGCGCCCGGACGGCGCCGACGACGAACTGCGCCGCGCCGTCGGGGCGTCCGCCGACTCCCTCGACGCCCTCGCCGACGGCATCCTCAAGGCCGTACTGCCCGACCAGCCCGGCGACGACGTGGCCCTGCTGCTGGTACGCACCCGCGCCCTCGGCGCCGACCGGGTCGCCACCTGGGACGTCCCCGCCCACCCCGCCCAGGTCGCCGTCGTGCGGGGGGCCGTCGGCGAGCAACTGGCCGCCTGGGGGCTGGAGGAGACCGCGTTCGTCACCGAACTCGTCGTCAGCGAACTCGTCACCAACGCCATCCGCTACGGCGAACCCCCCATCCAGCTACGGCTGATCCGCGACCGCGCCCTCATCTGCGAGGTGTCCGACACCAGTTCCACCTCCCCGCACCTGCGCCGGGCGCACGCCTACGACGAGGGCGGCCGGGGACTGCTGCTGGTCGCGCAGCTCACCCAGCGCTGGGGGAGCAGGCAGACGGCCGCGGGCAAGACCATCTGGGCCGAACAGCCGCTCCCCGACGCCTGATCGCCCCCTACTGGAAGGCGCAGCCCGGGTTCGGCGCGTCCTCGGCGAACGGGGCGCCGTGCGGCAGCACGTACAGCACATCGAGCACCACCGGGGTGTCCCCGAGGTTGCGGCCTATGTGCACGTTCCCCGCTCCGGCCGGCTCCTGTATCGGCGCGCCCGCTCCGTACACCCCGTCCGGGGCGCAGGAGGAGTCGAAGTGGCTCAGGGTGCCCTGGCGCACCACGCCGTACAGCGGTCCGTCGTGGTAGTGCCAGCCGGTGCTCTGCCCGGGCGGCACGGTGATCTCCCGCAGGGTGTAGTCGGTGTTCCCGACGGTCCGTTCACTGATCGTGCGGGCCGTCACCCCGGGACCCGCCGGGGTCGCCCCCGCGGGCCCGCAGATGAGTACGGTGGCGGCGGTGACGGCGCCGATCAGGGCGCCGCGCGGTGCTCTGCGCATGGGGATGCCTCCGGGGCAGCGAGGGATGTCGGCGCGAACATAGGCTCCTCGCACACCTGTTGGGGCCGGAATCGGGGAATCCGGATTGCCGGCGCTCCTTGGGCCGGCCCTCGCCCGGTCAGCGTGCGCCGCCGTCCGCCGCGACCTGGGCGAGGGTGCGCCCGGTGCGCACCGAACGGGCCCGCCGGGGGTCGGGGGACCCGTGCCCGGCCCGGTGCGCCGCGCCTTTGCGGACCAGCAGCCAGTGATCCTCCCCGTCCCGGCCCCGGAAGCGGGTCAGGGCGTACTCGCCGCGCAGCTTGGTGCCGTGCAGCCGGAACGTGGCGTGTCCGCGCTCCAGCGACTCGGCGAAGTCCACCGGCCGCCCCCGCCGGTCATGGCTCAGCGGCTCGTACGTCCCCCGGTCCCACACGATCACCGTGCCGCCGCCGTACTCGCCCTTCGGGATCACGCCCTCGAAGTCCTCGTACGCCAGCGGATGGTCCTCCGTCGGCACGGCCAGCCGCTTGTCACCGGGATCGGAGGACGGGCCCCTCGGCACCGACCAGGACTTCAGGACGTCGTCCACCTGGAGCCGGAAGTCGAAGTGCATCCGGCGCGCGTCGTGGATCTGCACCACGAACCGCGGCCGCCCGCCGCCCCGGCCCCCGGCGTCCTGTCCGGCCGAGGGTTCCCGGCCCTCGGCCGCGGGTTCCCGGGTCCGCTCGAAGTCGCGCCTGCCGCGGTACGTCCGCAGCCGGTCCTCCGCTGCCACGTGCGGCTCCTTCCGTGCGTCCGCCTCACCGGACCCCGGGTACCCCGCTCACCCCGGTCTCAGAACTCCTCGTGCGTCTCCGGGTCGCCGCCGAGCCGGGTCGGGGCGTGCCGGGCGATCGCGGCCATCTGGTCCGAGTCCAGCTCGAAGCCGAAGACGTCCAGGTTGGCGCGCTGCCGCTCGGGGTCCGCGGACTTCGGGATGGGCAGCGCGCCCAGCTGAACGTGCCAGCGCAGCAGCACCTGTCCGGGGCTCACCCCGTGCTCGTCGGCGATCCGGCCGACCCGCGGGTCGCCCAGCAGATGGCCGCCCCGGCCCAGCGGGCTCCAGCTCTCGGTGAGGATGCCCTGGTCCGCGTGGAAGGCGCGCAGCTCCTCCTGCGGGAACAGCGGGTGCAGCTCGATCTGGTTCACCGACGGCAGCACCCCGGTCTCCTTCTCCAGGCGCACCACGTGCTCCGGGGTGAAGTTGGAGACGCCGATCGAGCGGATCAGACCGTCCTCCCGAAGCTTGATCATCGCCTTCCAGGAGTCGACGTACTTGCCGACCCGGGGGTTCGGCCAGTGGATCAGGTACAGATCCACGTACTCCACGCCGAGCCGCCGCCTGGACTCCTCGAAGGAGGCCAGGGTCTCCTGGTAGCCGTGGTGGCGGCCCGGCAGCTTGGTGGTCACCACCAGCTCCTCGCGGGGCACCCCGGCGGTCGCGAGGGCGCGGCCCACGCCGGTCTCGTTGCGGTAGTTCACCGCGGTGTCCACCAGCCGGTAGCCGAGGCCGAGCGCCTCGCGTACGGCCCGCTCGGCCGCGGTGTCGTCCAGCGGCCAGGTGCCGAGGCCGAGGGCGGGGATCGTCGTTCCGTCGTTGAGCGTGTGCACCGGTATGCCGTTCACGAGGAGACCTTTCGCTCGACAGTGTCGTGCCACCAGCCTCACGGATAGGGTGAGTGGTGATCAACCGGACGGGCGCGACATGGCCGGCGGACGGCACGGGCCCCGGGGCCGGTACGGACGAGCAGCGGAGCGCGCATGACGACGGACAGGGCCGCCGCGCGGCAGCGGAAGGCGTCCACGGCGGGGCCGGAGCGGCGGGAGCGGCGGCCACGGACGGAACGGCCGGATCCGGCCGGCGGTGTGGACCTGCGGGCCGGGGGCGTCGAGGTGCGGCCGGTCGCCGGGCACATCGGCGCCGAGATCACCGGCGTCGACCTCGCCGCACCCCTCGACGACGCGGTGGCCGACCTGATCCGGCGGGCCGTGCTGCGCTGGAAGGTGGTGTTCTTCCGGGAGCAGCGCCTGGACCACGCCGGGCATGTCGCCTTCGCCCGCCGCTTCGGCGAACCGGTGGTCCTCGGCCGCCGCGGCGGCGCCTCGCCGCAGGGCTTCCCCGAGGTGGAGACCACGGCCGACCGGCTGGAGCTGGGCGGCCGCTACGGCATGGACCACGAGGAGTGGCTCGCCCGCCGCCGCCCCACCCTGCTGCGCGGCTGGCACTGCGACCACGGCGCCCGCGTCGACCCGCCCGCCGCGACGATCCTGCGCGCCGAGTCCGTCCCGCCCTACGGCGGCGACACCACCTGGGCCAACCTGGCCGCCGCCTACGCGGGCCTCTCCGCGCCCGTGCGCGCCTTCGTGGACGGGCTGCGCGCCGAGCACCGGCTCGGCGTCGGCTACCAGCCACGCCCCGGCGACGACGCCTATCTGCGCCATCTCCTGGACCACCAGGTGGCCTCCGAGCACCCCCTGGTGCGGGTGCACCCCGAGAGCGGGGAGCGGGTGCTGTTCGTCAACGGCTACTACATCGAGCAGATCACCGGCGTCTCCCGCCCGGAGAGCGCCGCCCTGCTCCAGATGCTCCTCGACCAGGCGGTCCGCCCTGAGTACACGGTCCGCTTCCGGTGGGCGCCCGGCAGCGTCGCCTTCTGGGACAACCGGGCCACCATCCATCTGGCACCCAGCGACCACACTCAGGTCGACGCGCCCCGGATCATGCACCGGGTGATGCTGCACGGCGAGGTGCCGGTCGGCGTGGACGGCAGGCCCTCCACCCCGCTCACCGGCACCGAGGCGGGCCGCTGGTAGCCGCCGGTACGACGGTCAGACCGCGGGGCGCCAGCCGAGCGCGGGACCGAGCTTCGTCGCCATGTCGGTCAGGATCTGTACATAGTCCTCGTGCGCGAAGGTGAACGGCAGCGCGAAGGCCACCTCGTCCACCTCCCGGAACGCCGGGTCCGCCCGCAGCCGCTCCGCCAGCTCCGCCGAGGGGCCGACCAGGTCCGGCGCGAACAGCAGCCGCGCCGGGCCCTGCGGGGCGGTGGTGCGCGGCAGCCTCCTGGCGGCGAACTCTGCGTACCGGGCGCGCTGTTCGGGGCTCGCCGAGTCGGTGGGTATCACCACCAGGCCCTGCGAGACCCGGGCCGCCGCACCGTCGGGGTGGTGCGCCCGGAACTCCCGGACGAGGGACCGCTGGATCTCCGCGAAGTCGTACGGCTCCTCGCCCGGGCCCGCCGCCTTGACGACGCTGCTGGTCAGGAAGTTCATCCCGTGCTCGCCCGCCCAGCGCGCGGAGCCGAGGCTCCCGCCGCCGTACCACAGCCGGCCGCCGAGCCCGGGGGAGTGCGGCTGCACCACATCGCTGAACACCTCGAAGCCCCGGGCTCCGCTGAAGCCGCTGGCGGGTTTGCCGCGCACGAGGTCCAGGAGCCGCCGCACCCGCGCGTAGCCGAAGTCCTCGCTGTCGCCGGTGTCCGGGTACAGGGCGTCCCTCACTTGGTCGTAGTGCATCGGCGGGCCCACGCTGAGCCCCGGGTTCAACCGGCCGCCGGACAGCAGGTCGACGGTCGCCAGGTCCTCGGCGAGGCGCAGCGGGTTCTCCCAGCCGAGCGGGATGACCGCGGTGCCCAGTTCGATACGGCGGGTGCGCTGGGAGGCGGCGGCGAGGACGGCGACCGGGGACGAGATGCCGTACTGGAGGTGGCGGTGGCGGACCCAGGCGCTGTCGAAGCCGAGCCGCTCGCCCAGTTCGATGATCTCCAGCGTGGACTCGTGCCCCCGGGCCGGGTCCGCCGGGTCGAACAGGCCGATGGTGAGGAAGCCCAGCTTGCGCAGGGGGCGTGGGGTGGGCGGCACGGGCTCCTCCAGCGGTCGTACTCCGGTTCCGCATCGAGTGTGGCAGCCGAGTGTGACAACTGTGTGATCGGTTTTCGGCGCGGGGCCCGGCCGTCCGGCAAGGTCACTTCAGCGGGATGACGACCTCGTCCTCCACCGGCGGGTCCAGTTCCTGCGGGCGGTTGCCGGTCGCCGCGAAGCAGCGGACGCGGATCTCCCGCGCGTCGACGTCCAGGCGCAGGAAGGACTTGAAGAAGGGCGGGGTGTAGGTGACGGAGGACGGCGAGAACAGCTGGGTGTACATCTTGCGCACCGGCAGCCGGACCCGTGAGGTGCGGTCGGGGCGGCCACCGGCGCCCAGCAGGCTCGCGACCAGCCGGGTGCGCCGGGTGACACGGGTGTCGGGACCGGGGGCGCGCCCGGGTTCGATGCCGAGGCGTTCGGCGATCACGGCCGTGGCCTCCGACTCGCTGAGCCCGAGGCGGGGCAGGCGCAACCGGCGCGCGTAGAGGTGGCTGTAGAACGCGAGCGAGTCGCCGCGCAGCGGGTAGCAGAGGAAGTCGCGTTCGCTGACCCCGCCGATCGACACCCGCGGGATGGTGTGGGTGGCGTGCATGAACGCACCGCCGCCGCCCGAGACGATGTACTGGAGGGTGCGGCCGTCCACCTGGACCGGATAGCGCTGGTAGTTGTGGATGTCACCGCCGATCGCGGCCACGTAGTGGTGCTCGGCGTCCCGGACGATGTCGTCCACGGTGCCGCCGCCGTCGATGGGGCACGGGTGGTGCTCGCCGTCGACGTACAGCGGTGACCCGGTGATCAGGATCTTCGGGCGCGGGCCCTTGGACACCTCGCGCAGCCAGGCCCCCTGTTCGGCGTCGAGGGTGCCCAGCAGCCCGGTGTCGATGCCGATCAGGCGCACGGGTCCGGCGTCCAACGCCCAGTAGGGGCCGGGCTGTTCGGCCTGCTGCCAGGGCTCGGACCGCAACTTCCGTGCCTCGTCCAGGTGTTGCCCGTCCGTCGGGCGCGGCCGGTGCCACAGCAGCGCCCGCCACCAGGCGCGGCCGAGCGGGCGGGGCCGGGGCGCGGGGCCGAGCGGCGGGGTGTCGGCGCAGAAGACCCGCATGAAGGCGCCGAGATCCTCGTACCAGTCGTGGTTGCCGGGTATCGCGTAGATCGGCGCCGGGTAGTCCCGGTACGGCCGGAAGAACTTGTTCTCGTAGTCGTCGGCGCTGCCCACCGGGTAGATGACATCGCTCGTGATCACCGCGAACTCGGTGTCCTGACCGCTCTTCAGAAACCCTGGTACGGCGGCGTACTGGGACTCGCCGCCCTCCCCGGGGTCGCCGATGACCATGAAGGAGAACCGGTCCGGCACCTCCCGCCGGAACACCTGGTCGGCGGGCGCCCCGGCGGACCGCCGCCGGGCCACCCACCGGCTCCGGGTGCGGCCGGTGGGGTCGCCGAACCAGGAGGCCAGCACGCCGTTGCGGGCCGCCCACAGCGTTCTGGGGTTCAGCCAGGACACCTTCCGGACGTGGGGCGGCATCAACTGCTTGTAGGCACCCGGCTCGGCCGAGCCCCAGCCGGCGCCCTGTGCGGTATCGCGTGAGGAGTCAGACACGCGGAGCACCGTAACAACGCGCCGGCCGGCGCCGGGAGACCGGGGCTCGGGCCTCAGCCGGGCAGCTCGGCCAGCCAGTCGATGAGCAGGCGGTTGGTCTCCTCGGGGCGCTCCTGCTGGATCCAGTGGCCGCAGTCGTCGAGCAGATGCGAGGAGACCAGGCCCGGCAGGGTGTGGGGGAACGCCTTGACGGCGTCCGACAGCCAGGACGTGGTGACGTCCAGGGCGCCGCCGATGAACAGGGACGGCTGGGTGAGGGGGGCGCCCTCATGGGCGGCGAGGTCCGCCCAGTCGCGGTCCATGTTCCGGTAGCGGTTGAGCGGTCCGGTCAGCCCGGTCCGCTCGAACTCGCCCGCGTAGTAGTCGAGTTCGGCCTCGCCGAGCCACCCGGGCGGCGGTCCGTCGGGGCACCGGTCGCGCAGGGTGCCGCCGGGGCTGACGAAGTACGGGACGGGGTCGCCGGGTCCGGCCATGGTCCCGGCGGACAGGGCCCGGTAGAAGGCCGCGAGCCAGCCGCGTACATCGGGCTCGATCTCGGCCTCGGCGCGGCCCGGCTCCTGGAAGTAGGAGATGTAGAACTCGTCCTCCCCGCCGCCCATCCGGGCGAAGACCTCGGTGGGCCGGTGCCTGCCGCGCGGGGTGTACGGCACGCTGAGCATGCCCACCGCCCGGAAGACCTCGGGGCGGAGCAGGCCCGAGCCCGAGGCGATGGCGGAGCCCCAGTCGTGGCCGACGACCACGGCCGACTCCTCGCCGAGCGCGCGCACCACCGAGACGTTGTCCGCCACGAGTTCGGTCAGCCGGTACGCGTCCGTCGCGGTCGGCTTGGAGGACCGGCCGTAGCCGCGGACGTCGACGGCCACCGCCCGGTATCCGGCCGCCGCGAGGGCCGGCAACTGATGGCGCCAGGAGTACCAGGACTCCGGGAAGCCGTGCACCAGCAGCACCAGCGGCCCGCTGCCCTGCTCCACGAGATGGATCCGCCCGGCCTCGGTGGGCACCAGGCGGTGCGTCGGTTCGGTGGCGTGTGTCATGAGCCCTCCCATGGGCTGTCGAGTGAACATGGTCCGTCGGGTGAAGGGGATTTCAGGCCGTCTCGCGGTGCAACGAGGTGACGGCGTACGCGGTCGCGGCGCCGATCGCGGCATTGATCGCGGCGTCGTCCGCGCCCGGCCGCGAGCGGGTGAAGACCGCGGCGGCGTACTGGCGGCCGTCCGGATACGAGACGACGCCCATCTCATTGCGTACGATCCCGGCGAGCCCGCCGCTCTTGGCCGCCACTCGCACGGGAGTGCGGAACCCGCTCGCGATCCGGTGCCGGGTGAGCTGGTGGCCCATGACCGCCCGCACCCGTGCGCAGGCCGCCGCCGGCCCCGCCTGCCCGCTCCAGAGGAGCCGCAGCAGCCGCACCATGTCGCGCGCCGTCGTGCTGGTGCCCGCGCCGGGGGTCAGCGCGCGAGATCGGAAGAGCACACGTCTCGGGGGTCAGCGCGCGCGCCCCCGGCAACCGCGCGTCGGCGTCCGCCGATTCGGCCGCCGAGGCGCGGCCCGACCAGTCGGCGAGGTCCGCCCAGCCCGCGCGGCCGAGGTCCTGGCCGATGGAGTCCAGCATGGTGCGCAGATCGGACCGGACGACCGTGTTCCGCAGCCCGAGCCGCACGGCCGTCGCGTTCAGGGTGTCGACACCGAGCCGGTTCATCAGCGCGTCGGTGCACGGGTTGTCGCTGATGGTCAGCATCAGGACGACCATGTCCCGCCAGGACAGCGCGACCTCGTCCTCGAACAGCGACACCCCGACCGGACCGGGCGTGCGTTCGGCGGCGCCCAGCACCACCCGCTGCCGCGGATCCAGCCGGCCCTCGGCGAACCAGGTCTCCGCCGCCAGCGCGACCAGCACCTTCATCACCGAGGCGGGCACCACGAGTTGATCGGCATCAAGCTCGAATTGCCTTTCCCCGTCGAGGGGTTGGACGAGCAGCGTGCCCGTGCATCCCGCCCGCTCGAAGATCGTCCGTACCTTGTCGACCGTCATGAAGACGATCTTCCCAGGGCGGTCCCTGCTGTCACAGGCGCCCCAACAGTTGTTTCGTGAACGTGAATTGGCCTCTGGGGAAGCACACAGCGACGTCATAGGGAAAACCCTCGATTGACCCCCGCGCTGGTGACATGGACGGTTCAAGACTGTCATTCTCCCAGCGCACGCTGATCCCCCACGAGCGCACCACGGATCACGGTCCCGCACCGCACCACCCACCGGACAGCAGACCCGGCTGTCCGGTCCCTCACCGGCCGCGACCCGGCGGCCTCCGCAGAGGAGTAAGAGTGAGACCCCACAGACCCCTTTCTCACGGACGCCTTCCCCAGGGACGTCTCTCCAAGCGGGCCACGGTCGGAGCCGCGCTGCTCTCCACCGCGGCCCTCTTCGCCGTCGGCATGCAGGCCGGCCCGGCGACGGCCGCGCCCACCGCGCACCACCTCAGCCCCCTGCGCGTCGGCGCCCTTGAGGCCAAGCTCAGCCCGGCCCAGCACAAGGCCCTGATCCAGAGCGCCCAGGACAGGACGACCGACACCGCCCGCACCCTCGGCCTCGGCGCCAAGGAGAAGCTGGTCGTCAAGGACGTCACCAAGGACGCCGACGGCACCCTGCACACCCGCTACGAGCGCACCTACGAGGGTCTGCCCGTCCTCGGCGGCGACCTGATCGTGCACACCCCGCCCGCCTCGCTGGCGGCCGGCACCGTGAGCGCCACGTACAACAACAAGAACAAGATCCAGGTCTCCTCGATCACGGCGACCTACACCAAGGCCGCCGCCGAGGGCAAGGCGCTGAAGGCCGCCAAGGCCCTGGACGCCGCGAAGCCCGCCGCGGACAGCGCCCGCAAGGTGATCTGGGCCGGCAGCGGCACCCCGAAGCTCGCCTGGGAGACCGTGATCGGCGGCTTCCAGGACGACGGCACGCCGAGCAAGCTGCACGTCATCACCGATGCCACCACCGGCAAGGAGCTGTACCGGTACCAGGGCATCGAGACCGGCGTCGGCAACACCCGCTACAGCGGCCAGGTCTCGCTGACCTCGACCCAGTCGGGTTCGTCGTACAACCTGACCGACGGTACGCGCGGCGGTCACAAGACGTACAACCTGAACCACGGCTCCTCCGGCACCGGCACCCTGTTCTCGCAGAGCAGCGACACCTGGGGCGACGGCACCAACTCCAACGCCGCCACCGCCGGCGCGGACGCCGCCTACGGCGCGCAGGAGACGTGGGACTTCTACAAGAACACGTTCGGGCGCAGCGGCATCAAGAACGACGGAGTCGGCGCCTACTCCCGGACGCACTACGGCAACTCGTACGTGAACGCGTTCTGGGACGACAGCTGCTTCTGCATGACGTACGGCGACGGCTCCGGGAACAACGACCCGCTGACCGCGCTGGACGTCGCCGGCCACGAGATGAGCCACGGTGTCACCTCCAACACCGCGGGCCTCGACTACTCCGGCGAGTCGGGCGGCCTGAACGAGGCCACCTCCGACATCTTCGGCACCGGCGTGGAGTTCTACGCGAACAACAGCTCGGACCCCGGTGACTACCTCATCGGCGAGAAGATCAACATCAACGGCGACGGCACCCCGCTGCGCTACATGGACAAGCCGAGCAAGGACGGCGGTTCGGCGGACAGCTGGTACTCGGGCGTCGGCAACCTCGATGTGCACTACTCCTCGGGTCCGGCGAACCACATGTTCTACCTGCTCTCCGAGGGCAGCGGCACCAAGGTCATCAACGGTGTGACCTACAACAGCCCGACCTCCGACGGAGTCGCCGTCACCGGCATCGGCCGGGACGCCGCCCTCCAGATCTGGTACAAGGCGCTGACGTCGTACATGACGTCCAGCACCAACTACGCCGCCGCCCGCACCGCGGCGCTCAACGCCGCCGCCGCGCTCTACGGCGCCAACTCCGCGCAGTACGCGGGTGTCGGCAACGCCTTCGCGGGCATCAACGTCGGCAGCCACATCACCCCGCCGAGCAGCGGCGTGACGGTCACCAACCCGGGCAGCCAGTCCTCCACCGTGGGCACGGCGGTCAGCCTCCAGGTCCAGGCGAGCAGCACCAACAGCGGTGCCCTGACCTACAGCGCCTCCGGCCTGCCGACCGGCCTGTCGATCAACAGCTCCACCGGTGTGATCTCCGGTACGCCGTCCGCGGCCGGGAGCTACAGCACCACCGTCACGGTGAAGGACTCCACCGGCGCGACCGGTACCGCGACCTTCTCCTGGACCGTCAGCACCAGCGGTGGCGGCGGCTGCACCTCGACCCAGCTGCTGGCCAACCCGGGCTTCGAGTCGGGCAACACCGGCTGGACCGCCTCCAGCGGTGTCATCACCAACGACACCGGTGAGGCCGCGCACGGCGGCTCGTACAAGGCGTGGATGGACGGCTACGGCACCTCGCACACCGACAGCCTCTCCCAGTCGGTGACGATCCCCGCGGGCTGCAAGGCGACCCTGTCCTTCTACCTGCACATCGACTCCGCCGAGACCACCACCAGCACCGCGTACGACAAGCTGACGGTCACCGCCGGTTCGACCACCCTGGCGTCGTACTCGAACCTGAACAAGGCGACGGGCTACGTCCAGAAGACCTTCGACCTGTCCTCGCTGGCGGGCCAGACGGTCACCCTGAAGTTCAACGGCGTCGAGGACTCCTCGCTGCAGACCAGCTTCGTCGTGGACGACGCGTCCCTGACCACCGGCTGATCACCCGCACCGGCTGAACGCGCCATCTGAACCGAAGGGTCCCGCTCCCCGGCAGGGGGGCGGGACCTTCTCATGCGGTCAGTTCAGCGGACCCAGCGTGAGGTACGCCTGCTGCGGATCGCCGTCGTTGACCAGCGACTCCTGGTTGCCGACGTCGTCGAAGGCGAACGCGTAGGCCTTGCCGTCGGACATCCGCGCGTGCACCGCCTTCGCGTACTGGTTGGTCACCGCGTCCTGGTAGAAGTCGCCCGGCGTGTTGTCCGGCGCCTGCGAACTCACCAGCAGCGTCGAGCGGTTGAAGCCGGCGCACAGCGTGCGCGAGATGGGCCCGCGCACGGCGTCGTTGGGCGCGTCGAGCAGCTTGTGGCAGCCGAACACGCTGTCCGCGTCCGGCTTCTGGAAGCTGGTGACGACCGCGCCGGAGGTGTCGGTGAAGTTCATGACGTTCCCCGAGACCCGGCCGTAGAACTTCTTGTCCGGCTGATCGGCGAACGGTGTGACGGTCAGCGTCGACGACGCGTACTTCTGCCAGACCCGGTTCACGTAGTCGTCCATCGCGCTCGCGGGCAGCGCGCCGGTCTCCACTCCGTACAGCGGCGACAGCGCGCGCAGCACCGAGCCGTCGGAGCCCGTCTGGATCAGCCCGGACCAGCCGCCCGGCTGGGCGCGCAGGGCGTCGAAGAACCCCGACCAACCGCCCTGCTTGAGCTGCCCGGTGGTGCTGGTGCTCCCGTCGGCGCGGCGCACCCCGACGGAGTACGGCGCCGAGAACATGTCCACCTGGGTGCTGTTGAGCCACAGCCCGGAGTCGTTGAGCGTGTACTCGGACCAGTTGAAGAGGATGTCGTGGTTGGGGTCGGACGGGTTCTGCACGGCGGGCTGCACCAGACCGCCGGTGGTGAGCTTGAAGACGAGCTTCTGGCCGTAGGAGAAGTAGATCCGGCCGGAGAACTTCGGGATGCGGATCGTGGTCGACTGCCCGGCGGCCGGTCCCGCGATCGCCGCGTCCGGCGCGGGAGTCGGCGGATTGCCGCCCGCCGGCCAGGCGTGGAAGGCGCCGTTCGCGTCCGCCCAGCCCTGCTGCCCGGAGGACAGCTGGGTGCCGAGGTCGTAGAGGTAGACGGGCTGGGTGCGGCCCGAGTTGTTGGTGATGGTCAGCGCGATGGTGTCCGGTACGGCCGCCCCGGCGTGTTGGGGGACGCCGAGGGCGAGCGCTCCGCCGACGAGGGCGGTGGCGGCGACTAACGGCAGCGCGCGTCGAGTTCGAGTGTGCGGCACTCTCCACCTCCGTGTGGGGGTCGGGGTCGTACGGACCTCGGATCTCTGGTCCGTACCCGTCTGAGAGCGCTCTCAGACTGGTGCCGAAGTCGTACCCGTGTCAACGATTCCGGCGTGACTTCCCGTGCCCCGGAGGCCGCGCCGCACCCGCCCGGCGCCCCTCGCGGGGCGGGCGCCGCGGGCCGGTGCCGAGCGGTTCGGAAGGGTCAGAAGGCTCGAAGGCTCAGAAGGTGCGGTCGAGCAGGGCCAGCAGCGCCGCCCAGTGGCGCTCGTCGGCCTCCCGGTCGTAGGCGGGGGTGTCGGCCTGGGTGTAGCCGTGCTGCGCGCCCGGATACACCTCGCAGGTGTGGCGCACCCCGGCCGCGTCCAGCGCCCGCTCCAGCTCCCGGATCCGCTCGGCCGGCATGGACGCGTCCTGGTCGGCGAAGCCGAAGTACAGCTCCGCGGTGACGTCCCCGGCACCGCGGTGCGGGCTGTCCGGGGCGTCGGTGACCAGCTTGCCGCCGTGGAAGCCGGCCGCCGCGGCCACCCGGTCGGGGTGCGTGGCGGCCGTGCGCAGGGCGAGCCGGGCACCCATGCAGTAGCCGGTCAGCGCGACGGGACCGTCGGTGACGAACGGGTTGTCCGCGAGGAAGCCCAGATAGGCGTCCGCGTCCCGCCGGGACTGCTCGGGGGTGAGGGAGCCCATCACCGGGCCGATACGCCCCCAGATGCTCGGGTCGGCCGCCGGGTCGATGAACTCCGGCAGCTCGCCGAGCGGGGTGGTGCCGTGCCGGTAGAAGACGTTCGGCACCAGGACCGTGTATCCGGCGGACGCCAGCCGGTCGGCCATCGACCGCAGCTGGGGGCGCAGTCCGTAGGCGTCCTGGTACAGCAGGACCCCCGGGTGCGGCTCGCCGTCCGCGGGATGGGCGAGGTAGGCGTCGGCGGTGCCGTCCTCGGTCGGGATGTCGACGGATGCTCCCTGTACGTCGGTCATGGTGACGGGCCTCCTGGGGGGAAGGGATGGCGGGCGGATCTCATGCTGCCACGCAAGATCGGGACCCTCGCGGGCGGTCCGCCGAACCGCCCCCCGCCGTCACTCGAACCGTGCGGTGTCGCCCGCGCCCCGCCGGACGATCTCCGCCTCGCCGCTGGAGAAGTCGACCACCGTGGTCGGCTCGGTGCCGCATTCCCCGGAGTCGACCACCGCGTCCACCACATGGTCGAGGCGGTCCTTGATCTCCCAGCCCTGGGTCATCGGCTCCTCCTCGTCCGGCAGCAGCAGCGTGCTGGACAGCAGCGGCTCGCCCAGCTCGGCCAGCAGCGCCTGGGTGACCACATGATCCGGGATGCGCACACCCACGGTCTTCTTCTTCGGGTGCATCAGCTTGCGCGGGACCTCACGGGTGGCCGGGAGAATGAAGGTGTAGCTGCCGGGGGTGGACGCCTTCACGGCCCGGAACACATCGTTGTCCACCCGGACGAACTGCCCGAGCTGCGCGAAGTCCCGGCACATCAGCGTGAAGTGATGGCGGTCGTCCAGCTGGCGGATGGCCCGGATCCGGTCCACGCCGTCCTTGCTGCCCAGCCGGCAGCCGAGCGCGTAGCAGGAGTCGGTCGGGTACGCGATCAGCGCCTCCGACCGGACCGCGTCGGCGATCTGGGCGATGCTGCGGGCCTGCGGATTCTCGGGGTGCACATCGAAGTACTTCGCCATTCACCGAGCTTATGCCGTCCCCGGGGGCGACGCGGACAGCAGGGGGCGCGGCCTGTCGCACGAACCCCCCGAGCACGGCACGTACCCGGCCCGCCGCCGCCCCCGGATCCCCGGGAATCCCCCGATACACCCCCGGAAAATTCCCTGGTGTATCCCCGGAACGCGCGGGCACCCGGACCCTGAGCCATCCGGAGCCCTCCCCCCGGCCCCGGAGGCGTTGCCTCCGTCGGCGGCCCCACCCCCCCCGGGCCGCCGGCGGAGCCATGTCCGGCCGGAGGGGACGCCCCGGTGAACCGTCGGGTAACGTCCCGCTGCGAACATCGGCCGACAGGGAAGACAGGAGAGGGACACGTGGCCCGCCGAGCGGAGGAGGAGCCGGTGTCCCGGCCGTCGTACGGGAGCGAGGGCGCCTGGGCGCGCGAGCTGCTCGACCAGCTGCGCCCCGCGGGACGCGATCTGAACCGGCTGGTCGCCTGGCTCGCCCGCCGCACCGGGTCCGCCGTGAGTCTCCAGGACGCGCGCGGCGGCCTCCTCGCCGAAGCCGGGGAGCGGCCCGCGCCGGACCCCGCCGTCGTCGCCGACGTGGCCGCGGGCCGGGTCTCCGCCGCAGCGCTGGAGGACGGCACCCGGCATGTGCGCCTGGTCGGGATACGGCACCCCGGCCCCGGCCCGGCCGCCTCCGCCGTACTGGCCGTGGCCCGCCCCGAGCCCTTCGACCGGCAGAGCACCGACATCCTCGGTCACACCGCGGGCGTCCTCGAACTGCTGCTGCGCGAGCGCGAGTTGACGCACGCCGGTTACCGGCTGCGACGGGCCACCGCCGATCTGCGCCTCGCCATCCTGCAACTGCTGATGGTGGAGGACATCGTCTCCGCCCGCCGGGTCGCCGCGGGACTGTGGCCCGGTCTGCTGGAGAACGACACCGCCCGGGTGTACGTCATCGAGGGCACCGCCGCCGAACGCGACCGGCTCGCCGAGGAGTGCGGGGCGGTCACCGGCGGCGGCGCCCTCGTGGTGCGCTGCCCGGCGATGGACGAACACGTCATCGTGCTCGGCCCGGCCACCGAGGTGGAGGAACGGCTGCGCTCCGTGGTCGCCGTGCGGCCCGGCAGCTACCTCGGCGGCAGCCCCCGCCAGCGCCTCGCCCTGACCGCCACGGCCTACGGACAGGCCGTCACCGCCCTCGCCGTGGCCCGCTTCAGCCCGGAGCGGGCCGCCGTGTACGCCGAACGCACCCGCCCCGCCCGCCTGATGGACCCGGCCGCGCTGCACGCCTGGTCGGCCGCCGTGCTGCGCCCGCTCGACACGCTGCCGTACCACGTGCGCGCCGAACTGCTCGCCACCACCCGGCTCGGCCTGGAGTTCACCGCGGTCAGCACGGCCAAGGTGCTCGGCGTCAGCCGCAACACGGTGCGCGCCCGCATGGACCGGGTCGCCGCGCTGCTCGGCGCCGACTTCTCCGCGCTGGCCGTGCGCGCGGTGGCGCACATCGCGCTCAACACCGAGGCGGCGCACGGCCCGTACGACATCGAGGGCAACGGCCCCGCCGCGCCGCCGAGGTTCGCGGACCTGCTCGGCGGGGACCCGCTGCGCTCCTGGGCCGAGGGCCTGCTCGGGCGCCTGGACGCCGACGGGCGGGATCTGCGCGGCACCCTGCGCGCCTGGCTGGCCGCCGACGCCAACGCCGGGCCCGCCGCGACGGCGCGGGGGGTGCACGCCCAGACCGTACGGGAGCATGTGCGGGCCGCCGAACCCGTCCTGGAGCGCCGGCTGCTGGGCGGGGGCACCGATCTGTACGAGGTCGTCCTCGCCCACCTCGTCACCGGTGAACTCCCCGTCCCCGCCCTCGACCCGGCGAACCGGGATCAAGCGGACGCGGCTGTGCACCGGTGAGTGCTCCGCGCGGGGCGCCGGGCACCGGTGCGCTGGTACGGACCGGGCGTCGCACGTAAGTTCACTTTCAGCGGGGCACGACCGGGACGGGGGGCCGGTCGGGGCCCCGCGCTTCTTTTGGGCTCTCCTGTTCGTCCGACCGACGGGAGACCCCGTTCGAGCGATGCCGTCAGGTGCCGTGGACCCCGCTCGCCGTCCTACGGCTCCCGCACTCCGCGCGGCGGTGCGGCGAGGATCGTCAGGGTGCCGTTGGCCTGCCGCAGCGCGTCCTCCAGGGTGCCGGGGGAGTGCAGGGTGCCGGTGCCGTCGGGCGGTACCAGCCACTCCAGGGAGCGGGCGGGCCGGTAGGGCGGCGGTACGGCGACCCAGGAGCCCCTGGTCGCATAGCGCAGCCCCGCGCCGACCCAGCCCCCGTCCGGGTCCGGCGGCAGGAAGAAGCCGACCCGGCCGGCCGTGAGGTCCACCAGGGTCGGGCCCGGCACCGGCAGCGCGGACCGCCACAGCAGGTCGAGGGTGAGCAGCCCGAGCCGCTCGGGGACGCTGAGCACATCCCAGAAGCGCCCCGCCTCCAGCAGTGCGATCCCCTCCCCGTGGTCCCACTCCCATTTGCACGCGCGCGGGTCGGCCGCCGAGGCCGCCAGCCACTCCACGCCCCGCATCCACATCGTGTTCGTCATGCACTGCTCCGCGTTCTCGGGCACTCGGTGCGTTCGCACAGCAACCCGGCATATGCATGCTCGTAGATATTTCTATGCGGCGGAAGGGGTGGCGCGGCCTGGCGTTTCTGGCGACGCGTTCGAACTCCGCGTACCGGTTCGTCAGTTGACCCAGGGGGGAGACGTCACCCCTTCGAGGGGGGCGAGGCGATGGGGCGCGTGATTCGAGCGCTAGCGCGATCGATTCATGCGTGAACCCTTGAGAAGGACACGATTCCGGTCGTAGCCTCACGCCGTCCCGTCGTCCGATTCCAGCGAGGTTTTCCATGGACCGCACCCGTCTGCGCACCCTCCTGGCCCGGGAGAGCGCCGAGGCCGAGCGTCGTAACCCGCGCTCGCGCGCCGCGTACGCCGGGGCCGACCATCTCTTCGGCCGGGTGCCGATGACCTGGATGAACAAGACGGCCGGGGCGTTCCCCCGGTATCTGGCCGGGGCCCGCGGCGCCCGGGTCAGCGATGTGGACGGGCACGAGTACATCGACTTCTGCCTCGGCGACACCGGCGCGATGGCGGGCCACTCGCCCGCGGCGGTCACCGAGGCGGTCCAGCGGCGCTTCGCCGGTCTCGGCGGGGCCACCGCCATGCTGCCCACCGAGGACGCCGAGTGGGTCGGCGCCGAGCTGACCCGGCGCTTCGGCCTGGCCCGCTGGAGCTTCTCGCTCACCGCGACCGACGCCAACCGCTGGGCGATCCGGCTCGCCCGCGCCGTCACCGGGCGGCCGAAGATCCTGTTCAACAGCTACTGCTACCACGGCAGCGTGGACGAGTCGCTGATCGTCACCGGCCCGGACGGCGCGGGCAGGGCGCGGCCGGGGAACGTCGGCGCGCCCTGCGAGGTGACCCGCACCAGCAGGGTCGCCGAGTTCAACGACCTCGCCGCGCTGGAGCGCGAACTCGCCCACGGCGATGTGGCCGCGGTCCTCATGGAGCCCGCCCTCACCAACATCGGCATCGTGCTGCCCGAGCCCGGCTACCTCACCGGCGTCCGCGAGCTGACCAGGCGCCACGGCACGCTGCTGATCAACGACGAGACGCACACCTTCTCCGCGGGGCCCGGCGGCTGCACCGGCGCCTGGGACCTGGCACCGGACATGCTCACCATCGGCAAGGCGATCGGCGGCGGCATCCCGGCCGGTGCCTACGGCCTCTCCGCCGAGCTGGCCGACCGGCTGCTGGCCCGCGGCGACCTCGACCTCGTCGACATGGGCGGCGTCGGCGGCACCCTCGCGGGCAACGCCCTGTCGGTCGCGGCCACCCGCGCCACCCTCGAACACGTCCTCACCGACGAGGCGTTCGACCGGATGGGCAAGCTGTGCGCACGCTTCGAGGCGGGCGTGCGCGCCGGCATCGAGGCGCACGCCCTGCCCTGGACGGTGAGCCGCCTCGGGGCGCGGACCGAGTACCGCTTCACCGCGCCCGCGCCCCGCACCGGCACCGAGTCCGCGGCGGCCGCCGACGCCGACCTGGAGGACTTCCTGCACCTGTACCTCGCCAACCGGGGCATCCTGCTCACCCCGTTCCACAACATGGCCCTGATGTGCCCCGCCACCACCGAGCGGGACGTCGACCGGCACACCGAGGTGTTCGCCGCCGCCCTCGCCGACCTGGCGGGATGAGGGGAGGGGCATGATGACCGCCATGGACGACATCGACCGGGCCATCCTGCGCGAGCTGCAGACCGACGGCCGTATCGCCTACGCCGACCTCGGGCCCAAGGTGGGCCTGTCCGCCTCCGCGGCCCGGCAGCGGCTGCAGCGGCTGCTGGACTCCCGGGCCGTCCAAGTGGTCGGCGTCACCGACCCGATGGCGATGGGCGGCCAGGCCATGGCCCTGCTCGGGATCGGCGTGGACGGTGACCCGCGCGCCGTCGCCGACGCGCTGGCCGAGCGGCCCGAGGTCGTGTACTCGGTGCTCACCTCCGGCGGCTTCGACCTCTTCGCCGAGGTGGTCGCGTCCGGCCCGAAGGCCCTGCTGGACCTCGTCAACGACGTGGTCCGCCCGATCGAGGGCGTCCGCGAGATCCGGTCCTTCCCGTACTTCGGGATCCACACCCACCGGTTCTTGTGGGACGTGGGGTGACGCAGTCCTTACGTGCCGACCGGTTCCTCCGGGCCGACCCGGTTCCTCGTGGGACGCGGGCCGGTCGCGGCGGTCAGGCGGGCCGGTCGTCCGGGGCCGGGGCCAGGACCAGCATCGTGGCGTCGTCGCGGACCTCGTAGCGCAGCCGCGCGAGGTCGGCCCACACGGCGGTGGGCAGTTCGCCGTCCCGGGTGTCCGCGAGGGCGGCCAGCCGGTCCGGCAGCGGGTAGAAGACCCCGGAGCGGTTCCGTGCCTCCCAGACGCCGTCGGAGGCCAGCAGCAGCCTGTCGCCCGGCTCCAGCGGCACCGTGACCTCCTTCGGCGGATCGGCCCCCACCAGGCCGATCCCCAGCGGGGTGCCCGGCATCACGGTGACCTCCCGGGCGTCGCCCTCGCGCAGCAGGACCGGCGCCGGATGACCGCAGGCCACCACCCGCATCGTGCGCGCACCGGCCGGGAACTCCACCAGCACCGCCGTCGCGAACAGCTCTCCGTCCGGCGTGCCCGCCGCGTCCGTCGCCAGCCGCCGGTCCATCCGCGCCGCCACCGACTCCAGGTCCTGCTGGTCCAGGACCGCCTCCCGGAACGCGCCCAGCAGGGACACCACGGTCGAGACCGCCGTCAGCCCGTGCCCCCGCACATCGCCCATCACCGCCCGCACGCCGTACGGCCCTTCGCGCACGTCGAAGAAGTCCCCGCCCACCAGCGTGCCGTTCTCCGCGGCCCGGTAGAAGCCCGCGCAGCCGACACGCCCGACCCGCTCGGGCAGCGGCGGCATCACCGCCTGCTGCACGGCCTCGCCGATCGTGCGCTCCACCTGGAGCTGGGCGTCGCGGCGGCTGCGCACGAACGACACGAACACGCTGAGCAGGGCGACGAAGACGATGGTGAGCAGATCGGTGTTGCCGGGCCGGTTCAGATGCGTCTCCGGCACATTCAGGGCCACCACCACAAGGAATCCGAGCAGGGCGGTGACCAGCGGGCCGTACGACAGGACGGCCAGCGGCGGGATCGCACCGAGCAGGAAACCCAGGTCGCTGGCGTGCGGGGTGACGGTCGAGGCGACGGTCACCGCGACCAGCAGCAGTACCGGCAGCAGCCGGATCCACCACGGCGGCGGCGCGCCCCGCAACCAGCCGCGATCCTCCTGGCTTCCGCGCGACGACCATGCGCGCACCGATCGCACAAGCCCACGCTACGCCGCCCCCGTCAGGAGGGCCCGTCGGTCGCTTCCCGGGCGCCGGTGACGCCCACCGCGCGCGGTACGGAAATCCGATGGACGCCGGTCGAGTGGTCCGGTTAGCGTACAAGCGCACATCCGAGACGGACGAAGGAGGCGAGTGTCATGACCGCAGTCACCATGCGCTCCCCCCTCCCCGTCGCACGGATGTGCAAGGTCTGACCGGGAGCGCGTTCCCGCCGCGAGGTCGCTCGCGGCACGTATCCCGGAGGAATCCTTGACCGATCTGGTCATGCGCACGCTCGATGCGAACAGTGCGCACCTGTTCCACACCATGCCCGACCCGCTGGCCCTCGCCGAGAAGCACCGGCGGACCGCCTTCCGCCCTGAGTGGCAGCGCATCGCCCTGCGCGACGGCCGCACCGTGGCCCGCGCCGCCTGGTGGGGGCGCGCCGAGGACACCGAACCGCTGCTGATCAACTGGCTGGACGTGGCCGAGGGCGAGGAGGCGGCCGGCGCCGAACTGCTGCGGACCGCGCCCTGGCGTCCCGATGAGATCGACCTCGACCTGCCCGGCGGCTGGCGTGACGATTCCCGGCTGCGGGCCGCCGCCGAGACCCGCGTCACGGCCGCGCGCCTGGCCGGTTACACACCCCTGGTGGAGCGCTTCCTCTACCGCTGGACCCCGGAGCGCGGCCTGCCCGACCGCCCCGGCCGTCTGCTCTTCACCCCGGAACCGGACGACGCCGTCTTCCTCGACCTGCTGCGCCGCATCCACTCCGCCACCCTCGACGCGCACGCCCGCCGGGCCATCGCGCAGGGCGGCGTCGAACAGGCCGCCCAGGAGGAGCTGGACATCTTCCACTGGATGCCCTCCCCGCGCTCCTGGTGGCAGATCGCCCGCACCCGCGCCGGTGACCCGGTCGGCATCCACATCCCCGCCCGCAACCCCTCGGGCCCCTGCGTCGGCTTCATCGGCGTCGTCCCGGAGCATCGCGGCCACGGCTACGCCTACGACCTGCTCGTCGAGTGCACCCGCTTCCTGGCCGCCGAGGGCGCCGAGTCCATCGCCGCCGCCACCGACCGGTCCAACTTCCCGATGGCCGCGCACTTCGCCGAGGCGGGCTATCCGGTCGTACGGGAGCGGGTGAACCTCTGCGCCGACGGCGCTGTCAGTGCCGGGTGACAGGGGCGGAGACGCGGCACTCTCCAAGATCGGCGGGTTCATGCCTCCGGCGGGGAAATTCCCTCCTTCGGGGGCACCTGGCCGTCTTTTCCTCACCGGGTGCCGCCGGTGAGCCGATAGTGGAGCCGCCGCCGGGCCCGCGAGGACCGGCGGCGGTTCTTGAGCACCGTATGACCGGAGGGGAAAACACCATGGCCACCACCGAGGCGAACAACCGGGTCGAACTCGTCTTCTCACTGTTCGACGCCAACGGCAACGGCGTTCTGGACCCCGGGGACTTCGAGCTGATGGGCAGGCGGGTGGTCGAGGCCGTGCCCGAGGCCGGGGACGGCGCGAAGCACCGGATGGTCAAGGCCTTCCAGGGCTACTGGGACACCCTGCGCACCGAGCTGGACGCCGACGGCGACGGGCAGGTCAGCCCCGAGGAGTTCAACGCCATCGTGCTCGACCCCCAGCGATTCGACGTCACCGTCAACGAGTTCGCCGAGGCCCTCGCCACGCTGGGCGACCCGGACGGAGACGGCTACGTCGAACGCCCCCACTTCGTCGCCCTGATGACGGCCATCGGCTTCCAACGCCCCAACATCGAGGCCCTGTTCGACGCCTTCGAGCCGGTCCACGGCGACCGCGTCCCCGTGGTCACCTGGGCCGACGGCATCCGCGACTACTACCGCCCCGAGAAGTCCGGCATCCCCGGCGACCACCTCACCACGGGCACCGCCCAGTGACCCACGACCCGAACGCCCCCGTCATCGGACTGGCCGTGGGCCGGGGCACCGGCCCCGAACTCGCCGACGTCTTCGAGCGGGTGCTCGGCGCGCTGACCGCCGGGCACCCGGGCACCGTGACGATCGAGCGCTCCCCGCGGCTCTACCACTCCTACCACTCGCTGCGCGGCGAGCCCGGCACCGCCCGGATCCGTGAGCTGACCGCCGCGGACGCCGACCACTACGAACGGTTCTGCCGCACCCGCGCCGAGCGGGGCACCACGGCGATCTTCCGGACCGCCGTCAACGCCCAGTCCCTGTACCTCGTCCGCGAGCGGCTGCGCGCCGTCAAGGTGGACCTCCTCGGCGCCGACGGCCGCTCCCTGCTGCTGGTGCGCGACCAGGCACAGGGGTTCTACACCGGGGAGAACCAGCACACACCCGGCGAGATCACCCGCACCATGACCTTCGGCCGGGAGATCACCGCGAGCGTCGTCCGCTACGCCCTGCGCCGGGCCCGGCAGGAGTGGCCGGACGGGCGGATCGGCCGCATCGTCATGGCGTACAAGTTCCATCTCCTGGACGGCGCGCTGGACGCCTGGGTGAGCGAACTCGCGGCGGAACTCGGCGTGGAGATCGGCCTGTTCCAGCCGGACACGGTCAACCGCAACCTCATCACCCACGGCCTGCCCGACCGGACGCTGCTGATCGCCGGGAACGAATGGGCCGACATCATGCACGTCATGCTCCTCGACCGGTTCGGCTCCGACCGGCAGGAGAATCGTTGCACCGAGAATGTCTTCCTCGACCCCGCGCTCGCCGGACTCACCGAGTACCAGACGGTGCACGGCTCCGCCGACGACATCGCGGGCCGGGGCCTCGTCAACCCGGTGGCGACCATCCGCGCGGCCGCGCGCGTCGCCGAGGGGCACGCCGGACGCACCGGTGCGGTGGAGGCCGTCGAGAAGGCGCTGCGAATCCTGGAGGAACGGGGCATATCCACCCCCGACCTCGGCGGGCGGCACTCCACCACCGCCGTGGCCGACGCCGTGCTCGACGCCCTCGACGCGCCCGGAGCCGGAACACCCGCGGACGCCGCCCTGGTCGGCGGCTCATGACCGGCCCGACGGGGGAGCGCACGGCCCTGGTCGTCGTGGACGTGCAGAACGACTTCTGCACCGGCCCGACCGCCCTGGCCCGCTTCGGCGGCGACCCCACCGTCCTGGACGCGGCCGTCACCGGCACCGTCCGGGCGGTGGCCGCCGCCCGCGCGCGCGACGTGGAGGTGGTCTTCGTACGGTTCACCGGCGACCTCGAACACCAGGGCGCGGCCTGGCGGTCGCGGAACCACGCCCTCGGCAAGCGGCCGAAGTGCCTGGAGGGCTCCTGGGGCGCCGAGTTCCACCGGGTCGCCCCGGCCCCGGGCGAGCGCGTCTTCACCAAGCGCGCCCGCTTCGACGCCTTCCTCGGCGAGGGCTTCGAGGAGCACCTCGGCGCGCGCGGCGTCGGCCATCTGGTCTTCGCCGGGGTGTACGCCGACGTGTGCGTGGACACCACCGCCCGCACGGCGTTCCAGAAGGGCTTCCATGTGACCGTCCTGACGGACTGCACCGCGGCCCTGCATCTGCCGTACGACGACGTGCTGCGGTTCATGCGCGTGGTCTACGGCGCCCGCACGACCACCGCCCGCGACCCGGCGGCCTGGACCGCGCCGGCCCTCGGGTCCGAGGAGGTGCCGTGCATACGGCCGGGGGCCTGACCGCCGGGGTGGCCCGGGGCGTGGGCCGTACCGCCCTGCTGGTGGCCGCGGCCCGCGCGATCGAGACGCATCGCCCCGACGCGCTGGCCCGGGACCCGTTCGCCGAGCACTTCGTGCGCGCGGCGGCGGCCTCGGCGAGCTGGCCGGTACGCCCGGGTCAGGTGCCCGACGGGGACGCCGATCCGCTGTGGGGCAGGCTCGGCCGGTACTTCGCCCTGCGCACCCGCGTCCTGGACGACCATCTGCTGCGCTCGGCACATCTGGGCCTGCGCCAGGTGGTGCTCCTCGGCGCGGGCCTGGACAGCCGGGCGTACCGGCTGGACTGGCCGCCGGGGTGCGCGGTGTACGAGGTGGACACGGCGGAGGTGCTGGCCTTCAAACAGAAGGTCCTCGACCGGCTCGGGGCCGCCCCCGCGACCGAGCGCCGGGCACTCGCGGCCGATCTGCGCGACGACTGGGCCGAGGTCCTGCTGTCCGCGGGCTTCGACCCGGCCGAGCCCACGGCGTGGCTGGCCGAGGGGCTGCTGCTGTATCTTCCGGCGGCGGCCGAACGGCGCCTGGTCGCCACGATCGACCGGCTCAGCGCGGCGGACAGCACCCTGGCGTACGAGATCAAGGACCTCGCCGAGTCCCCGCAGGTGCGCTCCAGCCCCGTCTACACCGACACCCACCGGCGCATCGGCATCGACCTGCTCGCCCTCTTCGACGGCGAGCCCCGCCCCGACTCGGCCGCCGAACTCGCCTCCCAGGGTTGGACGGTGACGATCCGCACCCCCTACGACTTCACCCGCCGCCATGGCCGCGGCCCCCTCCCGGAACCGAACGACGCCCTGGCCGCCAACCGCTGGATCTTCGCGGCGGCGTCGAGGGACGGGGTGACCACGAGCGGAGTGCGGACCAGGGCGCCCGGGGTCACTCCGGGTCCGCCGACAGCCGGGCCTCCGCCGCCGCCAGGATCTCCGTGACCCGGAGTCCGAAGGACGCGTCGCAGGGGTGCGGACGGCCGGTCCCGGCGGCGGCCAGAAGGGCGTCGGCGGCTCGGGTGAGCGCGGTGACGGCGTCCTCGGAGGCGGCGGGCATGACGGCGACGCCGGATTCGCCGCGCAGTTCGTACGCGGTTCCCGCAGCCGCCGGTGGAACCGTCTGGCTGAGGGTGACCGTGCTGGAGGCCCCGGCGGCGTGGCCGAGGACCAGGTGCACGGTGTCTCCCGGGCCGCGGCCCGCCGCCACCACCCGGGTGACGTCGCCGAGGATCGGCATCAGCACGGACAGCGCGTGCGGGCCCAGGTCCCACAGCGGGCCCTTCTCCTGGCGCCACGGAGAGGCCGCGAAGGGGCTGTCGGTCGTGAACACCGCCCCCAGCCACTGCGCCCGCGCCGTGAACCAGCCCGCGAGCGCGCCCTGTTCCTCGATCCACGCCTGCGGTTCCTTCTGGAAGCGCGCGGTGAAGAACACCACCGACGCCACCTGGGCCCGCTCCGCCTCCTCGGCCACCGCACGCGCGTCGGCGACCGACAGCGCGAGCGGCTTGTCCAGGAGCAGATGCCGTCCGGCCCGCGCCGCCCGCACCGCCAACGGGGCCTGCACGGACGGCGGCAGGGCGACGGCGACCGCGTCCACATCGGCCAGCAGCGCGTCCACATCGGCGTACGGCGCCCCGCCGTACCGCTGTGCGAGTTCGGCGGCGGCCTCGGGGCGGCGGCCCCACACCCCGGCGAACTCAAGGCCGGGGTGCCCGGCGAGGGCCGGGGCGTAGACCGACCGGGCCCAGGGTCCCGTTCCCAGCAGTCCGATGCGCATATGACGTTCCTCTCTCCGAACCGGTCCCCGGGCCCTCAACAGCCCGCGCCCGTGGCCGCGTTCGTACAGTCGCCTTCCGAGAGCCCGGCCCCCGCGAGCCATGCGGCGATGGTGGCGGCGATCGGCTGCCCGGTGTCCATCTCCACGAACCCGAACTGGCCGGACTGGTTGCACTCCAGGAACCACCAGACGCCGTCCGCGTCCTCCGCGAAGTCGAAGGCACCGTACGCCAGTCCGGCCGCCCGTAGATAGCGCAGGACCCCCTCGGCTACCCACGCGGGCACCGTCACCGGCAGCCACGGCGACACGGACGGGGCGAACCGGACGTCCACGTCGTCCGGGTGGGCGTCCGGATCCACCGGCTTGCGGGCCGCCAGCAGGGTGTCGCCGACGGCGGTGAGCCGGATGTCGGCCTGCTTCACCACGCGTTGCTGGAGCAGCGTCGGCCCGTAGGCGACCGCCGAGAAGTCCGCGTCCGGCGCGACCCTGCTGGTCGGCACCGCCCGCGGCGGCTCCTGCGGATGCGCTCCGGAGACCGGCTTGACCACCAGGTCCGGGTGGCGCTCCGCGAACTCCCGCGCCGCCTGCGGGAACGTGGTGATCAGGGTGGCCGGCACGGTCAGTCCGCTGCGCTGGGCGTGCCGCAGCTGCCAGGGCTTGTACCGGGCGCGGCGGGCGGCGTCCGGATGGTTCATCCAGCGCGCGCCGGTGCCGCGGAGCATGCCGTAGAGCGCCTGCGCGGACTCCTCGGTCAGCCAGGCGGACGGCTGGGCGGCGCGCGCAGCCGCCGCCCCGGGCCTGCGCACCCAGATGGAGCGCAGGCCGTCCAGGTCCACCAGGCGCCCGCCGACGGACAGTTGCCCGTGGCAGGCGCCGTGCGCGTACTCGCCCGACAGCGCGACCCCGTCGGTCAGATCGGCGGGGTCGAGCCGGACGACGGGCACCTGGGCCTCGCGGAGGCGGAGGACCACCATGTCCGCCGTCACGTCTTCTTCACTGGTCAGGATGAGCACGGTCATCGTCTGCGGGTCCGTGGCTCAGTCGTCGAAGTGCGTCTTGGAACCGGCGGTCGAGGTCGTGGTTCCCAGCGCGCGCAGGGTCGCGTGGTCCGTCGCGGCGATCCGCCCGTCCGGGAGGACGTTCAACTGCAGTCCGGAGTCGTACGCGTACGGAACGGTTACTTCCAACTGCACAGCCGGGCGCGCGTAGTTGAGCGTGAACGGTTGCATGGTCTCTCCCTGGTTCGGCTTTCACGTCCTTATACGATTCGAACGGGTGATTGGTTTCCTTACGCTGCGTGACCATGGCGCGGACGGGTGCGTTCCGCCGCGGCGTTGGACGCCCCGCTCACACAGCGAGTGCCCCGCGCGCCACGGACAGTGCCTGCTCCGCGTATCCGCGTCCGAACAGCACCGCGTGCACGAGCAGCGGGAAGAGCTGGTGGACGCCGACGCGCTCGCGCCAGCCGTCGGCGAGCGGCGCCGACTCCCGGTATCCCGCGAGGACACGGTCCAGCTGGGGGCAGCCGAAGAGCTGAAGCATCGCCAGATCGGTCTCCCGGTGTCCGCCGTGCGCGGCCGGGTCGATGAGCCGCACCTCGCCGTCGGCGCCCCACAGCACATTGCCGTTCCACAGGTCGCCGTGCAGCCGCGCGGGCGGCTCCGCGGGCCCCGCGAGCTCCGGCAGCCGCGCGCAGACCCGCTCGAACACCGCCGCCTCGCCCGGCCGCAGCGTCCCGCGCTCGACCGCCCCGCGTACATACGGCAGCACCCGGTGCTCGGCGTACCAACCGGGCCAGTCGGCGCCCTCGGCGTTGCGCATGGGCGCGAGGCCGATGTACGCGTCCTGCGGCCCGCCGGGCGGCGCCGACCCGAAGCGGGGCGCGCCGGACGCGTGCAGGGCCGCCAGGGCCTGACCGAAACGGAGCGCCGCCTTCGCGTCGGGGTCCCCGGTCGCCACCCGCTCGGTGACCATCCAGCGCTCGTCGTGCCCGAGCACCGCCGGCACCCGTACGGCGCCCGACGCGGCCAGCCAGCGCAGCCCGGCCACCTCCGCGCGGACCGCTCCGGGGGCGTCGGCGCGCTTGACCATCACCGGGGTGCCGTCGTCCAGCAGCACCTCCACGGGCGACCCGGACATCCCCCGCGCCGCGTCGACCGGGCGCCCGGTGAGCCGGGACGCCGCCTGTCCAGGATCCTCGTCTCGCGTGACCACGGCTTCAGAGTACGGCCGACAACACCAGGTCAGGAGAGGCTACTTCGACCGTTTATACGACGCTTTTCGGCCGTTCGGCGGGGCCTTGTGCGCGGGTCGGCGCCGCGCGGGCGGCGGGAGTGCGCGAAGTGGCCACACGAGGCGCCCGCCGTACCGTCAGTCGCCGACCGGGGTGGAACGCGGCGGCAGGCCCACCGGGTTGCCGGGCGGCAGCAGATCCGAGTCCTCCACCGCGCGGGCCAGCGGATCCAGCAGCGCGGCCAGCCGGGCGGTGCGGTCCTGGCCGAGGGCGCGCCAGGGGCTCTCGGCCGCCGCGTCGGTCCGCGCCTCGACCTCCGCGCGTGCCGCCACCCCGGAGTCGGTGAGCGAACCGTCCTCGGCGAGCAGTCCGCGCTCCCGCAGCCGGACCCCGGCCGCCGTCCAGTCGCCCGGCTCCCACTTGCGGGTCTCCCGCAGGAACCCCTCGTCCGACTCCCCGGCGGCCGCCTTGAGCACCATGGCCTCGACCGGCCCGAGCCCCTGGCCCACCAGCACCGCGACATGCCCGTCGCCGCGGTGCTCGCGCAGGGTGGTCACCGCTTGCCACAGCCGGGCCGTGGGCCGCTCCGGGCGCTCCAGCGCCTGGTTGGCGGCGGCCAGCACCCGGCCCGTGGTGTCCGCGGCCGCCGCGGCCTCCCAGGCGAGATCGGCGGCCTCGGTGAACTCGGCGGAGCCGGTGACCTCCGGTCCGTACAGCCCGGTCATCGCCGCGTCCATGGCCTCCGCGCGGGCCGCGAGGATTCGCGCGGGAGCCGCGTGCCCCCAGGCGTCCGGCAGCGCCCTGGCCACCCGGGCGGGGTGGAAGACGTAGAAGCTGCTCGCCACGACGGCGGGGGAGACCGGGCCGAGCGGGGCGGCCCGCAGCGCGAAGTAGCCCATCCAGTAGCCGCGCATCCCGAGCGCCTCGGCCGCGCGGTGCGCCTGCGGCGCGAAGTACACGAGGTCGTGCACCGGTTCGTAGCGCTCCCACAGGGCCCGCGCCATTCCGTCCGCCACTGCCGCCTCCCACCGCCTCGGCCGCCACCGGCCGTGTGCCGTCGTACCGTCCGGCACCAGACTGCGCTATGACCACTGTCATAACAAGGGCGGGTGACGAACCTCTCCTCGGCCGCTTTCCGGGCGGGCCGGTGTGGAGTTCGGCGGTGGCCCGGATTGGACCGGACGAGGGGCGCGGGGGCGGGCGCACTGGGGCAGACGGGTGGGCCGTTGACACGGCTGGACGGCCCGGATGGTGGGAGCCGGGGGCCTCACTGACGGTGGTTCATGTCGAGACCGGGTCCATCCAGCTGATGAGGCGTCCGCTGCCCGGTCACGGCGGAAGGACTACACGATGCGTTCTGCCCGTACCCTCCTGGCCACGGCAGCCGCCGCGGCCGCCCTGGCCTTCGCCACGCCCGGCGCCGCGTTCGCGGTCCCGGCCGGGCACGACTCGGGCCGTGGGGACTCCTCGCACAGCAGTGACTCCGGCGGTGACCGCGACAAGGGCTCCGACCAGGACCAAGACAACGGCAGCGGAGGCGACAACGACCGCGGACACGACCGGCCCCGCGGCGGAATGCACACGGGTGGCGGAGCGCTCGCCACCGTGTTGCGCACCGACAGCAGCGGCGACATCCGGTTCGACCCCGAGTCCTACAAGGAGGACGGCGGGGGCAAGGGCGGCAGCGACGACGGCGGCGGCAGCGGCGGCCGGGGCAAGGGCGGCGACGACGACAGCGGTGGCGGCGGTCGCGGCAAGGGCGGTGACGACGACAGCGGTGGCGGTGGTCGCGGCAAGGGCGGCGACGACAGCGGCAGCGACTGGGGCGGCGGCTCGGACAGCGGCGGCGGCAAGCCGCGTGGCGGCATGCACACCGGTGGCGGGGCGCTCGCCGACCCCGGCGTCACCACGGGTGGCCTCGCGGTCCTCGGTGTGGGCGCGGCCGGCCTGTACGCGCTGCGCCGCAAGAAGGCCGCGCAGCCGGCGTCCTGACCGGGGCCACGGACGCCGCCGGCGCGCTGACAGCGCCAGATCGGAACCACGGACGCCGCCGGCGCGCTGACAGCGCCGGCGGCGCGTGCCCCGCGCGGGGCGGGCGCGACCCCCGCCGACACCCATACCCGTACCGCCGTGTCCCAGTGAGGTGATGTCCGATGGCAGCGGATCCGTCCTCCGCGCAGCCCCCCGAACCGGAGCCGGACGCGTCAGGTGCCGCTCGTGGCGGGCGGCTGGTGCTCTGGGGGGTGGCGATCCTCTTCCTCGCCGTCAGCATGTTCGGGGGGCATCACGGATCGTTCCCGGCGCCGCGGGCGACCCCGGCCTCCGGGGCCAGCTCCACCGGGCGGCCCCCGGCGGGCATCGGGCTGCCCCGGTCGGAGCCGACCCGGCTGGTCATCCCGAAGATCGGCGTCGACGCCCCCTTCACCCAGCTGACCCTCGGCCCCGCGGGAGCGCTCCAGCCGCCGCCCGCGGCGAACACCAATCTCGTCGGCTGGTACGCCAAGGGCGCGGCGCCCGGGGAGAAGGGCACCGCCATCATCGCCGGGCACGTGGACACCAAGGTCTCCGCGGCCGTCTTCGTCAACCTCGACCAACTGGACACCGGCGACCGGTTCTCGGTGGAGCGCGCCGACGGACGGACCGCGAACTTCGTGGTCGACAGCGCCGAGACCTTCGCGAAGGACGACTTCCCGAGCGACCGCGTCTACGCCGACGCGTCCCGCCCCGAGGCGCGGCTCATCACCTGTGCGGGCGACTACGACCACACGGCCAAGGACTACACCGACAACCTGGTGGTCTTCGCCCACCTCGTGTGACCCGCGCGGAGCAGCGGGCGCCTATGGACGGTAGAGGGCGCGGGCGAGTGTCAGGTCGGCCGGCCCGTCCTGACCGAGGTCGAAGAAGTGATCCACCTGCCATGCCTGCGTGCCGCGGGCCTGCCGGTTGGTCGTGGTCACCCACGGCGGGTAGACGCGGAATCCGCGCTTCCCGCCGGAGCCGTCGCGGGAGACGATGCCGCGCTCGCACAACACCTCGCGCGGGAACACGAACTGTCCGAAGCCGTCGTCGTCGCGGCTGCTGATGACGAAGAGGTCCACTCCGTCGTCGGCGTCGAAGGGCCGGATCGGCCCCTGTTCGGACCGCTGCCACACGGTGACGAACTGGCCCACCTTCGTCGGGGTGGTCTTGGCCACGCGGAACCGGACCGAACGGTCGTCGAGCGTGAACGCGCAAGCCGCGTACTCGGCGCTCTCCGGTTCCGGCACCGGCAGTGAGCAGGCGAAACCGCTCGGGTCGTACACCGATGCCTTCGCTGCCACCAGGTCACCGTGAAGGCCCGTCCACGGCTGATTCATCACCATGCCACCATCCTGCCACCGCCCCCGCGCGCGCCCCTTCGGCCCCCCTGGGGGCGCGGGGAACTGCGCGACCGGCCATGGCGCAGCCGCAGGCGTTCACGCACCGCGGCCCAACGGCGCACACCCCCGTCAGCGCCGGGACGAGAACGCACCGCCCCCGCCGAAGGCCACCGCCGCGAACCGTTCGCCGATCCTGCGATGCGCGGCGGCGTCCGGGTGGAGACCGTCCGGCAGCGGAAGCTCCGCGAAGTCGGCCTCGCCGTACAGCTCGCGGCCGTCGAGGTGGAACAGCCGGTCGTCCTCGGCCGACCGCTCCCGCACGATCCGCGCCAGCTCCGCCCGTACGACGCCCAGCGTGAGCTTGCCGGCGGCCGTCTCCGCAGGGTCGCCGGAGGCCCGGAAGGCGAGCCGGCCCTCGGCGAGCGCGGTGAGGTCCCAGGCGGTGGGTCCGGGCGTGTCCTCGTGCATCGGGCACAGCACCGGCGACACGACGAGCAGCGGGGTGTCCGGGTGCCCCTCGCGCACGGTGTCCAGGAAGCCGTGCACCGCGGGCCCGAAGGCGCGCAGCCGCATCAGGTCGCCGTTCACGATGTTGATGCCGAGCTTGAGGCTGATCAGATCGGCCGGGGTGTCCCGCAGCGCCCGGGCGGTGAACGGGTCGAGCAGCGCGCCCCCGCCGAGGCCCAGATTGATCAGCTCGGCCCCGCCGAGAGCGGCGGCCAGCGCCGGCCATGTGGTGGTGGGGCTCGCGGCGTCGGAGCCGTGGCTGATCGAACTGCCGTGGTGCAGCCAGACCTTGCGGCCCCGGTCCGGTACGGCCGTCACCGGGGCGTCGGTGCGCAGCGCGACCAACTCGGTCCGCTCGTTGTGCGGCAGCCAGATCTCCATGTCCTTGGCCGTGTCCGGCAGCCCGGAGAACCGTACGGTGGCGACCGGACCCGGCGTGTGCTCCGTGCTCCCGGTGGCCATGTCGATGGTGAGGACGTCGCCCCCGGCCGCGCTCGCGCTGCCCGCCGGGCGCCCGTCCACCAGCAGGTCGTACACCCCGTCGGGGCGCGGCGGGACGCCGGTGTAGACCCGCTTGGTCGGCAGGGTGTCCAGCTCGACGGTGGTGGCCCGGGTGCGGAACGCCAGCCGTACCCCGGCGGGCTGGGACTCGGCCAGGGCGAGCTGCGGGTCGGCGCACTGGGCGCGGGCCCGGGCGGGCAGCCGGTGCGGCAGCAGCCCGCGCTCGGTGCGTTCGAGGTCGAGGGCGCCGCGTACGAGGTCGGGGGTGAGGGCGGTGGTGTGCATGATGTCGGCCTGTGTTTCGTGTGGAGACGTCGGCTCAGCGGGTGGGCCAGTTGCGCAGCAGGGAGTCCAGGGCGTCCACGATCCGCGTCCAGGACTCCTGGGAGTCGGGGGCGCTGTGCGCGAAACCGCCGGCCGTCTCCAGGCTGACGTAGCCGTGGAAGACGCTGCCCAGCAGGCGCACCGCGTGGGTCTGGTCGGGTTCGGGCAGGTCGTAGCCGCGCAGGATCGCCCGGGTCAGCTGGGCGTGCCGGGGGCCCGCGCTCGCGGCGGCGGTCTCGGGGTCCAGCGGGTACCGGGCCGCCGTGTAGCGGCCGGGGTGGGCGAGGGCGTAGTCGCGGTAGACGTCCGCGAAGGCGCCGAGCGCGTCCTTGCCGGAGCGTCCGGCGAGCGCCTCGGCGGCGCGGTCGGCCAGCTCCGCGAGGGCGAGCAGCGCGATCCGCGTCTTGAGGTCCTGGGAGTTCTTCAGGTGCGAGTACAGGCTCGCGACCTTGACGTCGAACCGCCGGGCCAGCGCCGACACCGTCACCTGTTCAAAGCCCACCTCGTCGGCCAGCTCCGCGCCCGCGCGGACCAGCCGCTCCGTGCTCAGCCCCGCACGTACCATCAGCTTCCTCCCTCTTGCCGATAAGGATTATGCGGCTTCCTAAAGCCTTTAGGCAAACTGCTAAGCAACGAAGGGGGCTGGAGGCCGCCCGGGAACGCGAACGGCCGCCGACCGGAGACTCCGGTCGGCGGCCGCGAGGGCGCCAGGGGCTGGGGGCTGGGGGTTGGGGCGTCAGACCGCCGTCGCCGGGTACGTCGGGTACTCCACGCCCGACACGTACTGCACGACCCGGACGACCTGGCACGAGTAGCCGAACTCGTTGTCGTACCAGAGATAGAGGATCGCGTTGTCGCCGTCGACCTTCAGCGCGCCGGCGTCCACGATCGAGGCGTGGCGCGAGCCGATGAAGTCGCTGGAGACCGCGTCGGGCGCCGTGGTGAAGTCGATCTGGCGCTTGAGCGGCGAGGTCAGCGAGACGTCGCGCAGATAGTCGTGGACCTCCTCGCGGGTGGTCTCACGGGCCAGCTGGAGGTTGAGGATCGCGATCGAGACGTCCGGCACCGGGACGCGGATCGAGCTGCCGGAGATCGGCGCCTTGAGGTCGGGCAGCGCCTTCGCCACGGCCGAGGCGGCACCGGTCTCGGTGATCACCATGTTCAGCGGCGCGGACCGGCCGCGGCGCTCGGCCTTGTGATAATTGTCCAGCAGGTTCTGGTCGTTGGTGAACGAGTGGACCGTCTCCACATGGCCGCGCAGCACGCCGTACTCGTCGTCCATGGCCTTCAGCGGCGGGACGATCGCGTTGGTGGTGCAGGAGGCGCAGGACAGGATCTGCTCGTCCGGCTTGATGGTGTCGTGGTTGACGCCGTGCACGATGTTCGGGACGTCGCCCTTGCCCGGCGCGGTCAGTACGACCTTCTCGATACCGGGGCGCAGGTGCTCGGACAGGCCCGCGCGGTCACGCCATTTGCCGGTGTTGTCGATGAGGATCGCGTCGCGGATGCCGTAGTCGGTGTAGTCCACCTGCGAGGGGTCGTCGGCGTAGATCACCTTCACGGCATTGCCGTTGGCGATGATCGTGCTGCTCTCCTCGTCCACCGTGATGGTGCCCTGGAACTGGCCGTGGATCGAGTCGCGCCGCAGCAGCGAGGCGCGCTTGACGATGTCCTGGGCGCCGCCGCCGCGCACCACGATGGCCCGCAGCCGCAGACCGTTGCCGGAGCCGGCCTTCTCGATCAGCAGGCGGGCCACGAGGCGGCCGATGCGGCCGAAGCCGTACAGCACGACATCGCGCGGCTCACGCCGGTCGATCTTGTTGGCGCCGGTGGCACCGGCGACCGCCTCGGCGGTGAACTCCTCGACGCTCAGGCCGCGTTCGTCGGCCTGGTGGAGGGTGGCGAGCATGCCCAGGTCGATCTGGGAGGGACCGAGATCCAGGGCGGTCAGGGCCTTCAGGAAGGGCATCGTCTCGGTGACGGACAGCTCCTGGCCGGCGATCTGCCGGGCGAAGCGGTGCGTCTTGAGGATGCTGACCACCGACTTGTTCACCAGGGAGCGGCTGTGCAGCAGGACGGTCACGTCCTGCTCGCGGTGCAGCTTCCCGATGAGCGGGATCATGGACTCCGCGATCTCCTCGCGGTGCTTCCAGTTGGTGAACGAGTCGTCGTTGACAGTCACAGGTCCGGTCCATCTTTCGAGCTAGGCAGCGCTCATATGATAACCACACCCTACGTGGGTCCTTTCGGGGGTCCGCAGGGGGGTGCCCGGAGGGGTGGCTGGAGGGGTGGCCGGAAGGAGTGACCGAAGGGGGTTCGACTCGTTGAGCAAGGGACCGTAAGGGACTTACACCCGTTTCTTGACCAATTCCTGATTCAGGGTGGAAGTTCGTAAGAAACCCGAGTCGTGGATTGCACGTCTTACCCGGCGTGCCCAAGGTCAGCAGCGTGAGCACCTCCTCCGTTCCCCGGCCCGAACCGGCCGCCCCGTCCCGCCCCGCGGGCCGCTTCGATCTGCCCCGGATCGTCCGCCGCGGGATCCCCGAAGGGGCGGTACCGGCCCTCGCGCTGTTCGCGGGCGTCCGGCTCGCCGGGATACTCGCGGTGATCCTGACCAACGCCCTGCGCGGACACCCGCTCGTGCGGACCCTCGCCCACTCCTGGGACTCCCGCTGGTACCTGCACATCGCGGCCCAGGGCTACGGCCACAAGATGTGGATCACCCCGCAGGGCGCCGTACAGACCGACTGGGCCTTCTTCCCCCTCTACCCGGCGCTCATCCGAGCGCTCACCACCGTGCTGCCGCTCACCCCGGGCCAGGCAGCGCTGCTCATCGCCTGGCTCGCGGCGGGCGTGGCCGCGTACGGCGTCTACGTCATCGGACATCTGCTGTACGGCCGGGGTGTGGCCACCGCGCTGGTCGGCCTGTGGGCGGTCATGCCGCACGCCGTCGAGCTGACCATCGCCTACACCGAGTCGCTGTTCGCCGCGCTCGCCATCTGGGCCCTGTACGGCGTGCTCAAGGGCCGCTGGCTGTGGGCCGGGACGCTGGCCGCGCTCGCGGGCCTCGCCCGGCCCAGCGGCTTCGCGGTGGCCGGCGCCGTCGCCCTCGCGGCCGGGTGCGAGGCGTGGCGCGGGCGCGGCCGGGTCTCCTGGCGGCTGTGGGCCGGCGCCGTCCTCGCCCCGCTGGGCTTCCTCGGCTATGTGCTGTGGGTCGGCACCCAGGTCGGCAATCTGTTCGGCGGCTACTTCAAGGTGCAGAGCGCCTGGGACTCCCGCTTCGACTTCGGCGTCGGCGCGGCCCGCTTCGTCAAGGCACTGCTGCTGCACGGCGGCGGCGTCGTCTACACGGTCGCGCTGCTGGTCGTGGCCACCGGGGTGCTGCTGTTCGCGCTGCTGTGCCTGGACCGCCCCCCGCTGGTCCTGGTCGTCTTCTCCGGGGTGCTGATCCTGCTCGTGCTCGGCGGCTCGGGGTCCTTCTCCTCCAAGCCCCGCTTCCTGCTCCCGGCCTTCCCCCTGCTCATCCCGATGGCCCGCGCCCTCGCCCGGACCTGGCGAGTCCGGCCCGGCCAGGCGGTCCTCGTCTACGGCGCGCTCACCCTGGTGTCCCTGTTCTTCGGTGCCTACGTCACGGCGGTGGCCCACTCCCCGCTGTGAGCGCGTGACCCCGGTGAGGAGTCCGTAAGAAGCCGATCACCCCGAGCAGCCCGTGCGAAGGCCGGGAAACGGGGTAGTCGAGGGGACGCCCGAGGAAAGGACCGTCATGACGACCTACCTGATCAGCGTCCCCGGCACCTTCACCGCCGGGGTCGGCGCGGACACCCGGACCCGGCTGACCCGGGCACTGCGCCCCGTGGACCCGCACGGCACCCGGATGGGCAGCAGCGAGGACCTGGATGTGCTCAACGTCAACGACGACAACACCTTCACCCTCCGCCTGACCGTCGAGGCCGACACCGGTCCGCACGCCGAGGAGGAGGCCCGCAGGCTGGCGGACTCCGCGCTGCGCGGCGCGGGCCTGGACGAACGCAGCGCGCCGCTGGGGCCCGCCGTGATCACCGGGATCGACTCCGACGCGGGCTGAACCGACGCGGACACCGGCTGAGCGGCCCGCCCCGGCGGGCCGCGCCGAGTTCGGTCAATCTAGGTAAAATCTAGGCGTTTGCCAATGATTCAGGCAGCCGTGCCCGCAAAGGCGGCCGTCTCCCAGGGCACCCTCCGCCGGAAGTGAACCGATGCCCCGCAAGCGCCCCACCGACGACGGCGACGAACTGCTGGCCAGACTCGGTTCGCTCACCGCGCAGGCGCGCGAGCGCGCGGAACTCCAGCGCACCCAGGTCGAGCTGGCCATCGCCCTGCAACGCGGCATGCTGCCCCGGGACCTGCCCACCGCCCCCGGACTGCATCTGGCGGTCCGCTACGCGCCCGCCTGCTACGGCCTGAACGTGGGCGGCGACTGGTACGACGCCTTCCCGCTGCCCGACGGCCGGATCGGGCTGGCCATCGGGGACGTACAGGGGCACAACATCGAGGCCGCCGCCTTCATGGGCCAGGTCCGCGCCGGACTGCGCGCCCTCGCCTTCGCCACCGGCGAGCCCGGCGAACTGCTCGCCCGCACCAATGACCTGCTCCTCTCCCTCGGCAGCGAACTCTTCGCCACCTGCACCTTCATGCGCCTCGACCCGGCGACCGGCGCGATGGAGAGCGCCCGCGCCGGTCACATCCCCTTCGTCTGGGCCACGGCCGACGGCAAGTCCGGTGTCGTCGACGACGAGGGCGGGCCGCCGCTCGGCATCCAGCGGGGCATCGACTACCCGGTGACCCGGCACCGGCTGACCACCGGCGGGCTGTTCGTGCTGCTCACCGACGGTGTGGTGGAGGGGCCCTCGCTGGCCGTGGAGGACGGGCTGGAACAGGTGACGCGGCTCGCCGGGATCGCCGCCGTCGCGGGCCTGGAGAGTCACGCCCTGGCCGCCGCCGTGATCAAGGGCGCCGAGAGCGTCGGACATGAGGACGACGCCGCCGTACTCGTCGTCGGCCTCGACGGGCCCGCACGGCCGTAGCGTCCCGCATTTCAGCCAGAGGGCCGGACCCCGGCCGCTCTCGCCTCGCCGAGCCGCGCCGGGCGGTGTGAGATGGCTGCTGTGGTGGGTATCGCGGAACTGCGCCGGCCGGGCGGCTATGTCGTCCAGGTGCTGGCCGTCGCGGCCCTCTACTACGGCTCCGCCCGCCTCGGCCTGCTGCGCGAGCTGTCCGTGGGCAGCGCCGTCTTCACCCCGATCTACCCGCCGACCGGCGTCTCCGTCGCCGCCCTGCTGATCCTCGGCATCGGCTGCTGGCCCGGCATCACTCTCGGCGCCCTCGCCCTCATCCTGACCATCTCGCCGCCCGGCCCCGATCTGGTCGGCATCCTCTTCGGCAACACCGCCGCCCCCGTGTGCGCGGCGATCCTGCTGCACTGGGCGCGCTTCCGCCCCGACCTCGGCAGATTCCGGGACGGACTCGCCCTGGTGTTCCTCGGCGCGCTGGCCGCCATGACGATCAGCGCGACCGTCGGCGTGGGAATGCTGGTGCTCACGGACAAGCTGGCCGTACACGCCTTCTGGCCGGTGTGGCTCGCCTGGTGGGTCGGCGACGCGATGGGCGTCCTGCTCGTCACCCCGCTGCTGCTGATGCTGGGCAGGCTGCGCCGGCCGCTGCACCTGGGCCGATGGCGGGAGGCGACCGCGCTCACCGTCATCACCTGCGTGCTCGTCCCGCTGGCCACCTACAGCTCGATCAGCCTGCTCTTCCTGGTCTACCCGCTGATCATCTGGGCCGCCCTGCGCTTCCAGCTCGCGGGCGCCGTGCTGTGCGCGCTGTTCACCTCCGTGATGGCCACCATCGCCGCCACGGACGGGAGCGGCGCGTTCCAGGGGCTGAGCCCGGTCGAGATCATGGCCAAGCTCCAGGCGTTCAACGGGACGATGGCGCTCACCGCGCTCCTGATGTCTGCCCTGATCACCGAGCAGCGCAACACGCGGCGCTCGGTGGAGCGGGCATGCCAGGAACTGGTGGAGGTCCTCGAACACCTGACCGCCGGTGATGTTCCGCTGCCCCGGCCCCAGACGGACACCGACGCCGACGGGACGGCCGACGCCGACAGGACGGGGGACAGCGACAGGACGGGGGACGGCGACGGCACCGGGGGCCGGTCGTCGCCGGCCCCGTGAGGCGCGCCGCCGGTCCGGTTCCTCGGTTTTCTTCCTCGGTTTTTTCGGCTTCCTCGGCTTCCTCAGTGCGGCCGATGCGGCTCCTGGTCGCCGCCCCGTTCCTCGGCGTCCCGGCTCCGGGAGCTGCGTTCGGCGATGTCGCGGGGTGTGGGTGTGGGCGTCGGCGAGTTGCCGGACTCCTCGGCGGCGTGACGGCGCTCCGCCTCGTTGCGACGGTTCGCGTCCCGCTGTTCCTGTCGGCTCTGACGCTGGTCATCACGTGCGTTCATACGGCGCCGAGTACCCCCACCCCGGCCACCGCAACGTCCCGCACGGCGTGTCGGACGGCCGCCCCGGGGCACTGGGAGACGATGGACGGACCCCGCCAGGGGCGGCGCGGACCGGAGGGAAGGGCGGCAAGGGCGCGATGGAACAGCGGGTGACCGCGCGGGCGGCGGACACGGAGGACGGCGCCGCCGGTGCGGGACATGAGGCGGCCCCTGCGGACGACACGACCGGCGCGGCGCGCGCGACCGGTACGGCGGATACGGCGCCGCCCGCCGACCGCGACCCCGGCGCCCCCGACCCCCGCCGCCGTGTCCCCCGTACCGACGACCTCCTGCGCGACCCCCGATTGGCCGAGGCCATGGACCGGCTCGGGGCCGCGGTCGTCAAAGGGGCCGTACGGGAGGCGCAGCAGCGGGCCAGGGACGGGGAGCTCGCGCCCGAACACGTGCCGGACACGGTCCTGAGCCTGCTCCCCGACACCGCGAGCGGACTGCGCCCCGTGCTCAACGCCACCGGGGTGCTGCTCCACACCAACCTCGGCCGCGCCCCCCTGTCGGACGCCGCCCGGCGGGCCGTGACCGAGGCCGCGGGACCCACCGACGTGGAACTGGACCTGGCGTCCGGCGTCCGGGCCCGCCGGGGCCGTTCCACCCTCGCCGCCCTGCGCGCCCGGGTGCCCGCAGCCGGGGACGTCCATGTCGTCAACAACGGCGCCGCCGCCCTCGTCCTCGCCGCCACCGCGCTCGCGGCCGGCAAGGAGATCGTCGTCAGCCGGGGCGAGATGGTGGAGATCGGCGACGGCTTCCGGCTGCCCGACCTGCTCGTCTCCACCGGCGCGCGGCTGCGCGAGGTGGGCACCACGAACCGTACGACCGCCGCCGACTACGCCGAGGTCATCGGCCCCGAGACCGGGTTCGTGCTCAAGGTGCACCCGTCCAACTTCCGCGTCACCGGCTTCACCCGCGCGGCGCAGACCGGGGAACTCGCCTCTCTGGGCGTCCCGGTCGTCGTGGACATCGGCTCCGGGCTGCTCGCCCCGCACCCGGGCCTGCCCGCGGAACCCGACGCCGACACCCAGCTGCGCGCGGGCGCCGCCCTGGTCACCGCGAGCGGCGACAAACTGCTCGGCGGACCCCAGTGCGGACTGCTGCTCGGCGACGGCGACCTGGTGCGCGCCCTGGCCCGGCATCCGCTGGCCCGCGCCCTGCGCGTCGACAAGCTGACCCTGGCCGCCCTGGAAGCCACCCTCACCGGACCGCCCACCCCCACCGCCCACGCCCTGACCGCCGACCCCGTCGCCCTCAGGGCCCGCGCCGACCGGCTCGCCGCCGAACTGGGCGCCCACGGGATCGACGCCCGCGCCGTCGGCAGCACCGCCACGGTCGGCGGGGGAGGGGCACCCGGGGTCGGGCTGCCCAGCGCCGCGCTCTCCCTGCCCGAGCCGTACGCCGCCGCGCTGCGCACCGCCCGTACGCCGGTCGTCGGACGCCTGGAGGCCGGGCGCTGTCTGCTGGACCTGCGCTCCGTGCCCCCGGCCGACGACGAACGGCTCGCGGGAGCCGTGCGCGCGGTGCGCACGAGCGACGATCCGGCCACCTTGCGGGGACGGCCCTGATGCGGGTCCTCGCCACCGCCGGGCATGTCGACCACGGCAAGTCCGCCCTGGTCCGGGCGCTCACCGGGATGGAACCCGACCGGTACGAGGAGGAGCGCCGCCGGGGCCGCACCCTCGATCTGGGCTTCGTGTGGACCCGGCTCGACGCGCTCGGCGACCACCTCGCCTTCGTGGACGTGCCCGGCCATGAGCGGTTCGTGCCGACCATGCTCGCCGGGGTCGGGCCGGTGCCCGCCGTGCTGTTCGTGGTCGCCGCCGACCAGGGCTGGCAGCCCCAGTCGGGGGAGCACCTCGCCGTCCTCGACGCGCTCGGCGTCCGGCACGCCGTCCTCGCGGTGACCCGCGCCGACCTCGCCGACCCCGAACCGGTGCGCGCCGACGCCGCGGCACGACTGGCGGGCACCTCCCTCGGCACGGTGGCATCGGTCGCGGTGAGCGCCGTCACCGGCAGCGGACTTGGCGAACTGCGCGCCGAACTCGCCAGGCTGGCAGGGGAGTTGCCCGATCCCGACCCGGACGCCGACGTACGCCTGTGGCTGGACCGGGCGTTCACCGTCCGCGGTCACGGCACCGTGGTGACCGGCACGCTCGGCGCGGGCACCCTGCGCGTGGGCGACCGGCTGGCCACCGGGGACGGCCCGGCGGTGCTGCGGGTGCGCGGGCTGCAGAGCCTCAACCAGGACCGGGAGACCGTCAGCGGGGTGGCCCGCGTCGCGGTCAATGTGCACGGGCCGGGGGACACCGGACTGCGCCGGGGGCAGGTGCTGCTGAGCCCCGACCGCTGGCGGGCCACCGAGGTGCTCGACGCGCGGATCGACGGCGAGCCGGTGGCCGAACTGCCCCGCCAGGTCACCCTGCACCTCGGGACCGCCGCCGTGCCGGTCACCGTCCGCCCGCTCGGCACCGACACCGCCCGGCTCACCCTCGCCCGGCCCCTGCCGCTGCGGATCGGCGACCGCGCGGTGCTGCGCGCGCCGGGCGGAGATCGCGTCCGGGCCCGCGCCGCCGAACTCGCCGCCCTGCGGGGCCGCCCCGACCCGGCCGCCGAACTCCGCCGCCGGGGACTGATCCGCCGCACCGATCTCACCGCGATGGGCGCCCCGGCCCCCGACACCCCCGTCACCGGCGACTGGCTGGCCGACCCGGCACACTGGAGCGAACTGCGCGACCGGCTCACCGCCGAGGTCGAACGGCACGCCCGCGCCCACCCGTTGGACCCCGGCCTGCCCACCGAGGCCGCCCGCCGGCTGCTCGCCCTGCCCGACCGCGCCCTCGTCGACGCGCTGGCCGAGACGTCCCCCCGACTCCGCGCCGATCAGGGCAGGTTGTTCGCACCGGACCACTCCCGCCCCGCCCTCCCCCCGGCCGTGGACGCCGTACGCCGGGACCTGGAGCGGGCGCCGTTCCGCGCGCCCGAGGCCGGGCGGCTCGCCGAACTGGGCCTGGACCACAGGGCGTTGGCCGCCGCCGTGACCGCCGGGGCGCTGCTGCGGATCGCCGACGGGATCCTGCTGCTGCCCGGCGCCGACACCGAGGCCGCCGCCGTGCTGCGCGCCCTGCCCCAGCCCTTCACCCTCAGCGAGGCCCGGCGCGCCCTGGACACCACCCGCCGGGTGGCCGTACCGCTGCTGGAGTTCCTGGACGCACAGGGACACACCGAACGCGTCGACGACCAGCGCAGACGCTGCCGCGGTGGGCCGGGGAGCGGAGGCGGACGGGAATCGAACCCGCCTGCCCGAGATCCTCGGGCACCTCGGTTTTGAAGACCGGGAGGGCCACCAGGCACCCGCACGCCTCCACCGCTCGCCAGGCTAGTGCCCGAGGAGACCGCGATGACACCGACCCGCCAAGCGACCGTCCGACTCACACAGTTCGCCCATGGCGGCGGCTGCGCCTGCAAGATCCCGCCCGGTGAGCTGGAGGAGGTGGTCAGCGGGCTGACCGTGCCCCAACTCGCCGGGGGCGACACCCCGTTGCTGGTCGGCCTCGCCACCGGCGACGACGCGGCCGTCGTCACGCTGCCCGGACAGCCGGGCACGGCCGTGGTGTGCACGGCCGACTTCTTCACCCCGGTGGTGGACGACCCCTACGACTGGGGGCGCATCGCCGCCGCCAACGCGCTGTCCGACGTGTACGCCATGGGCGGCCGCCCGGTGCTCGCCGTCAATCTGCTGGCCTGGCCGCGCGACCGGCTCCCCTTCGAGCTGGCCCGCGAGGTGCTGCGCGGCGGCCTGGACATCGCCACCGAGGCGGGCTGCCATGTCGGCGGCGGCCACAGCGTGGACGACCCGGAACCCAAGTACGGCATGGCCGTCACCGGCATCGCCGACCCCGGGCGGCTGCTGCGCAACGACACCGGCCGCCCCGGGCTGCCGCTGTCCCTGACCAAGCCGCTCGGCCTCGGCGTGCTCAACAACCGGCACAAGGCCACCGGCGAACGCTTCGCACAGGCCGTCGCCACCATGACCGCCCTCAACCGGGACGCGGCCGAGGCCGCGCTCGCCGCCGGGGCGGACTGCGCCACCGATGTCACCGGGTTCGGGCTCCTCGGCCATCTGCACAAGCTCGCCAAGGCGTCCGGGGTGACCGCCGTGCTCGACACCGCCGCCGTGCCCTACCTGGACGGCGCCCGCGAGGCCGTACGGGACGGCTTCGTCAGCGGCGGCACCCGGCGCAACCTCGAATGGGTCGCCCCCTGGACCGGGTTCGGCACCACCGACGCCGACACCCGGCTGCTGCTGGCCGACGCCCAGACCTCCGGCGGACTGCTGGTCGCCGGGGAGGTGCCGGGCGCGCCGGTGGTGGGGGAGCTGGTGCCGTACGACGGCTCCCACACCATCGTGCTCGAATGACCCACCGGCACAAGGGAGTTACGGCTCGGTGCCCGTGTGCGCGTCGATGCCCGCCCGTGCCCGGTAGGCCCGCACCAGCTCCGCGGCCGCGGGCCCCCGCGGCCTGCGCCCCGGCCGGATGTCCACCGCGATCGCCTTGGCCTCCTGGATATGGGTGTTGGGATCCAGGGACAGATGCAGCAGCTCGTTGGCCGCGTCGCCGGTCGTGTAGCCGTTGGGGCCCCAGTGGTAGGGCAGGCCCACCTGGTGCAGCCGGCGGCCGTGCACGGTCAGCGGGGCCATCCGCTCGGTGACCAGCACCCGCGCCTCGATCACCGCGCGGGCGCTGACGATCGTCGCCCAGCCGGTGTGCTCAAGACCCCGCTCGGCCGCCAGCTCCGGGGAGACCTCGCAGAAGAACTCCGGCTGGAGCTCGGCCAGATAGGGCTGCCAGCGGGACATGCCGCCCGCCGTGTGGTGCTCGGTGAGCCGGTAGGTGGTCGCCACGTACGGATAGACCTCGGAGCCGCGCTCGTCGCCGCTCGGCTGGTAGCGGTTGTCGGGCAGCGTGGGCAGCAACTGCCGTACGGGATTGCGCTGCTGGTCGTGGAGCAGGTTGGGGAACGGCGAGTCCTGCGGCTCGTAGTGCACGGGCAGCGGGCCGTCCGTGAGCCCGGACGGCACGTACAGCCACGCCTTGCCGTCGGCCTGCATGATGAACGGGTCCCGGCCGGACAGCGCCGCGGGCCCGGTCGCGTCCTCGTCCGGTTCGTAGCCCGGCGCCTTGTCCTTCGTGAAGTCGGGGACGTCGTGCCCGGACCACTCGCCCTTGTCCGCGTCCCACCACACCAGCGCCTTGCGCTCGCTCCACGGCCTGCCCTCGGGGTCGGCGGAGGCACGGTTGTACAGCACCCGGCGGTTGGCGGGCCACGCCCAGGCCCACTCGGCGGCCACCCAGTCCTGCTCCCCGCCGGGCCTGCGGCGCGCGGCCTGGTTGACGCCGTCGGCGCGCACCCCGCAGTAGATCCAGCAGCCGCAGGTGGTCGAGCCGTCGGACTTCAACTGCTCGTACGAGGACAGCGGTTCGCCGTTCGCGTCATGGCCGTTGATCTCGGCGAGCACCGCCTCGGCGTCCGGCTCGACGAGCGGACCCTTCGTCGGATAGTCCCAGGCGAGGTCCAGCACCGGCCGGTCCATCTCGTCGGCCGACCCGGCGAGCTTCTCCCGGATGATCCGCCCCAGATGGAAGGCGAACCACAGGTCGCTGCGCGCCTCCCCGGGCGGCTCGACCGCCTGGTGGTGCCATTGCAGCAGCCGCTGGGTGTTGGTGAAGCTGCCGTCCTTCTCGGTGTGCGCGGCGGCCGGCAGGAAGAACACCTCGGTCCGGATGTCCTCGGTGCGCAGCTCCCCGGTCTCGATCTCCGGGCCGTCCTTCCACCAGGTCGCCGACTCGATCAGCGAGAAGTCGCGCACCACCAGCCAGTCCAGGTTGGCCATGCCGAGCCGCATCAGCTTGGTGTTGGCGTTGCCCACCGCGGGGTTCTCGCCCATCAGGAAGTAGCCCTTGCAGGTGCCCTCCAGCTGGGCCATCGTCGTCTCGTACGTCGAGTGCGAACCGGTCAGCCGCGGCAGGTAGTCGAAGCAGAAGTCGTTCTCCTCGGTCGCGTTCTCGCCCCAGTACGCCTTGAGCAGGCTCACCAGGTACGCGCGCATGTTGCCCCAGTAGCCCTTGTGCGCCGCCTCCGCCGCCACGAACGCGGCCAGGTCCTGGTTCTGGTGCGCGTGCGGCATCGGGATGTAGCCCGGCAGCAGGTTGAACAGGGTCGGGATGTCCGTCGAGCCCTGGATGGAGGCGTGCCCGCGCAGCGCGAGGATGCCGCCGCCCGGCCGGCCGATGTTGCCGAGGAGCAGCTGGAGGATGCAGGCGGTGCGGATGTACTGCACGCCCACCGTGTGCTGGGTCCAGCCCACCGCGTAGGCGAAGGCCGTCGTGCGCTCCCGCCCGGAGTTCTCCGTGACCAGCTCGCACACCTGCGAGAACAGCTCCCGCGGCACCCCGCACACCTGCTCCACCAGCTCCGGGGTGTAGCGGGCGAAGTGCCGCTTGAGCACCTGGAAGACACAGCGCGGATGCGTCAGCGTCTCGTCCCGCTCCGGCTCGCCCTCGCCGATCACCGGACCGCCGGCGCCGTGCGCCTCGCCGCGCGCCGCCTCGGTCACCGAACTGCCGCCCCCGGTACGCTCGTCGTACTCCTGGTCGCGCTCGCCGGAGGCCGCCTGCGTCTCCGTACCCTCGTACTGCCAGCTGGAGTTGTCGTACGAGCGGGTCTCGCTGTTCAGGCCGGAGAAGACGCCGGAGAGGTCCTCGGTGTCACAGAAGTCCGCGCGCAGGATCATCGGCGCGTTGGTGTACGCCACGATGTAGTCGCGGAAGTACTTCTCCTTCTCCAGCACGTAGTTGACGATCGCGCCGAGGAAGGCGATGTCCGAGCCCGCGCGCAGCGGCACATGCAGATCGGCGAGCGCGCTGGTGCGGGTGAACCGCGGGTCGACATGGATCACCTTCGCGCCCCGCGCCTTGGCCTCCATCACCCACTGGAACCCGACCGGATGGCACTCGGCCATGTTCGAGCCCTCGATGACGATGCAGTCCGCGTTCTGCAGGTCCTGCTGGAAGGTGGTCGCGCCGCCGCGTCCGAACGAGGTTCCCAGACCGGGAACGGTGGAGGAGTGTCAAACGCGCGCCTGGTTCTCGATCTGGATCGCGCCGAGCGCCGTGAACAACTTCTTGATGAGGTAGTTCTCCTCGTTGTCCAGCGTCGCCCCGCCGAGGCTCGCGATGCCCATGGTGCGCCGGGTGCGGGTCTGGTCGACCTCCCACTCCCAGCCCGCCCGGCGGGCCGCGATCACCCGGTCGGCGATCATGTCCATCGCGGTGTCGAGATCGAGGCGCTCCCAACCGGTCCCGTGCGGGCGCCGGTAGAGCACCTGGTGCTCGCGGGCGTCGCCGGTCGTCAGCTGGAGGCTCGCCGAGCCCTTGGGGCACAGCCGGCCGCGGGAGACGGGGGAGTCCGGGTCGCCCTCGATCTGGGTGACCTTGTCGTCCTGGACGTACACGTTCTGGCCGCAGCCCACCGCGCAGTACGGGCAGACGGACTTCACCACCCGGTCGGCCGAGGCCACCCGGGGCGTGAGCCGCTCACTGGCCCCGCTCTTCGCGGCGGCCCCCCGGCCCAGCGGATCCGTCCCGGTGAGCTGGCGGTAGACCGGCCAGGAGTCGATCCAGGTGCGTACGCCCACGGCCACTCCTCCCACTCGTCGTCCCGATTGTCCCGTGCCGATGCCGCCGCGGCACCTTGTGCGGCGCCGGGGTACCCCCGCCGCCCGGAGGCAAACGGTGTCGGCAGGTGCGAGGGGCTGCGCCGCGCCTACGCGCCCTCCCCCTCGACCCGGCGTGCCGCGTTGAGCCTCTCCCGCTGTGGTACGACCGTGTAGCGCGGGTCCTCCGCCGAGGCCACGCCGGCGTGGAAGACGCCGAAGCGCAGGGCGGCCGAGCCGGTGAGGAGGGCGGCTCCTGCGGCCAGGGCCACGCGGCGGTCGCGCAGGCGGCCGGAGAGGAGGGCCAGGGCGGTGCCGGTGACGGTCAGGGCCTCGGAGGCGCGCAGCAGGATCCGGGGCCTGCTCCGGTCGAAGGGCTCGGCCGTGATGCCCATCCGGCGCTTCATCAGATGGAAGGCGCCCAGCTCCAGCCCGGCGCCGAGCAGTGCCGTCCGGCGGGCCGGTCCCGCCTGTGCGGTCGGCGCGGTGGCCAGGGCCAGACCGGAGGCGGCGGCCGCGGCGGATCCCGCGAAGACGAAGGGGAGTTGACGGTAGCCCTCGTGCCAGGAGGGGACCGCCGTGTCCGAGAGCAGGACCGCGGTGTACGTGGCCACCGCGGGGCCCAGCACCGCCGCCGAGAGGGTGGCGGCCGAGCCCAACAGCCGGTATCGGCACGCTACTTCGGCGGCGGCGGAGCCCAGCAGCCGGTAACGGCCCGCGGCTTCGGTGACCGCGGCCGCCATGGTCAGCGGCGCGTACGCCACGAGGATCCAGGAGCCCACGCTCATCGGCGAGGTCGGCTTGAACACCCGCAGCATGTTCAGGAACCGCGCCGGGCGGCCCAGGTCGTGCACCAGCGCGGCCAGCGACAGCGAGATCGCCCCGGCCGCCCCCAGTTTCGCCGGTGCCGCGAGCCCCGGCCGCCCCGTCAGCTCACCCCCCGCCGCCAGCAGCGAGGAGGCCCCCGCGAGCCCGCCGAGGTACAGGTACCCGGCGATGTCCAACGCCTTCCAAGTGGGCTTGTTCAGCACGGGTTTGCCGTAGTACGACGAGAACGACGCGTCCGGCACCATCGGCCGCTCGCCCCGCCCGCGCCGCCGGCGCCTGCGCCCCGCAGCGGAGCCGCTCATCGCGCCCTCCTCGGGCGTCCGGCGAAACCGCCCACCGCGAGCCCCACCAGCGTCACCGCGGCCAGCGCCGCGTGCCGCCACATGGCGGGCAGGTCCCGGGTGGTGACCACCGGGTCCGGGGGCAGACCGTAGACCTCGGGCTCGTCGAGCAGCAGGAAGAACGCGCCGTCGCCGCCGACCCCGTCCGCCGGGTCCGCCCCGTACAGCCGGGCGTCCGCCACCCCGGCCGCGTGCAGCCCCGCCACCCGCCCCGCCGCCCGCTCCCGCAGCTCCTCCAGCGGCCCGAACTGGATGGAGTCCGTCGGGCACGCCTTGGCGCAGGCGGGCTCCATGCCGACGCCCAGCCGGTCGTAGCACAGCGTGCACTTCCACACCCGGCCGTCGTCCTTGCGCTGGTCGATGACGCCGTACGGGCAGGCGGGCACGCAGTAGCCGCAGCCGTTGCAGACGTCCGACTGCACGACGACCGTCCCGAACTCGGTGCGGAACAGCGCACCGGTGGGGCACACGTCGAGACAGGCCGCGTGCGTGCAGTGCTTGCACACGTCCGAGGACATCAGCCAGCGCAGCTCGGTGCGGCCGTCGGGGGAGAGCGGGGAGATCGGCCCGGCGGGGGCGCCCTCGGGAGCCTGCCCCGGCGGGGGAGCGGTGGCGCCGGTGCCGAGCCGGGAGGCCGCCGCGAAGACATCCGTGTCCTCGTGGCCGACGCCGGGCTCCTGCCCGCCGAACGGCCCCCGCTGCTCGATGAAGGCCACATGCCGCCAGGTGTCCGCGCCCAGGGTCCCCGTGTTGTCGTAGGACATACCGGTCAGTTCGAGGCCGTCCTCGGGGACCGCGTTCCACTCCTTGCAGGCCACCTCGCACGCCTTGCAGCCGATGCACACCGAGGTGTCGGTGAAGAACCCCATCCGCGGCGGCGCGTCGGGATAGCCGGAGGCGCCGGCCACGTCCGGCTGGGGGCCGTACCACTGGTTCCCGTGCACCTCAGGGCCGTCGCCCATGGCATGCCTCCTCGCTCACGCGTGACTTCTCATGAGGACCGGCACCAGCGGACTGGGGAGCGCCGGTTCCTCCAGGGGGACCCATGGTCTTCCCCGAGCGTGGCACGGGCGCCCGCACTCCGCGCGCCCGGAGTGGCGCCGCCCGCCGTTCGCTTTGGTGTGGGGG
>NZ_JBMJCT010000043.1:0-21294 GCF_049222185.1 Streptomyces sp. LaBMicrA B280 | reverse complement strand
CCCCCCCCCCCCCCCCCCCCCCCCCCCCCCCCCCCCCCCCCCCCCCCCCTCCCCCCCCCCCCCCTCCCCCCCCCCCCCCCCCCTCTTTGGGGGCTTGTTCGGGGTGGGGTGGGGTGGGGTGGGTGCAGTCTTCGGGGTTCAGGTGCTGGGGGTAGCCCTCGACCTGGTCGGTGGCGGGTGCTCCGCACAGGATGCAGGGGTGGGGGGTGGGCAGGGGGGTGTCTTTGTCCGTTGGGGGGGTGGGGGGTTCGGTGGTGGGGGCGGTCTCGGGGTGGGCTGGTGTTTCGTTCTGGGTGCGTAGTTTTTCCTGGGCGGCGGTGAGGAAGTAGGCGTACTTTTCGCGGGTTTCGCCGCTGGGGTCGCGTCCGGTTTCCCAGCCGCCGATGGTGGAGGGGCTCACTCCCAGTGTCTGGGCTACCTGGGTGCGGGTGAGGTTGAGGGCTTGGCGCAGGGCGCGGCGCTGTTCGGTGGGGGGCAGGTCGGCCGGGGTGTGGGCGGCGGCGAGGAGTGCGTCGATGGCGTCGAAGTCGGTCATTGTGGTGTTCCCTGGGTGGGGATGGTGGGGTGGGGTGTGGGGCGTGGGGTGCGGCGGCGTGTGGGGGCCAGGGTGTCGCAGGCCTGGGTGGGGCCGGCGAGGAGGTCGAGGACGTCGATGCCGTAGTGGGCGGCGAGGGCTTCGCAGTCGGTCAGGCTCCATGCGGCGTTGCCGGACTGGCGGCGGCTGATCTGGGTCTGGCTGACGCCCAGGGCGGTGGCGAGGTCCGTCTGGGATTCTCCTGTGATGTGCATGAGCGCGGCTGTGGCTGCTCGTACGCGTTCGCCGAGCGTCATCTTCATGGGGTCATCGTAGAAGACCTGGTTATGCGTTTTAGGTATGGGAGTTGGTGAAAGCGTGCAGGCTGCCGCGGTGTCGGGTTGCTGTGCCGGTGGTGGTGTGGGCTGTGGCGGTGGTTCGGAGGCTGGGATCGGATCAGCCGCGTGGTCGACGGCATAGGGCCGCCGGCTCCGCCCAGGCTTCAGAGGTTGGCACCTTGCCATCATTGAGCTTCAGCCAACTCGAAGGTCAACATCGACGTGGGGCAGCAACGTCTTGGTCAGCAACGCCTAGCCTTCGGCTCCCGGCCCTCTAGCTCCTCGGCGGGTCCTCGTCATTGCAGCACCTTCGGGATCTTGCGTCGCGACGAGGTCTAGGGCTCGCCCCGGTCCCCGGGGGGGCAAAAGAGGCCGTCCGGACAATGGCTCCTGCGCCGCGGAGGGCGCCCCAGGCAGCGTGTAGCTGTGTCGCCCTCCGCGTTGTTCGCGGGCTCTTGATGACGTGCCCCAACCGCGAATTGCGCGGCCTTGGCGCTAGTTCTCGGGCGGCTGTATGACGACGATGCGCCAGATCACCGAACTGGCCGCTGTGAACTTCCACGCCAGTTCGTGCAGGCTGGCGTGCGGTATCTCGGCGGTGAACACCCCGCTCCCGTCAGCGCACTGGGAGCCGGCGAGGGTTCCTCCGGCGGCAGTGATGCCGAGCCTGGAGGAGTCGGCGCATGTCCACATCACCTTGAAGGACGAGGCTTTCCCCGCTGATGCGGGAAGGGTGACAGCGCCCGTGCCGTGCCCCGACCCGGTGTACAGGGTCTTCGACCCGGCCGGGACCGGGGACTGGACCGGGTCGGGAAGGCGGTCGGGCGACGTCGGGGGCTGTGCGGGAGTCTGGACCGCACCCGTCTTTGTCGTCGCCCTGTGAGAGGCGGTGCCTTGAGGGTGGCCTCCGCCGGAACAGGCCGTCAGGAGTGCCAGGGCCGCCACACCGACGGCCGGCAAAGAAGTCTTCATCAGAGCGTCCTCAACCTACGAGTGGGCGGTGCAGGGCGAGGTCGCCGGGAGTTCGGCGGTCCCGTGGACGGGCTTGCTCTTGTCACCGGCGAATGTCCCCTTGGTGCTGGAGAAGGAGAAACCCGCGTCGGGTGGGCGGCCGTCCGGCTTCATCGGGGGGTTGGCGTTGTCCGAGTCCCCGCCCGGATCCACCGCGTCGGTGTCGGCCGGTGTCTGAGGGATCGGGTTCCCGTCCAGGTCGGCATCGGCCTCCGGCGAGGTGTCCGACACCGAGGTGTTCTCTTCGGTGAAAGCCGTACCCATTCCCCCGGTACCGACGAAGAGGAGCGTGGTGGGCGCGGCGGTTGTGCATCTGCGAGCCTTGGCGGCATTCACAGTCGTTCCTCCCCTCCACCCCCTGGGAGCGGCATGAGCCCAACGATCATGGAGCGGCTGGTAGATCGTCAGGCGGAGGTGGGTGTTCTGGGCGGAAGTTGAGCATGGTGATTGACCAGTCAGGCTCGCAGGCGGCCTGAATCGTCGACGGCCGGGGGTCGAGGTGGCGCCGGCGGCGGTTCGGGCGTCGGCGCCGATCTCGTACCAGGGCCCGTCGCGCTGGAATCGGGGCGGAGTGTTCGTCCAGACTGCGGCGGCGAGCCGCGAGCGGCTGGAGACGGCTTCGAGCAGGTGCTCCCCCTGTCAGGACGGGAACGTGCCGCCGATCGCGTCGCGGGTTCCTTCCCGGGGGCGGTGTCCGGCGTACCGCTCGTAATCCCGGGTCTCCTTGGCAGGGCGAGCCTGGGGCAGGGTGGCGTCGTCGAGCTCGAAGAGAGGCTCCTCGCTGGTCTTCGGCCTCCGCTTGTCGGCCGGTGAGGTGCTTCGTGCTCTCTGAACGTGTACGTAGCGTGGTCGCCTCACAGAACCGGCATAAGCGATCACATGGCTGCGTAACCTGGCTTTTCAGCAACACATTTGGTTACTGGTGAGTATGGAGGCGATTTGCCGCACGTGGCGAAGGGGTCCGGCATCTTACAGCGCGTAGCGACTTTTGCAATCCAAGACCCGAACGCATTTGATCCCTTTTTGCGCAAGTATGCGAAACGCGCGAGCGTCTTCGGCCGCATCTGAGCGACCGCTCAGATCAGGACAGATCATCAAGACAGGCACCAAAGAGGCGGCTACGAAATCCGTGGCCGCCCCTGTCGTTTGAGCTGCGGAAACACCCGAGGCCCCGCCGACGGCGGGGCCTCGTTGACGATCTGCATCGGGCCATCGAAGGGGGCCAACCCTTCGAGTTGAGGCCCGATGGCGCTGAGCGAAGGCCAGTCCAGGGCCCGTTGTCCAGCACGGAATATGTAACCGAAGTTCCCGGCTCCTTATGCCTTATCGCGAGGGATTCTCGGGGTCTACGCGCCGGGAGCCGTATACGTAGGGGTTTTTCGGCGGTGCGATACCTGATGAAAGGTAGGCCGATGTCCGCGTCTGATCCGGTATCAGCGACTCAAATCCTTCTCGCTAAGCCATAGTTGGGTCCCTCCCAGCGGACGGGTATCGTGCGACAACCGGTCGAGGGCGCCCGTGTGGTGTCGGAGCCCGGCTGCAAGTGAGCGAAGAACAGTCCAGCGGTTCCGGCACATGTGCCGGGCTCGTCGTCCCTCCGGCTCGCCACCGGAGGGAACCGAGCAGCAGCCGCAACCCCTGCGTCATCCGTCCGGCACCCGGGAGTTCTGCTCGTGTCCACCACGGCCCCGCTGATCGCTCTTCTGGCGATCTTCCTCATCGTTTTCGGGACGATCGTTTTCGTCGTCCGGCGCTTCGAGTCCACGCCGGTCCGCGTCGCCGCGATCGTCTCCGCGATCGCCACCCTCATCGCGGCCCTGGCGCCCATCACCCGGCTGCTGATGGAGTCCCAGCCCGAGCCCGAGGCCGACCAGATCCTCGTGCGCCTCGTGCGCCTCGTCGTCATCGTCGCGATCTACCTGATCGTCTTCGGGACCACCGCCTACGTCGTCGACCGGCTCAAGTCACGGCCGGCCCGCGCGGTCGCCGTCCTCGTGGGCATCGGCACCCTCATCGGCTCGCTGACGCCCGTCGTCCGGGCCATGAGCGAACCGGCGACACGGTCCGTCGCCGTCCAGGCCGTCGCCGCCGAGCGGCTCGCGTACCCGAAGACGACGCCCCCAGTGACGACGACGGGCGAGTCGCACCCCGAGAAGCCGGCGGACGTACCGCCCATGCGGAAGCAGGCGCGGTGAGCGGCGCCAACTCCCACCGCGAGGACCAGATCGACAACGCCGTCACCGTGCGGCAGCTGCGCGCCGCACGCCCGCCCAGCACGTTCGAGTCGCCGAGCAGCACCAGCGTGGAGCCCCGCAACGGCACCGGCGCGCGCGTGCTGAACCACTACTACCTGCAGCAGGGCCTCACCCAGGACATCGCCGACGAACTGGCCCGCTTCAGCTTCCTCGTCCGGCACCAGCGCTCCACCAAGCCCGAACCGCTGAGCTCCCAGCACATCGAGTTCGTGCTGTTCGGCACCGTCCTCGTCGACGGACGCATCTGGGGCGGCAACTACACACTGGGCAACCTCGACCTGTTCACCGACGTGCCCTCCGTCAACCGGTTGGAGCAGGTCCAGTTCCTCTCCGCGACCCGCACCGTCCGCATCCCGCGCGGCGCCCTGCGCTCCATCGCGGTCCGCAACCTGCCGGTCGTCCGCATGATCCACCAGCGGCTCATGAACTACGTCCAGGACTTCGAGAACCTCTACGGCACCGACGTCACCAAGCCCATCCACCGCGTCGCCCGGCTCCTGGACCACCTTACCTACCAGCAGGACCGCGGCGCCGAGATCGTCATAGGCGCCCTCGACCCGAACCTCGTCATCGGCCCCACCCAGCGCGACTTCGCCAACGCGCTGGGCCTGGGCGTGTCCACCGTGGAGAAGGCCCTCAGGGACCTCCGCAGCCACAAGATCCTCGCCGAGACCACCACCGGCGGTCGGCTCAACCGGACCTACCGCGTCCTCGACAACGTGCGGCTGCGCGCGGTCGGCTGCGGAGCCAACCTCCTCAAGCTGGACATGGACCGGACATAGCCGGCCCTTGCCCTCCTTGCCCTCCTTGCCTTCGCCGGACAGCCTCGCCGAGCTGAAATACCCGACCCTGGTGACGGCGAACAGGCCGACCAGCGCGGCGTACGGCTCGTGCGGCAGCGGGCCGGGGCGGGGGACGTCGTGGCCGGTGCCGTGCACCCGGCCGCGCAGCAGGTCCTCGCCGGCGGCGTTCATCCGACCGGCCTCCCCACCGCCGGCAGCCGCCCTGGCCCCGAGCCCGTCCGCTACCGGCGGCGTGTGATGCCGATACGTCTGCTGGGCTTCGCGGCCGGCGCTTCGGCGGCCGCGCGGCCGGCCAGGGTTCAGTCGCTGGGCAGTCCGGCCGCCAGTTCTTTCTCGGCCAGGGCTTCAAGGTGCTCCGACCGTACGGTCCTCGACGTCTCCGGTGCTTTCACCGGGACCGGATCGCCGTACGCGTCGAGCAGGAAGTCGACCGGCTCGGGCGCGAACGTAGGCATGTCCACCACGATCTTGCGCGGATAGGGCTTGCCGTCGGTCTTGACGTACGCGGTCACCGAGTTGCCCTTCTCGCCGTGGCGCAGCGGGGCGAGGCGTTCGCCGTTCTCGTCGCTGGCCTCGGCCTCTCTGACCGCGCGCTGCCCCGGCTGTGACAGTTGCCCGGCGATGGTGTGCACGGCGGCCAGGGCGCACAGGTCGACCATGCTCTTGCGGATCCTGCCGTCATCGCTCAGCTCGAGCCACTTCCCCCGCAGCCCCTTGGACAGCTCGGTCTGCCGCGCGCTGACGGCACGGGCCGGGTCCAGGACGTCGTCGCTCCACCGTATCCAGGTACGGCCGCCGTGCTCGACGGCTACCTGGAAGAACCCGTTCTGGGCGTCGGCGAGGCAGTTCTTGCGCCGGTCGGTGGTGATCTCGACGCGGGCGCCCATCGCCACCGCGGCCCGGGCCGTGACCCGTACCGACGGTGCCTGTTCGAACAGTTGGAAGGACTGCGACAGCAGGGCGCCGTCCGTGCTCTGCGGGTCGGGGGCCGCGCCGCCCGCCTCGCCCCCGCAGGCGGTCAGTGCCAGAGCCGCTCCCGCAGCGCCCAGCACCGCCGGCCATCTTGTCTTGCTTGATCCCACGGTTCCGCCTTTTGTGCCACATCATGTGCAGCCGTGACTATAGACGACGTCTGACCTGCTCATACGCGGAAGTACGACGGCCATCGTCGCCACACGCCGGTGCGTGTTCGGCGGGTTGCGGCACTGGCCAGGAGGGCGCGGACGCGGGTGGCCATGCCGGTATCGGAGGGTTCGGCGGCGGCATCGCCCCGGGCGGAAGGATGTGCGGTGTCCGGGCGACCGTGCGGCCCGCTGATGTGTTGGCGGCCCCGATGACGCGGGCCTGCTCCGGGTGTGTCTTCGTCGCCCAGGCCGCTGACTCCGGTTCTCTGAACTACGAGTGGTGGAAGCGGGAGGTGCGGATGCGGGTAAGACCGGTGAGCGGTCCCATCTGAGCTGCGCAATCCGCGAATACGGAGCCGCGAGGAAGGGCCGAAGGGCTTCGGCTGGAAGGACTATCGCGGCCTGGTCGTCCGTGCTCGTACACAGCTCGGTGGTCGGCTGCTGGCGGGCATCGGCCTCACCATGGACGCCTGACCCGAGCCAGCCGGTTCCGCAGCGATGTCCGGCTTGTGCGCCGACATTCCGGCCGGTCAGCGGGGCGAAGGCGTCAAGGTCTGTCCCTGCATCTGTCCTATGACTACATCGATGTAGGCGTGGGTGACGTCTCTCACCGGTGTGCCTCCCCTGGGGTCCATACCGAGCTTTTCGAGCGTCTCCGTCACCCATCCTGGGCTGACGACGTTCACTCTCAGCCTGCGGGGCATCTCGATGGCCGCGGCCCGGACGAACGCCTCCAGTCCGGCGTTGACAAGAGCGCCGAACGAGCTGCCCGGCGTGGACTCCTGAAAGGTACCGCTGGTGAGGGTGATGGACCCCCCGTCCCTCACGTGTTGCACCGACCGGCGGAGCAGCGCCACCTGACCCAGCAGTTTGCCCTTCAGGCCGAGAGTGAACTCGTCATCGGAAGGTGATGCCAATGGGGTCAGGTGACCGCTGGCCGCGCAGCAGATAACCGCGTCCACTGTGCCGACGGTGCCGAAAAGGACGTCGATGGAGGCGGGTATTTCCAGGTCAACCCGTGTGCTGCCGTTGCGTGAAGCCCGTATCACCTCATGCTCGGTCTCGAGCACGTCTGCGACTGCACGGCCGATGGTGCCGGTCGCCCCGATCACGAGGATCTTCATGCCGATTTCTTCTGCCCCCCGGCGAGACGGGCTGGAAGAGGGGCCAACGGGAAGTTGGCCCAGACGTAGGTGTCCATCTGGTGTTGGTCGCCGCTGAGGTTGTCCACTCGATCGACCTGGCCGTCGGCGTCGAAGTGCCACACCAGCGCCCACATTGTGTCGACGTGGCCCACACCCTGAGTCGTCCAGCCGCGGTGGATATCGACGACGTACTCGCCGTTGCTGCCGAGAAATACAGGTTCGGCCTGGAAGCCCGCCTTGCCGAGCTGGTCGAAGAAGCTGACCACTTCGTCGAGTCCGTGCTTGGTGCCCGACAGCGGGTGGTGGCCCGGGATGGTCCACTCGACGTCGGGGGCCAGGACCGCGCTCATCGCTGTGACGTCGTTGGCGGCGTAGGCAGAGAAGAAGTGGTTGATGGCCTCGGTCTTGGGGGCGGGCACGGCTTCACTCGTTGTCATCTGGATGCTCTCCGCAGGTTCGGTACCGGGCCGTCCCGGTCACGTGATCAACGCTCCCGCCAGCCCGCCGTAGTCGTCCAATACCTGCTTCCATAACCTGGCGGCATGGATGTCGACACCCGCTTGTTGCGGTACTTCGCCACGGTGGTCGAGGAAAGCAACCTCACGCGGGCCGCTCAGCGTCTCTACATCTCGCAGCCCGCGCTGACGAAACAGATACGGCAGCTGGAAGCACAGCTGGGAGTGAGCCTGTTCGTCCGTTCCCGCGCCGGAATGACCCCCACCGAGGCCGGTGAGGCTCTGGCCGCCCACGCCGGCGCCGTGCTGACCGCTTGGGAGAATGCGCTGCGCGTCACACAGGCCGTCACGACCCGGGCCGCACGCACGCTACGGGTCGGCTTCGTGGCCAGCGCCGCCAACGAGCACACCCAGCTGATCATCGCCGACTTCGCCCGACGGCGCCCCGGCTGGCGGGTCCAAATGCGACAGACCGAATGGACCGACCCCACCGCCGGGCTGGCCACCGGCGACGTCGACGTGGCGCTGCTGCGCCTGCCAGTGCCCGCGCACAGCGACTTCGACGTCGAAGTGCTGCTGACCGAGCCACGCTGGATCGCTCTGCCAGCAGGGCATCACCTCGCAGGGGAGGATCAAATCCCGTTCCAGGATCTGTACGACGAACCGTTCGTGGCGACTCCTGCCAACTCGGGGAAGTGGCGCGACTACTGGCTCGCGGCCGACGAGCGCGAGGGTCACCCGGTGCGCATCGGCGCGGTCGCGCACCACCCCGACGAATGGCTCAACGCGATCGCCCACGGCCAGGGCATCAGCCTCACCCCCGAGGCGACCGCCCGCTTCTACCAGCGCCCGGACATCGTCTACCGGCCCGTTACGGGCGTCAGCCACAGCCGGATCGGTGTCGCTCGACCCCACACCCAACGGGACGACGCCGTCGACGCCTTCGTCCTTAGCTGCCGTGACGTATGCAGAGACGGCAACCTCGTGGCCAGCCTGACCCTGGACGGTTGACCACGACCAGACGACGGCCAAACCAACAGCACTCATTCAAGTTCGGTAGCACGACCAGTAATCTCTCCCCAAGTGGGGACTTCCAGAAAGGCCGGCGATGTCCTCCGCTCGTTCCGTTCATCAAGCAGCGAGCTGGTCGCGCTTGCGGCTGCCGGTGGGCGTGCGGGGTGTTTCGGCTTCTTCGGGAGAGGGTCTGTTCGAGGCTGTTCGCTATCGCCGAGCCGCGGTCGACGTCCGGCTGTACGGCTGTACGGCTGTTGAACGGGGCGACGGCGGGGGCCGGTTGAAGGGGCTCGCCCCGGTTCGTCGCCGTCGCCTCTCGTATGAGTTAGGTTGGCCTAACTCGGGAGGACGCATGGGACATCTCAGCGGGAAGGTCGCCCTGGTCACCGGTGGCAGCCGGGGAATCGGGCGCGGTATCGCCGTACGCCTGGCCCGTGACGGCGCCCTGGTCGCCGTGCACTACGGCAGGAACGAGGAGGCGGCCAAGAAGACCGTCGCGGACATTACCGAGGCCGGCGGCCGGGCCTTCGTCGTCGGCGCCGAGCTGGGCGTTGACGGCGACGTGGACACGCTCGTGACCGGGCTGGAGGCCGGGCTGGGCGCGTACGGGGAGCAGGCGGTCGACATCCTGGTCCACAACGCCGGGCTGAACCTCATGGGGCGGCCGATCGAGGTCCTCACCCCCGAGGAGTTCGACCGGATGGTCGCGGTCAACGTCAAGGCGCCGTTCTTCCTCACACAGCGGCTGCTGCCGCGGCTGCGCGACGGTGGCCGGATCATCGCCATCTCGTCCGTCTCCACCCGGGTCGCCTCGGCCCACGGCATCGGCTATCCCCTCACCAAGGGCGCACTCGACGTCTTCAGCCACACTCTCGCGAAGTACCTCGGTCCCCGCGGCATCACCGTCAACTCCGTCACGGTCGGCTTCACCGACACCGACATGACCGCCGACGTGCACGCCGATCCGGCGAACCGGGAGCGCAACATCAGCTTGACCGCCCTCGGCCGGATCGGCCAGGTCCCGGACATCGCCGACGCGGTCGCCTTCCTGGCCTCCGACGACGCCCGCTGGATCACCGGCACGAAGATCGATGTCACCGGCGGGGTCAACCTGTAGCGGAGCGCGGATCGGTGACGCGGATCGGTGACGCGGCGTCAACGGCCGGCGCGCGTCGAGTCGCGGCACCGCCTAGATGAGTGAGTCCGATGTTCTCAGTGGTCGTAGGCGATCAGGGATCGTTTGATCTTGGCGCCGGTGGTCCAGTTGTGCCAGATGCCGGCTGCCAGGGCGAGGAGTCGTTGTCCGGTGCGGGCGAAGACTCCGGCCGGGGTTCTGGCGCCGTGTTGTTCCAGGCTGAGCTGGCCTTTGAGTGTGTCGAAGACCGCTTCGATCCACTGGCGGACGCGGGCCAGGCGGCCGTGCCGGACCGGCTCGTCCTTCCGGTCCGGCCGCATCAGACGGACGCCCAGGCGCTCGGTCAGGCGCTCGGTCAGGAATGCCTCGAACTCCCGGCCGGCGAAGCCTTTGTCGGACAGGATCACCTGACCGCTGCGGACGAGGCGACGGTCACGCAGCCGGCGAACGAACGGCCTTCGAAGTGGTCCAGGCCCAGGGCTGTTTTCAGCTCGCGGTAGTCGTGCTCGATCCGCCACCGGGCTCTCGCCAGCCGGACCAGATCCCTGGCAGGGATATCGGCGGGCAGGTTCGAGATCCAGTACTGCACCGGTTCACGCTGGCCCTCGGGCCACCGGGCGATCAGCCAGGACAAGGGGATCGTGCCGTCGGCGGCCGGTTTCGGACGACGGCCTGCGAGCCGGACACGCAGGAGTACGAAGTGCGAGCTCATCGCCGCCTTCGATCCCTTGCGCCAGGTCACCGTCCACCCACGGCCGCGACCCGCGGCCAGCACGTGTTCGCGCAATGACACGGGCCGGGTGCGATAGCGGGGCAGCGGCCTGGGGCCGAGCCCACCGTATTCGGGCTGGTGCGGCACCGCGTCCTGGCCGTGGGCGGTCATCTCGCCCTTGGCCTGCAGCACCCACGCCAGGCCGCGTTCGTCCAGGCCGCGGCGGAAGTCGGCGTTCGCGCCATAGCCGGCATCGGCGACCAGGACAGCGGGCCGCAGCCCAGAGCCGGCGAGCTCGTCGAGCATGTCCAGGGCGAGCCGCCACTTGGGCCGGTGCCCCTCACCATCAGGGATCCCGCAGGCCCGCCTGCGGGCCTGGGCGTCGGGGCCGTCCCAGGCGGCGGGCAGGAACAGACGCCAGGACAACGGGCATGAAGCCTCCTCGGAGGCGGCGTGGACACTGACACCGATCTGGCAGTTGCCGACCTTGCCCAGGGTGCCTGAGTTACTGCCGGGCCACCCCGGGCGAGGAACGGCCGTCCTTGGGGAAGCCGGTGTCGTCCACCACCCACACCTGCGGCCGCACAGCGGCCACCGCCCGCCACGCCAGCCGGGCCCGCACATCCCTGACCTGCCACGTCGAGGTCGTCATGAACTGCTGCAACTGCTGGTGATCGACACCGAGCCGTTCAGCCATCGGCTGCATCGACTTCCTACGGCCGTCCAGCAGCAGCCCCCGCAGATATAACGCACCCTTCGCCCGCTGGTCCCGACGCACCAACGGAGCGAACACCTCCCCCGCGAACTCCTCCAACCGGCCCCGCACCGCAGCAAGCTCCCCAGCCCTCATACAGCCAGCGAACTACCACCCACCCACCACGACAAGACCACCTAACAAAGCACTACTAGGGGGCACCGGCGGCGTCACGGATCGGCGGCGCGGTCGCCCGGCGGCGGCGTTCGGCCGGCGCCTGTGTGCGGCACGGTGTACGGGGACGGCGGTACGGGTGGTGCGGTGCGCACTGCGGCGGGAGCGGGCGTGTGTCCGGCGCGGGCGGTAGCTGCCGGACGCGGACGCCGGTCACGGGCTGGAGCATCTCGGTCTGCGCGGCGTGCCGGGGGTGGTCGCGGCGCGGCGGCGGTGGGCTGGGGGCGCGGTGCGCGGTATCGGCGGGGGGGCGGCCGAAGGGGGTGTCGCGGTGGTGACCCGGTGGTGGGAGCAGGTCCTGCGCTGGGAGCGCGAGGCGGGCCGGCCGCGGCGGCTGCACCGGGGGGCGGCCGGCAAGGCCGGAACGGAGCTGGAGCGGTGGAGGGTCACGGGCCGGGACGCGGTCGTCTGTTCCGAGGTGGTGGCCGTCACCGACGCGTAGTTGGATCCGGTCGTGGCCGAAGCGGCATGGCGGGGCAGTGTCCCCGGGCAGCCGCGGCCGCTGCCCGGGGACGGGGTGTTCTGCCGCCGGTTCGGTGAGGGGTCAGGCGGCGGGGGTCAGGGCCGTCGGCCACCACTGACTACGGCGGTGCGCTGACCTCGTGGAGGAGTGCCGCCATCCGCATCCGCCGTGGTGCCGGGGGCTTGCCCGGCTGCGGCGAAGGGCTGTGGTGGGCTGGACCAGGAGCACCGGTTCGCCGCCGTGGCGGGGCGACTGCGCGTCCTGTCCGTCCTGTCCAAGGAACGCAGCGCGCCCGGCTCGGGCGCCACGTGGCGCTCTACGGGAGTGGGGTGCGGCGGCGTGTGGGGGGGCCAGGGTGTCGCAGGTCTGGGTGGGGTCGGCGAGGGGGGCGAGGGCGTCGATGCCGTAGTGGGCAGCGGGGGCTTCGCCGTCGGCCAGGCACCATGCGGCGTTGCCGGACCGGCGCAGGCCGCGGCGCTCCTGTGAGGCCGGGACGGGAAGGCCGGGATGCGGGGGGGCCGGGATGCGGGGGGCTGCGTCGCGAGGTCTGGCGAAGTGGTGGTGCGTGCTCTTGGCCGCGGCGGTGGTGTTCAGGCTTCGCGCCGTCATGCCGGCCTGTGGCCGGAGTGCGCTCCGGGCGGGGCGTCGAGCTGTTCAGCGGCTCGCAGACAGGGGCGGACTGGGCTTGCCCTCCTCGGCGGCGGTCGCGTCCACGATCACGCCCGGTACCGGCAGGCCTGTCCGCTGAGACCGGCCGCGCACCCGGTGCTCGTAGTTCGAGGTCACCGGCGCGCAAGTCCCCGTGGGCAGGCCGTGTTGCAGGTCCGACGTGCCGGTGAAAGGTGCGGGGAGCCGGAGCGTGGGCGTCTTCGTGCTTCGGCTTGGGCGGGGTGGCCAGGTAGTCGTGCGGGTCGTGGTCCGCAGTGGCCCGGGCGGAGTTCTTCATCGGTCGTGTCCGTGGCGGCACTTGGTGGGCCTTGTCGGTGTCCGGTCCGTATCGGTCCGCCCAGGCCCCCCAGGGCCCCCAGGGCCCGCAGGTCCCACAGGTCCCCCAGGTCCCGCAGGTCCCGCAGGTCCCGCAGGTCCCACAGGTCCCACAGGTCCCACAGGTGCGGCGCTGGTTGGTCGGCGTGGCGGGCGGTGTGCGGGCGGTGTCGGACAGGGCGTGCTTCGTGGGGTCCGGCCGGTCCGGGTTCGCTGGTTGCGGGGCGATCGTGTCGGGTGGCGGGCGGGCCGTCGGGGGGCGTCTGTGTGCCGTCGGCACCGGCAAAGTTTCGTAAGGATGTGGCCGCACGTCACATGCTTTAGGGACCAACTCCTGGTTTATCCGTCGCCGGAGAGAAGAAGTCATATACCGACGTCGCCGCCAGGAGGATCGATGCAGTGGAATCCATGCTCTATGCAAGCATTTCGCCCCCATCAGCTAGTGCTGGCATGCCATCGGGGAAATCTGCCACGTATACGAGACTTGTCCGATCTGTGAGGCCCGCTTCTCCCCCGGCCGTTTAACTACCCAGGGTGAGCGCTACAATACGTCGAGTTGTCACGTGGCTCCGGAGTCGACCTGGAAGCCGTGCCCCGCTATTCGCCCAGCAGGTGAGGACATATATAAATCCAGGCCCCCGGTTTCAGGAAATCAGTGCGCAGCGCGCCATCCGTACCGCCGCACCGGCAGGAGCCGAAAAGCCGCCGCGCTGCCGCAGGCCGGATGAGAAATGATGAATGAGATGAGATGACAGAACCAAACCGGAGCGGACGAGGTGTCGCTCGACGGCAGCGGCATTTCCGCGTTGCCGCGCCGCTGGTTGCCGGGCAGGTCACGGCCGGTCCCCCGCATGATCGACGGTCGTTTCGGGGCCTTGAGGAATGGATTTGCATCCGTGGTGGGGATCTTTTCGGCTCGATCGCCCACCTGTGATTCTCGCCCTTCGCCGTCCGTAGGGGACTGCCCGGTTTCGCGGGCGTGTCCTGGCGCCCGCCGGCAGGCGCCTGCCGGGAGCATTTTCACGGGGCGCTGATGAAATCTTACAGAACTGACAGGTCATGAACGCATTCTCACGAGAGAGTTTCATATAGTGGAGTCAACACTTTCCCTCGCGAACGTCGGCCGGCAGACAATCGTCCCGCTCTTCTCCCGCCTGCGTACCGGCCGGGGGCAGGCAAATCCTCTGGCCGCCTATCAGGAGCTCAGGAATCTGGGTGAAGTGTTTCCGGCGCCCTGGGGGGGTTATCTGGTGACTTCTCACCGGCTCTGCCACCAGGTCTTGCGTGACAGATCGTGGCAAGTTCCCGATCTGCACTGGCGTCTCAGCCAGGATGACTCCGCGCGCTGGAGTTCGCCTGCTTCGCGGCAGATGGCGGCCTCTCTTCCGATGCTGAATCCTCCTGATCACACGATGACGCGGAAGTCGCTCGGGAATATATTCGACCGTCAATCGCTGGCCAGGCTGCGGCCGTTCATAGAGGAAACAGCGGAGCGGCTGACGGACCGGTTCTTCGAGGAAGCCCGTGAGGGATCGGCGGAATTCTGCTCGCTCGTCGCCGATGAACTGCCGGTCATCACCATCGGGCAGTGGATGGGGCTTCCCGAAGCGGATCACGGGCTGCTGCGCACGCTGACCCATGACCAGGTCCACACACAGGAACTGTTCCCCTCCCGAAGCCAGCTGGCTCTTTCCGATGCCGCCACGGCCCAGCTGCGCCAGTACTTCACCGACATCATCCGAGAACGCCGAAGCAGTCCGGGGGAAGACCCGATCTCTTCCTGGCTCCGGGCGTGGGACAGTATCGAGCCCGATCGTGCCCGGGCCGACGCCGCCGTTCATTCCCTTGCGTTGTTCATGATTCTCGCGGCTCTGGAGACGACCTCGCACGTGCTGTCCGCGAGCGTGCGCCTGCTGGTCGAGCGTCCCCGCGAATGGGAGTGGCTGCGTCAGCATCCCGAGGACGTGCCCGGCGCGGTGGAGGAGACGCTCCGATACGATGCCCCGATACACATGATCAGCCGGGTGGCACCGAGGGACTGCGAGGTCGGCGGCGTACTCGTGCGCGAAGGGGAAATGGTCCAGCTCATGACGGGCGCGGCTCACCACGACCCGGAGCAGTACGCCGACCCCCACGTTTTCGATATTCGCCGGGCGCAGGCTCATCTCAGCTTCGGCGGAGGTATTCACTACTGCCTGGGAAACGCCCTCGCCCGCCTGGAGGCGACGGCTCTTCTCAACTCGCTGCTGAAACGGGATGCCCGGCCGCGCATCAGTGCGCCCCCGCGGTGGGAGCCGCGCATCGCCTTTCGCCGGATGACGTCACTGCCGTTGGCCCTCGGCTGAGGACTGATCCTTCTCGATGTGCAGAGTCTGAAAGAAAGAAGTAGACACATCAACAGCTACAAGACGCTTCTCGTCACGCTCGAATCCTCCGTCCTCACCGTTCAGCTGAACATCCCCGAGTCCGGCAACGCGATATCGGGACAGGTCCTCGATGATCTCCTCGACGTGCTTTTCTACGCGGAGGCCGATCCTGGTATTCGTGTGCTGGTACTGGCCGGTGCCGGGGACGACTTCAGTGTGGGAGGGGACCGCACCGAGTTCTCGGCGCTTCTCGCACACGATCCGACGGGCGAGGCGCTCAGCGCGCTCCTGACCAAGGCGGAGCGCCTGTGCGACGCCCTCAGGGGAACCGAGCTGGTGACCATCGCGCGGCTGCACGGCCAGGTGATCGGTGCCGGACTGGGGCTCGCGGTGCTCTGCGATCTGAGGGTGGGGGCGGACAACTGCCGCTTCCGCATGCCGGAGCTGGGGCTTGGCGTCCCGCCCGCGTGGGGCGGCATCCTCCCCCGCCTCCTGCGCGAAGGAGGGCAGCCGGAAGTCCGCGAACTGCTGCTGACGTGCGCCGCCTTCGACGCCGCGAAGGCGCAGGAGCTGTCCCTGCTGAACAAGGTCGTGCCGGTCGACCAGCTCGACTCGGCCGTCAGACAGTGGAGCAAGCCCCTGGTCCGCCGTTCGGCGCTGGCACTGCGCATGACCAAGAAGGCTTTGAACGCCTACGGCAACACCGCCCAGCTGGCCGTCGGATCCTCCTTCGACACGGCGCTCCTGACGGCGGTGCTCTCCAGCCGGGAGCTGACGCGCCGCCCTTGAGCACGCGCTCCGGTCCGCCGCGCCGGGCGGGACCGCGGTCCTCCCCCGGCGCGCCGGCCGTGTCGTGAAGACCGTGTCGTGAAGTCCTCGCGCCGGGGCGGCCTCCCGGCACCCCGGCAAGGCCACCCGCCGCAGGACCGCCCCCAGAGGCCGGTCCTGCGGCGGGTGCCGGTGCGGCCGGGGTGTCCGTGCGGTGGCCCGGGTGCCCCGCACGCGGGCGGGCCGTCCTCGTGCGGGGGCGGTCCGTTCCCGCTGCCGGTCTCCTGCCGGGTGCGTCTTCCCGGCGGCAGCGGGAACGGGAGCGGGAGCGGGGGCGATGGTCAAAAAAAAAGGGGGGTGTGGAGCGCGGGTGGTGCCGCCCGGGAGATCGCCCGGGAAACAGTGCGCCACACATGCCCCATGAAGTTGATCATTGAGCGGTTCGACGCGCGCGAGTGGCCCGACGAGCAGCTGGAGGAGCTGTTCGGCGAGGGCTTCCCGGAGTTCACCGGCGCGGACCAGCTGGTGAAGCGGTACATCGGCCGCGTCCGGGAGTGGTTCGCCGATCTGAACCTCGTGGCCGTCGACGAGCGCGGCGTGCCGGTCGCCGCCGGGTGGGGGACACCAATCCGCTGGGACGGGAACGCGCAGACGCTGCCCCTGGGCTACACGGACGCGATCATCCGCACGGTGGACGACCGCGAGCAGGGTGCCGAGCCCGACACTCTGGTGATCTGCGGCGCCGTGATCACGCCCGTCCTCAAGGGCCGCGGCCTGGCCGGGCAGATGCTCACCGCGCTACGGCAGCTCGCCGTGGAACGGGGCCGGCCGCGGGTGATCGCGCCGGTCCGCCCGACCCTGAAGTCGCGCTACCCGCTCACGCCCATCGAGTCGTTCATGGGGTGGACCCGCCCGGACGGCACCTCGCTCGACCCGTGGATCCGCACCCACGAGCGCCTCGGCGCGCGCGTCATCGCCGCCGCCCCGGCCTCGCAGACGATGACCGGCACCATCCCCGAGTGGGAGCAGTGGACGGGCATGGTCTTCCCGGAGACGGGCGAGTACGTCATCCCGCGGGGGCTGAGCCTGCTGCGTGTCGACAGGGACAGCGGTCAGGGCGTCTATGCCGAGCCCAACGTGTGGATGCGGCACAGGTGAGAACCCCGGCAAAGGCCGAGCCGAGCCGGGCCGGGCCGGCCGCAGGAGCGGGGTGATCTCCGGTCCCGCACGCGGCGCCGGGCCGAAGGAAACGCTCGCGTGGAGGGGCGGGGCAGGTGAGCGCGGGCGCGGAACGAGAGTACGGGGGCACGGGGGCACGCGGGCACGAGGGCACGGGGAGTTGCTGCCCCGGGTCGGGCCGGGGCCGCTGCGGGTCCGCGACGAGCCGGGCCGAGGCCGACGACGCGCTCCGGGCCTGTGAGCCGCGGAAGCGGGCGGGCGGCCCCTGCGCGGGCGGGAGGACTTCGCCGACCGGGGGGGAAGGTGTCCTACGACGCGGGCAGGCCGGCGTGCATCGCGTGGACGCGGTCACGGGGGTCCACAGGTCTTGCCGGGGGGCTCTGCACCGGCCGGCCGCGGCCCCGGGCGGGCGCACCAGTTCCTCCCCGGCCCCGCCGCCGGACACGGGAGTCGCCTGCCGTACATCCGCCCGTGACGGCTCCCCCGCCCCGAGCGGTCTGCGGGTTCTTCCGCGCGCGCAGGAGGCGGCCGGGGACGCGCGGATGCCCCGGCCGCTCCTCGTGAGGGAGGACCGGTCGGAGCCGCAGAACTGCCGCGACCGGCCTCCCCTGGGAAGGCGTCAGGTCACCGACGCCGCGCGTGAGAGGCGTGCGGTGCTGTGAGCGGCGGTGTGCACCGGCCTGTCCGCTCTGTGGGCGTGGCCGGTGCGGACGGCGTACGGGCCACTACTGTGCCGGGGTGACCGAGACCCAGGATCCGCGTGCCGTCGTCGCTCTGAGGAATGTCGCCGTCCACCGGCGTACCAGCGGGCAGGAGACCGTCCTCGACGGGATCGACTGGAACGTACGCTCCGGTGAGCACTGGGCGTTGCTGGGGGCGAACGGGGCCGGCAAGACGACCCTGCTGCGGCTGGCCGGGGCGGCCATGCATCCCACGCTCGGCAGCGTCGAGGTCCTCGGTGAGCGGCTCGGCCGCGTCGACATGCGTGAACTGCGGGCGCGCGTCGGGCTGGTGTCCGCCGCGCAGAAGGTCCCCCCGGACGCCACCGCCCACACCGTCGTCCTGACCGGGGCGACCGGGACGGTGCAGCCGCTGTGGCGGGAGTACGGCGCCGCGGTGCGCGAGCGCGCCCGCGTCCTGCTGGCCGAGCTGGGGTGCAAGGAGTTCACCGACCGCCGCTTCGGTGACTGCTCGGGCGGCCAGCGGGCCCGGATCCTCATCTGCCGCGCGCTGATGGCCGATCCGGCGCTGCTCCTGCTCGACGAGCCGTTCAACGCCCTCGACCTCCCCTCCCGCGAGGACCTCGTGGACGCACTGCGGCGCCTCGCGGCCGGCCGGCCCGGCCTCGCCACCATCACGGTCACCCACTACGTGGAGGAACTCCCGCCCAGCACCACCCACGCCTTCCTCCTCAAGGAGGGCCGCGAGCTGGCGTCCGGACCGGTCGACGGCGTACTCACCCCGGACAACATGACCCTCTGCTTCGGACGTCCCGTTCATGTGGCCCGCCACGGCGGCCGGTGGTACGCGCGCTCAAACCGCTGACGTGGTGACTGCGGCGGGCGGCTCGCGGCGCGGACGGGCCGCCGGCTTCCAGGCAGGTGCGGTGTGCCGGTGGGGCTACAGCTCGCGGCCGACCAGGTGGTCCAGCAGCGTGAGCAGATCCGCTGCGGCGCCGGCGGCCAGCGGTGCCCGGGCCAGGAGGGTACGGGCGGCGGCCGTGTGGACGCGGGCCTCGGCCAGGGCCGCCGCACGGCCCGCACGGCCGCCGGCCGCCTCGATCAGCGCCGCGGCCTCCCGCACCCGCTCCGGCGAGCCGAGGAGCCCGGGCAGGGCGCGGCCGGCCGGGGAGGCCAGGGCCGCCAGGACCGGGTAGGTCTTCTTGCCCTCCCGCAGGTCACCACCCGCCGGTTTGCCGGTGACGGCCGGGTCGCCCCAGATCCCCAGGACGTCGTCGACCAGCTGGAAGGCGATGCCGAGATGCCGTCCGGCCCGCTCCAGCGCTCCGGTGACCTCCTCGTCCGCGCCGCCGAGCAGCGCCCCCAGCGCGCAGGCACAGCCCAGGAGGGCACCGGTCTTGGCCTCGGCCATCGCCCGGTACTCCTCGGCGGTCACCCGGTCCGGGCCGGTGTGGGGGCGGCCGGTGAACAGCAGGTCGTCGGCCTGCCCGCGGACCAGATCGGTGAGGGCCGCGGACAGGAGCCGCACGGCGCGGGTGCCGTGGGGGACGGCGGCGAGGGTCTCCACCGCCAGGGCGAACAGGGCGTCGCCGGCCAGGACCGCGGGACCGGTACCGTACGCCTTCCACACCGCGGGGCGGCGGCGCCGGGTCGCGTCGCCGTCCATGATGTCGTCGTGCAGGAGCGAGAAGGTGTGCACCAGTTCCACGGCGACCGCCGCCGGGATCCCGGCACGGCCGTCGGCGCCCGCCGCGCGGGCACCGAGGACCGCCAGTGCCTGCCGCACGCCCTTGCCGCCGGGCGCGGTGGCGGGTGCGCCGCCCACCTCGCACCAGCCGAAGGAGTACGCGGCCATCTCGGCCGTCCACGGATGCAGGCGCTCCACCGCCTCGCGCAGAGCCGGGCGTACCAGCGCGGCGCAGCGGGCGAGGACCTCGGGCGCCGCGGGCGGGGCAAGAGGCGCGGTCACCGTACGGCCTCCGCGTCGCGTGCGAACTCCTCCTGGGCACGGGTCACCAGCCGTTGTACGTGTTTGAGGCCGCTGCCCTCCAACGAGCTTGACAGTGCGGTGAGTTCGGCCATGGTCTCGTCGTGGGAGCGGCCGAGCCGCGCGTGCGCCTTGGCCAGACCGAGACGGGCGAGCGCCTCGCCGCGGGGCTCGCTCATCGCGCGGAACCCGCTCAGCGCCAGCTCGTACATCTGCCGCGCCTGTTCGTGACGCCCGGCCCGGTACAGGACGTTGCCCTGCATCTTGTGGTTGTAGGCCAGCGCGCTGGAGAGGTTCATCGCACGGCAGCCCGCCTCCGCGCGGGAGAGGAGTTCGAGTGCTTTCCCGGTGTCCTGGTCACGGACCGAGAGGATGTCCGCGAGACCGCGCAGGGCCCAGGCGTGACCGCGGCGGTCCTCGGCGCGTTCGGCTATCTCCGCGGCCTCTTCGAACAGTTCGTAGGCGCGGTCGTAGTCGCCGGTGTTGCGGTGCATCTGGGCGATGCCCTCCAGGGCCCAGACCGTGTGCCGGGCCTCACCGCGCCTGCGGGCCTCGGCCAGCAGCTGCTCGTGGAGACGGCCGACCGCCGCGTAGTCGCCCTGGATACGGCCGGTCTCCGCGAGCCCGGCCAGGGAATAGCCCCGGCAGACGACGTCGCCCGCCCGTTCGCCGAGTTCGGCGGCGAGACCGAGCAGCCGCCAGGCCAGCGGGAACGCTCCCCGCTGGCGGGCGAGGGTACCGCCGCTCCACAGGGCCCACGCCATCGCCCCGGTGTCACCGGCCCGGCGGGCGGTACGGTAACTCGCCTTCCACGCCCCATCGGCCTCCCCCACCCTGCCCAGACGCCGGTACGCCTCGGCCACCGCGAGCCCGCAGCGCGCGGCCTCGCCCGGCTGCCCCGACCGCTCGGCCTCACGGAGCTTGTCGATGCCCTCCGCCAGCACGTCCGTCAGGGAGGAATTCACGGACAGGGTGGTCAGAGCGCCCTGATACTCAGGAGCGAAAGCCTTGCCGTACATGCATACCTTTCTACACACGACACGTATACACGATGCGTATACACGGCGTGTATAGGGAATCGGGGAAACGCCCCGTCCGGGAGGACCGGGGCGCCGCGGTCTGTTGCCGATCAAGACGCGGGTACGGCGACCGGGGTTGTCCGCGGGATACGGATCATGATGTGAAGGTTCCGTGTCCACGGCCCGGCGGCGGTACCAACACCGGTACCGGGGACGGCTGTTCCGCGCGCCGCGAGCCGCGAGCCGCGAGCTCGCGGCGCTGCCGGATCACGGCGAGGCGGGGCGGGGGGGCTGGGGCACACGGGACGACGGGGGGGGCGGGAGCGGGGCCAGGATGAGCGTGCCGAACAGCTCGTGCGGCGCCGCCCCGAGGACGCTGATGGTGGGCGTGCCGTCGAGGAGGACGTGGACGCG
>NZ_JBMJCT010000042.1:0-22640 GCF_049222185.1 Streptomyces sp. LaBMicrA B280 | reverse complement strand
GGCGACGGCGTCCACCACGCGATGCTCGGCATCGCCCGCCTGCACAACCTCACCCTCGCCGGGTGACGACGAACAGACAGGTCAACGCACACGCCCTAGATCATTTACGGGACAACGCTTAGGGGCCGTACTCGCCGACAGGCAGATACGGCTCCATGAACTGCCACTACGTATCGGGTAGTTGCACTCGCGTCACGGAACACGGTCTACCGGATCAGACCGCGCCGCGAGAGCACCGTCCCAGAATGATCACAACCAAGTACGCACTCTAGGTGCGCGGTCCTATTCCAGGCGGTCCTACTCCATGTCCCACTCTTCCAGCAGGTCGAAGAGGTGCCGGTCGCCTTCGAGCTTCAGGGAGTCCAGCGGGATGCGACCGTAGAAGGCCAGGACCAGGTCGCTCGCCGTACCCCGGACGGAGACGTCGACCGGCTCCGAGTCCTCGGCGGCAGCAGGGCCGGATTCGGGCAGACGGCAGGCCCGCGAACCATCGGCGGAGAGCGATTGGCGCCAGGAGCCGCCCGCGGTGGCGTGATAGTCGACGACGGCGGGCTTGTGCGGCCAAGCAACCGTCGTGGTGCAGCAGGTGAACAGGAAGTCCTCGACACCATCAAGCGCCACCTCCTCCGGCAGCGGCTCCGGGGCGCCCACGGTGAGCTGGGCGTCATAGGTGTGCATCGCGATCTCCTGGAGCTGGTGCCGTGCGACGGCGCCGCAGGTCCGCGGCGACTGCGAGGAGCCCCACCACGTCCAGCAACCGCGCTCCGGGCCGGCCTCCCGCAACGCGTCCAGCATCTGCTGCGTCGACTCGGCCAGCCAGGTGAGCAGGGCCTCGCGCTCCTGCGGTGCGGCCAGGCCCTCTCCCGCCAACTTGCCCGAGGCATCCGGCCCGGCCGCGACCGTGGCGGCCCAGGCGCGCCGCCCCCCGCCCAGGTGGTGCGCCAGGTCGAGCAGCGTCCACTCGGGACAGGTCGGCACCTGCACATCGAGGCTGGGTGCGGAGGCGATCGCGGCCCGGAAGACGGCCGACTGCTCGTCGATCAGGCGAAGCAGCTCAGGGAAGTCCAAGGTCTTGGTCACCCGAGTTTTCTATCACCGTGCGGCGGAGACGTAACAGCGGTTTTCGCGGGCCGGCCTCCACCTTCGTGGCATGGTGATCTGGATCAAAAGCCTCACCAGAGCTGCCGCTCGAGCACGACCAAATACGTGCCCTAGCCGCCTGATCATGGCGGCTTGAGCCGCCGCGATCTCGGGGTGCTCGGTCCCGCCGATGAGCGGACACGTCCGCCGGTCCGCCAGGAAAACCCGTTGCGGGCGGCCCGCATCGGATGTCTGATGGGGCGGCCACTGACCGGGGAGGGAAACTTGAGGGCGCCGCTGCCGACCCCCACGTTGCACACCGCTCGTCTTCGACTGCGTGCCTTCGAAGACACCGATGTGGACGATATCTTCGCACTGCAGAGTAACGCCCATATCGTGCGTTACTGGGACTCGCCACCGTGGACCGAACGCTCGCGCGCCGAGAAGTTCATCACTACCTGTCGGCGTATGGAACAGGAGGGCACCGGGATACGGTTGGCCGTCGATCGTGTCTCCGACGGGGCATTCGTCGGCTGGTGCACCCTGAACAGTTGGAATCCGGACTTCCGCAGCGCGTCGCTCGGTTACTGCTACGACGTTGCGGCCTGGGGCCAGGGTTATGCGACCGAGGCGGCGCGTGCGCTGCTGGAGTGGGCGTTCGACACGCTGGACCTGAATCGCGTCCAGGCCGAGGCCGATACGCGCAACACGGCTTCCGCCCGCGTGCTGGAGAAGCTCGGCTTCCTGCGCGAGGGGACATTGCGGGAAGACTGCGTCGTCAACGGCGACGTGTCCGACTCGTGGGTCTACGGTCTGCTCAGACGTGAGTGGCAGCCGACGCCGGAGCAGGTTCCCACCCACTGAGTTCCGGACTGTGCGGGTCGCTGGTTCTTTCACGCACAAGCCGCTGCGGATGGTGAAGCCGGCCGGACGGACTTCACCCGCAACGGGCCCCTGACCTTGATCGGCTGTCTCGACGACCGTTGACCTACAGGGAACCCGTTGCCTCGTCCCAACCGCTTGCACCGCAGGCCACGGCACTGCACTGGCACAAGGGTGTTGAGCGTTAAGGGATCAGTGAGCTGCCGGTGGCGGAGCGCCGGAGCAACCCCGGCCCGCACGCCTGCTCGCAGATCTCCTCCACGGGCCGGTCCTCGCCTCGCCGCGCTCCGGACGGGGCCAGGGGCAGGGGTGCGGTCCTCGCGGGAGGCGGTACGAGCATGTACTCGCGGCCGAGGGTGTCGGCCTGGGTGTCGCCGTAGACCGACACCTCGCCGTCGGCCCATTTCACGAACAGGTCGAAGTCGGAGTTGACCGAGCCGTCGAAGTCACCGGCCGCGATGATGTCGGCGTAGTCCTTCCACAGGCCGTTGGGGGCGAGCAGCTTCTGCTCGGCGTGGAAGCCGCCGGCGTCGACGTTGGTGTACTTCGTGACTTCGCCGTCCACCCAGCGCACCACCAGGTCGTCGGCCCACTTGTTGCCGCCGTACTTGCCGGTCGCCATGCCCTTGGCGTACTGCCATGTGGAGCCCGCGCCGGTGATCTTGATCTCGTTCACGGGGTGCTGGTCGGTGGCGGTGGGCAGCTTGGTGTTCTCGTCGACGTCCTTGTAGATCGAGACTTCGCCGTCGATCCACTTGCCATCAGGTCGTATGCGTTGGAGCCGGTGTAGTCGCCCGCGGTGACGACGTCCGCGTACTCCGCCCTCATCTTGTTCGGCTTGGCGAGCTGCACCTCGCACGGTGGTCCTTGGCGCAGCCCGTGTATAAGCCCTGCGCCTGGTCACCGGGGTAGAGCGTGACCTCGCCGTCGGACCATTTGACGATCAGGTCGCCGTCCCCGGTCTTCTGCGACGAGGTGTGGAATTGGCCGGTGGCGGCGGCGCTCGCGTGGGTCCACAGGCCCGAGTCGCCCATGCCGTCGATCTTGGACGGGACGTCCGGGGTGTAGTCGTTGAGCGCCGCGACTTCGACATCCACCCACTCCGGCTCCTGGCCGAGCACGCCAACCTGGCCAAGCACCGCACCCCGGCCGTCGCCGCCACCCGCCTCGGCGCCGTCTGTCCCGACCGCCAACACCCCGATCTCACCGTCGCTCTCCCCTTGAAGAGCAACCCCCAGCCTGGCCATAGCCTTCGTCTCCAGCCCGGAGACATTCTGGCCAGCAGTCCCCGCAACACCAGAACCGAGCTTTCGATCGTCCCGTCCGTCTGCCTGCAGCGTCCGCATACCGGAGTGTGGAACATCGCGGTAAAGGAACTCGCCTATCTCGAAGACTGGATCCGGACCACAGCCGTCCCGATCCTCATCACTGGGTCGCGCCAGAGCACCCCGATCCCGCCCCAACTCGACATCACGACCGGACACAGCGATCTTCGGCGCGCGCTCCTGTCGGCGGGTGCCATGCCCGCAGGAGAACGGGGCGCCCTGAGCATTCAGGCCACGCAGGCTCGCCGTGATCTTCCCGGAATTCTCTCCATGCCGCCAGTGAGCGCTGACCGAGAAACGATCAAGGCATGGGTGTCGTCCCTGGATGACGCGATGGTGGTGAGTAGGGTCGCCCGTATCGCACTGGTGAACCCCGACTCGAGGGCCCTGCCGCACTATCTAGGCGAGCTGTGCGCTGAGGCTCACGCCTACAAGAACCGGGCGGGGGACGCGTCAGGAGAACAAACAGGGTCCGCTTGAGTCCGGGCCTCGGGGGCGGATCCCGGGGCTTCGGGCCAGGCCGCGCACCCTGGCCAGCACCCAGCTTGAGGGTCAGTAAGCCTTTTCCGACTTCAGACGACGGCCGATCGGCGGTGTGTCACGGACGTCTGGTAGACCTTGGCTATGACGTTCGTGGCGGTGGTCGAGGGTGATGCGGGCGGGTGGCGCATCGATCGGGATGCGCTGACAGACGCGATCCGTGCCCGGTGGCCCGAGGTTGAGATCGACTCGATGCACCGCAGTGAAGTGCGCAGCCTCATATGGCAGTTTGAGACGGAGTACGGCCCGGGTGAGGCGTATCTGCACGAGGACGGTACCTGCCTGTACATGGACGTCTGGGAGGAAGACGCGATCTGGTTGGCGATCGTCTTCCGCAGGCTGGCGCCTATGGACCTTGACCTGGTGTTCTGTGATGAGGGTTATACCTTCGACGTTCGTCTGCGGGCTGGGACGTCCGAGGCCGAATTGACGGATCTGGTGAACGCTGCGGGCTGATCTCAGCCCGAGACGGCGAGCTGGAGGGCCAGGACGGCTTGCACGAGGCGCGTGATCCGGGTCGTCGAGCAGCGGAGCTTGCGCAGGAGCCGCCAGGACTTGAGGGTGGCAATGGCCCGCTCGACCAGTGCGTGGACCTTTGCGTGGGCTCGGTTGACGGCCTGCTGGCCGGTGGAAAGGATGTCCCATCGGCCGCGGTGAGGCAGATGGACCGTGCCGCCTGCACCCTGGTAGCCCTTGTCTGCCCAGCAGGTGAGGCCGATCTCGGCGAGTGCCTCGATGATGCCGTGCTCGCGCGCGGCACGGACGTCGTGGACGGCGCCGGCCAAGGCTGGTGAAGCCCCTATCAGACGCCCCTTCGGGTCGGCTATGACCTGCACGTTCATGCCGTGCTTCTTGTGTTTGCCCGAGCAGAACGGGCGGTCGGCAGCGATGCGGTCTATGGGCAGGAGTGTCCTGTCCAGGATCACGTACGCCTTCGTAGTTCCCGACGACTGTGTGCGAACTGACCGTACCGCTGACCGCTTCGAACGCCGTGCTCGAACAGTCGACGGTGGAGGCGGCCGTCGTGCACCCGGCGAACCGGCAACCCCCGCTGCCCGACTGGACGTCGGCCACCCGGCCCCGCAGGATCGCCGTCATGGGTGACACCGGCTGCGAGGTCCCCGCGACCGGCCCCGTGCAGAACTGCGCGAACCACCAGTCCGGCTGGCCCTTGCCCTGGATCGCGGCCGCCGCTGCGGGTACGCGCCGCGCCCGGGCCTCGTCGTGCACGCCGGGGACTACCTCTATCGGGACGACCCGGCCCGTGCGGACGACCAGGCCGCCAACCCAGGCTGCACCACGGCCGCCGACCGGGCGAGCTGGGACTGTGTGGTCGCCGATTTCTTCCGCCCCGCCGAACCCCTGCTGGCCGCCGCGCCCGTCGGGTTGACCCGCGGCAACCACGAGGACTGCGACGCCGCGCAGCAGGGCGGCGCGCCCGCCCCAGCTGACCGCGGGTTCCGCGGGCGGCCCGCTGGACAACGGCCCCGACGACATCAAGGTCGTGGGCAAGACGATCGGCACCCCGCCGCAGGCCGTCCACCAGTCGATCACGCAGGAGCGGACCCCGGGCGGCCAAGGGGTCTTCGGCTACGCGGAACTGGCGGACAACGCGGGCGCCTGGAACCTCACCTTCCACGACGAGAACGGCGCCGTCCGGGGCCAGACCTGCACGCTGAGCACCCGCACGACCGGGAAATCGTTCATGTGCCACTGAGAGACCATCACGCCCGCCCTCCCGCGCCGCCGGACCCGCCCTCGGCGGCCGGCCGCCCGCTCCTTCGGTGAAGTGGGAGCGGCATCGGCAACCGGCGCCGCAGGCACACCGATGCCCAGGCGCAGGGGAACGCCCCCGGCCTCGCACCCCTCGCCCCCGACCCCCCTCGCCCTCAACTCCATTTGCCCCCGCCCCCGTACACCCCCCATCACCCGGCCGACCCCGCGCGCCGCCTCGCGCTCGCGCCGTCCTACCCCCCGGAACAGGGGGGTACAGACGCCCTCGCCCCCCGCATAACGTCGTCTGCGCCCCGGGAAACACTCCTGATCCCCGGTGGCAAGGAACCGACGGAGGTGGCGGTGCTCGACTTCTGGCTGACGCTGGCGGACCCGGAGTTCTACGTTCCGCTGGAGCGGGCCCTCCAGGTGGGCGAGCGGTACCGGCCCGCGCAGGTCCCGGACGGCTGGCGGTCCGCCGCCGACGGGGTGTGGCAGCACTGGCAGCCCGCCGCTCCGGTGATCGCACAGCAGGGCTGGAAGGTTCACGTCTCCACCACCCTCGACCGGCTGCAGTTCACTCTCGACACTGTCGCGCGGATCTGCTTCGAGGAGCAGGTGGCCTTCAAACACCTCGCCAACCAGCTGTTCTTCGAGACCGTGCACCACAAGCACGCGGCACGTTCCCAGGCGGGCAAGTTCTGCGCTCTCTACCCCCCGGACACCGACACCGCGCGGCGGCTGCTGGACCGGCTCGCGCGGGAGCTGAAGGACGAGGTCGGCCCCTACGTGCTCTCCGACCGCCGCTACGGCGACACCGGAGTGGTCTACTACCGCTACGGCGCCTTCCTGAACCGCACCGTCGTCCAGCTCGACGGGACCCGGGTGCACGTACTGCGCGACGGCCGCGGCGAGGACGTCCCCGACATACGCTCCGCGCAGTTCGTGCTGCCCGCCGGTATCGAGGACCCCTTCAGCGCGCCGCCCGCCCCGCACACCGGGCCGATCCTCCTCAACGACCGTTTCGAGATCACCAAGGTGATCCGGCACAGCAACGGCGGCGGCACCTACCGGGCCACCGACACCCTCGACGGCCGTACGGTGTTCGTCAAGGAGGCCCGTGCCCACAACGGGCTGATCGGGGACGGTACCGACTCCCGGGACCGGCTGCGCCGCGAGCACGCCATGCTGCGCCTGGTCCACGAACGGTCCCCGGGCCTGTGCCCGGAGCCGATCGATCACTTCACCGAGTGGGAACACGACTTCCTGGTCACGGAGTTCGTCGAGGGCACCGGCTTCCTGCACTGGGTCGCGGGCAACACCGTGATGGGCCGCCTCGGTGTCGACGCCGACCGGCATGCGTCCTATCTCGCGGACGTGGAACGCCTCATGACGGCCCTGCGGGAGCGGATCGACCGGCTGCACGCGATCGGCCTGCGCTTCGGCGACCTCAGCCACGGCAACGTCGTCGTCCAGGACGACCTCACGGTCCGCCTCATCGACTTCGAGACCGCGACCCTGCTGACCGAGGAACCCTCCCTGCTCGGCACCCCCGGCTACACCCCGCCCCGGGCCCTGCGCGAGGCGGGCGTCGACCGCGACGAGTACGGCCTGTCCGGGCTCGCCCTGTGCGCGCTGTTCCCGCTCAGCCAGCCCCTGGAACGCGACCCGCGCGGCCGCGCCGAGCTCTACCTGCGCGACCTCGAACAGGAGGTCCCGGTCCCTGACACCCTCTGGGACACCGCCACCCGGTACCACGGCCGCGCCGCCCCCGACACCGGTGGCCGCTACGAACTGCCCACCGCGGCCGATCTGGACAAGGACCCCGAAGGCGCGCTCGCCGCCCTGCGCGCCGGACTCACCGACGGGCTGATCGCGATGGCCCGCCCGGACGGCGCCGACTGGCTCTTCCCGCCTTCGCCCCGCGGCTACGCCACGAACACCCACTGCCTGGAACACGGCAGCGCCGGTGTCCTGCACGCCCTGCACCAGGCGGGCGCCCCCGTCCCCGAGGAGATATCGGCCCGTTTCCGGCGCGACGCGCTGGCGAACGCCGATGACCTCGCCCCCGGTCTCCAGGCAGGTACCGCGGGCCTCGCCTGGGTCCTCGCCGAACTCGGCCATCTCGAGGAGGCCGGACGGCTCCTGGCCGCCTCGCTCCAGCACCCCCTCGCGCTGTCCTCGGCGCACCTCGGCAACGGCGCCTCCGGTATCGGCCTGACCCACCTTTACTTCCACGCCCACCACGGCGGCGAAGAGCGGCTGCTCACCGCCGTCAAGCTCGGCGACACCTTCACCGGCCGCCACCAGGACGCCGTACTCGCCGACGCCGGCACCCCCGGTCTGGCCTCCGGCCTCGCCGGCACCGCGCTCTTCCTCACCGCGCTCGGCGAACACACCGGCGAACAGCGCTACCTCAAGGGCGCCGTCAGGCTGCTGCACGCCGAACTCGACCGGGCCGTGGACGGCGGCCCCGACGGGCTGCTTTTCCGGGACGACTCCGGCATCCGCAACCTGCCCTACCTGGCCGCCGGTTCGGCCGGTGTCGCCCTGGCCCTTGGCCGACTGGCCGCCCTGAGCGGCGACGAACGCCTGAGCGCCACACTGCCGAGAGTGCTGACCATGTGCCGCCTGACCTGCGCCGCCGAACCCGGCCTCTACCTCGGCGTCGCCGGCTGGGCGTACTGCCTGGCCGAACACGCCCACCACACCGGCGACCCCGGCGAACACACCACGGCCGTCCGTATCGCCACCGGACTCGCCAAGTACACGATCCGCCACCCCAGCGGCCTGCGCGTGCTGGCCGGCGGGCAGGAACGCTTCACCGCCGACCTCGCCTCCGGCAGCGCGGGAGTCCTGCTCGCCCTCGCCCGGGTCCTCGACGGTCCCGGCGTGCGCCTGCTCCCCACCCCGGCCGCCCCCTGAAAGCCCCGTCCCCCGGAACCCCCCGGGAGACGGCCACGCGCCGCCGTATCCGCGGTCGGCGCGCAACCCGCCCAAGCGGCAAGAAAGGAAAACGACCATGAACGCCGTCATCGCCCTGCAGGCCCTGGAAGAGACCACCGAGGCCATCGAGACCCCCGGCTTCTCCGGCCTCGGCAGCCTGATCAGCCTCTACAGCTCCTGCTCCAGCAGCTGCCGCCCCGCGTAACCCGCGACCGACACAAGGACGGACACGCCATGAACGCCGTTCTCGCTCTGCAGAGCCTGCCCCAGACCGACGGGCCCACCCAGCCCCTCGCGGTCACCACCCTGGGCAGCCTCATCAGCGTCTACAGCGAGTGCTCCTCCGGCTGCCAGCTCGCCTGAGGCGACCACCGGCAGCACCGGGCGGCATCCGGCAGACCTCAACTGCCGGATGCCGCCCGGCTCCACGATACGCACGAAGGAAAGGGCACACCGCATGGCCGACACCGTGCCGGCACCGGCCCGCGATACGGCCACCGGCCTGAGACCGCGCCAGGCCCTTGCCGAACTGCGCCGCTACATCGCGCCCGAACGCCTGCGGCTGCTGACCGCGGGCACCCTGCTGGTCGTCTCCGGCGCCGCCGGCCTCGTCCAGCCCCTGGTCGTCCAGCACCTGCTGGGCGGCGCGCACCCCCTGCACCACGCCACGCGCCCCCTGATCGCCCTCGTCGTCCTGGTCCTGACCGGCGCGGCCTGCTCGGCGTTCGGCAACTACCAGCTCAGCACGGCCGCCGAGGGCACCGTCCTGACCGCCCGCCGCCAGCTGACCGCCCATGTCCTGCGCCTGCCGATGACCGCCTTCCGCCGCGCCACACCCGGCGACCTGATGGCCCGCGTCACCGGCGACACGACCCTGCTGCGCCAGGTGGTCCAGCAGACCCTCGTCCAGGCCGTCACCGCGCTGATCATGGCCGCGGGCGCCCTGACCCTGATGGCCGTCCTTGACCCCGTCCTGCTCGGGGCCAGCGTGCTGGCCATCACCCTGCTGCTCGGCACGCTCGCCCTGGTCATGCCGCGGATCCGCCGCGCCTCGATCGGCGCCCAGAACTCGATCGGTGACATGGGCGCCGTACTGGACCGCTCCCTGGCCGCCTTCACCACCGTCAAAGCCTGCGGCACCGAGGAACTGGAGGCCCGCCGGGTCACCGCCGCCGCCGAACAGGCCTACCGGCACGGCGTCGTACGAGCACGCTGGGACTCCACCGCCAACGCGGTCGCCATGCTCGCCGTCCACCTCGTCTTCCTCGTCGTCCTCGGCGTCGGCGCGCTGCGCGTCTCCTACGGCGCGATCCCGGTCGCCACCCTCGTGGCCTTCCTCCTCTACGTCTTCTACCTCAGCGAACCGGTGATGTCCCTCGTCGCCGTCTGCGCGTTCGCCCAGACCGGCCGCGCGGCCCTCCAGCGCATCGCCGAGATCACCGGCCTGCCACCCGAACCCCCTCGCACCCCCGCCACACCCCCCGAACCTCCCACCGCCACCACCCCCCGCACACCCACTGGCACCCCCTCCCACTTGGCCCCCACCGGGCCCCACCACGAGCCCGCCGTCGTCTTCGACCGGGTCTCCTTCCGCTACCCCGACAGCCGCGGCCCCGCCCTCACCGACTTCTCCCTCACCGTCCCCGCCGTGGGCCTGACCGCCCTGGTCGGACCCTCCGGCGCAGGCAAGAGCACCGCACTCAACCTGATCGAACGCTTCTGGGACCCGGACGCGGGCTCGATCCTGCTGGACGGCACCCCCCTGCAACAGCGCGACCTGCACGAACTGCGCTCGGCCATCGGCTACGTCGAACAGGACGCCCCCGTGATGGCCGGCTCCCTGCGGGAGAACCTCACCTACGCCGCCCCGCACGCCACCACCGCCGAACTCCACGACGCCCTGGCACTGACCCGCCTCGACGGCCTGCTGGAGCGCCTCGGCGGCGACCTGGACGCACCCGTGCAGTACCGCGGGGTGTCCCTGTCGGGCGGGGAACGGCAGCGGATCGCCATCGCCCGTGCCCTGCTGCGCCGCCCCCGGCTGCTGCTGCTCGACGAGGCGACCTCGCAGCTCGACGCGGTCAACGAGGCGGCACTGCGCGCGGTGGTGCAGGAACTCGCCGCCCGGATGCCGGTCCTCGCGGTCGCCCACCGGCTCTCCACGGTGCGGGGCGCCGCCCGGATCGCGGTGGTGCAGGAGGGCGCCGTCCGCGCGGCCGGCACCCACGAGGAACTGCTGCGCCGCGACCGGCTCTACGCCCACCTCGCCGCGCATCAACTGATCACCGACGCACCTTCTCTTCACGATTTCATCACACCGGGCCGTTAGGGATCTTGACGCCGGGAAGGTTCGCGGAGCAATTTAGCCCCCGTCGATATATGTGCCAGGGGGGTTTCATTGGGATCAGGGCAGCAACGCGCCCGCCGGTTCATGCTCTTGGCCACCGGCCTGTACCGGGCCAGCCATCTGGCCGGCGGCGTGGCCGCGGCCGCCGACGGGGGCATCGGCCTCCTGCTGTTCACCGCCGCACTGGCCGGCAGCGTCATCCTCTACCTCCCCGGCTACCGGCACGGTGTCTTCGGCCCCGGCCGGTTATGGTGCGACATCCTGGTGTCCGGCTGCCTGGTCCCCGTCCTCGCCCTGCTGACCGGCGCCGCCCCCGTCGCCCAGCCCGCCTCCTGGGTGATGCTGCTGGGCAGCTCGGCCACCGCCGCCGCGGCCGCCGGACTCGAACGGCGCGCGGCCACAGGCGCGGTCGCCCTGGTCGTGGCCGTCCACACCGTCTGCTGCCTGCACGCCGGAGCGGCGCGCTCCCTCGGCGGACACCTGGTCTCCCTGCTCTCCTCCGCGGTCCTCGCACATGTCTTCGGACGCTACCTGCACCGTCAGGGCGTCCTGCTGGACGAGGCCCGCGAACGCGCGGTACGCGCCGAGGCCGCCCGCGCCCGCCGCGCCGAACGCATCGCCCAGCACCGCGCCCTGCACGACACCGTCCTCGCCACCCTGACCGCGATCGCCCACCAGCGGATCGACCCCACCGCCGCGCCCTTCCGCGAACGCTGCGCCCGGGAGGCTTCCTATCTGCGTCGGCTCATCCAGCGCTCGGACGAGGAGGACGGGCAGGGCGGTGACATCGCGGCCGGTGAGGTGCTGGAACAGGCGGTGTCCGCCGCGGAGGGCATCGGCCTGACCGTCCGCGCCCGTTACCACGCGCTGCCTGCACTGCCCGCGCCGGTGGCCCGCTCGCTGGCCGCCGCCGTGACCGAGGCGCTGAACAACGTCCGCCACCACGCGGGCACGTCGACCGCCCACCTGACCGCCACCGGCCACCGCCACGACCGCGGGATCACCGTCACCGTGGCCGACGACGGCTGCGGCTTCGACACCCACCCCGGCGCCCCCGGAACCACGACCGCGTCCGGAACGGGGACGGCGACCGGGACGGGGACCGTGACCGGGACGGCGGGTGCGGGGACGGGGCTGCGGCGCTCGATCCACACCCGGATGAGGGAGATCGGCGGCACCGCCGACGTCGACAGTGCCCCGGGCGAGGGCACCCTGGTGGAGCTGAGGTGGCCCGCATGAGCGAGGAACCCCGCGCGACGATCGGCGTCGCGGCCGTCGACGACGACCTGATGCTCCTCCAGGGCCTGTCCTCCTGGCTCCGGCACGCCCCCCAACTACGCCTGCTGGCCTGCTCGTCCACGGTGGACGACCTCCTCGCCGGACCCGGCCGCACCGCCGACGTGGTCCTGCTCGACCTGCTCCTCAAGGACGGCTCGGCCCCCGAGTCGAACGTGACGCGGCTGCGCGCCGCAGGTCCCCTGGTCCTGGTGATCAGCACCCTGGCCGCGCCGGCCGCCGTCGTGGACACCATCACGGCGGGCGCGGCCGGATTCCTCTCCAAGGACCATCCGCTGGAACGGCTGGTGGAGGCGATCGGCGAGGTCGCGGCGGGCGGCTGCGTCCACTCGCCCGAGATGGCCTTCGCCCTGGCCCACGACGACCGCCCCCAGCGGCCCCGGCTCACCCCGCGCGAACTCCAGGTCCTGCTCGACTACGCCTCGGGCCTGACCCTCAAGGCGACGGCCCGCCGCGCCCGGATCAGCCCCCACACCGCCAAGTGGTACCTCGACCAGGTGAAGGAGAAGTACCAGCGGGCGGGCCGCCCGGCCTTCACCAAACTCGACCTGGCCGCCCGGGTCCGCGAGGACCGCCTGCACACCCCGGCCCCAACGGCCTGACCCCCCAACCCCGTTGACCCGACCACGACCGTACCCCTCCGCAACGGCCACCCCCGGCGCGGGAATGGCCGTACCCCCGTAACGGCCACCCCCGGCGCGGGCACGGCCGTACCCCCGTAACGGCCGCGCCCTCCGGTGCGGGAACGGCCGCGCCCTGTCGGCCGTCCGTCCTTCCTCCCTCCCTTCCCCTTCACGAGTACCGTGCCCGTCCCACCGCGCCCGCCACCGTCAGCGGTACCGTCAGGCCCGCCGCGAGCCAGAACAACGGCCGGTACGCGTGTGCCTGCGCGGCCGGGGCCGCCAGTGCACTGGCTATCGCGCTGCCCGCGTACAGGGCGACCCCGAAGAGGGCCACCCCGGTCGCCCGGGCCGTCGCGGACACGGCGGTCGCCCATGACTGCACCGTGGAGTGCAGGAACGACCAGCCGCCCCCCAGCAGCAGCGCTACGACCACGAGCACTCCGGCTCGCTGGCTGTACCCGGCGAGCAGGTAGGCCAGGGCTGTCTGGATGCCGCCGACGACGATCAGCCGTACCGGGTGCCATCTGCCGACGAGCCGTCCGACCAGCCGCGCCGCGCCCATCGACCCGACCCCGTACAGGGCCGCGACCGCCCCCGCGAGGGCCACGGGAACCCCGTGCGCCTCCAACGCCGGTGCGAGGTACGTCAAGAAGCCCAGCAGTACGGCACCTTCGAGCAGCGCCACGGCCATGACGTACCACTGCCACGGCGAGCACAGCACCACCCGCAACGGTGCCACCGGCGCGGGCCGTTCCCGCGGCGGCTCGGGCAGCCGCCGCAGCGCCACCACCAGGACCACGGCGAGGACGCCGGGCAGGGCGAACACCAGCCGCCAGCTGAGCCAGTGCGCCACCAGCCCGGCCACCAGCGTGGCCGTCGCCGTGCCCAGCGCGAAGGCGCTCATCAGGGCGCTCAGCGGCCGCTGCCGTACCGCCGCGGGCACCGTGTCGCCCACATAGGTCAGGCAGACCGCGATCGCGGCCGCGAAGAACCCTCCGGTCACCACGCGGGCCCCGATCAGCACGGCGGCGCTGGGCGCGAGGGCCGAGGCCAGGGCGGCCGGTGCCGCCCCGGCGAGGGAGATCCGCAGCACCCGCACCCGCCCCCACCGGTCGCTGGCCACCCCCCACACCGGCTGGGCCAGCCCGTAGGCGAGGTAGTAGCCGCTCGCGGCCGGCACCACGGTGTGCAGCGGGGCGCCGAGCCGGGAAGCGAGGACGACGAGCATGGGGGCGATGCAGAAACGGTCGAAGTTGCTGACGAACCCGGCCGCCCGCAACAGCCGTACCGCGGAGGCGGGCAGGGCCGCCACCGGTGCCGCGACGGTGCTGGTACTCACAAGAGGGACACTCCCTGTTCCAAATAAGAAGAGGACGAGGATGAAGGCGGAGACGGAGATGAGGACGGGGACAGGACCGGCCACCTGGGGGCGGATCCGGCCCATCACCAGCCCACCACGGCCCCCGACAGGGCGAGGGCGGAAGGCTATTACCCTTGCTCACACCCACCCGGGCCCGCCCGCGCACCCGGTCACGGCACCATCGAGGGGACGACACCCCGGGGGTGAACACCCCGCTGCCCGAAGGAGAGATCGCTGCCGATGACGCCCCGCGGGTTCCCCCACCGTGAGCTGGGCGCCTTCCTGCGCTCCCGCCGTGAACGGATCGCCCCGCACACCGTCGGCCTGCCCGCCACCCCCGGCCGTCGCACACCGGGCCTGCGCAGAGCGGAAGTCGCCGAACGCGCCGGTATCAGCCTGTCCTGGTACACCTGGCTGGAACAGGGCCGCGTGCGCACCTCGCCGCAGGTACTGCGCGCCGTAGCCCGGGCCCTGCGCCTGGACGAGGCGGAGACCGCGCACGTCCTGTCGTTCACGGCCGAGGACGGGCCCCCCGCGGACTCTCCCACCTTCGTCTCCCGGAACCTGCTCACCCTCGTCCAGAGCATGGCCCCCCACCCCGCCGTGGTCATGGACCCGCACTGGGACCTGCTGGCGTGGAACACCTCGTACGCCGCCCTGCTGACCGACCCCGCGCGCCTGCACCCCAAGGAACGCAACCTGCTGTGGCTGGTGTTCTGCTGGCCGCCCGTCCGTACCCTCCTCGCCGACTGGCCGCGCGAGGCCCGCGCCCTGCTCGGCCAGTTCCGCGCCCGGGCCGCCCGCCGCCCGGACGACCCGCGCTTCAGCGAACTCCTCGGCCGGCTCCTGACCGACCCCGACGCGGCCCGCTGGTACGCCGACCGCGAGACCACCGCCTTCCAGCCCTCCGTACGCCGCTTCCAGCACCCGGTGGCGGGCGAACTGCGCCTGCGCTACGTCAAACTGGCCGCCGTCGACGAACCCGGCCACCACCTGCTGACCTATCTCCCCGACGACCCCGCTTCCCAGGACGCCCTGCGCCACCTGGAGAAGACCGCCCCGAGTCCCTGACCCAGGATCGCGCGACCGGAAACCCGCGGGGCGGCAGGCTCTGCCGTACGGCACACCGCCGCACCACAGCCCCAGACGCCCGCCCGCTGATGACACGCGCCCTCACCCGGGCGGCCGACCGCGCCCGACACCTCCTGGCCAGCGGCCGGTGGCGCCCCGCCGCCCGCGACACGGAGGCCGCGACAGCCGTCCTCGCCCGCCTCACCGCCCCCCTCCCGGCCCAACAGCCGCCGACCGAAAGGCGGTTGGCCACGGCCAGGGACCGGCGCCTCCAGCGGATCCTGCGCACCACCCCGCACCACCCCGCCGCGGGGCCTTCAGCCCGCGCGCCGCCGCCCGCCGCCGCCCGCGCCCTCGTGCCACCATCCGGGACCGCCCCCTGCCACCGCCCGTGTCGCCCCGTACCGCCCGGGACCAGCCCCCGCCACCACGCCTGCGGCACCCAGCAGGCAGTCTGGGCGGACCGGTCGCGCCGAACCCGCCCTCGTGCCCTGGTACGCCCACCCGGACCCGCCGCCCGCCGCCGCGGCCCCCGCCCTCCCCGGCCGGGGGCGGTGTCGGCTCTTTGTCGGCGCCGACGGCGCCGTGTCGGTGAACTGTCGACGCCCGCCCGGACAGTGGAGCCCACCGGACACCGGCCCTCGCCGGGCCCCGGCCTCGGAGCACCCCACGACGGGAAGGACCCCCTCTCATGACCACGGACGTCACGATCATCGGTGCCGGGCTCGGCGGCCTCACCCTCGCCCGTGTCCTGCACCTGCACGGCATACCGGCCACGGTCTACGAGGCGGAACCCTCACCGACCGCCCGCTCGCAGGGCGGACTGCTCGACATCCATGACTACAACGGCCAACTCGCCATCGAGGCCGCTGACTTGACGAAGGAGTTCCGGGCCATCGTCCTGGACGGCCGACAGGCGATGCGGGTTCTCGGCACGGACGGGACCGTCCTGTTCGAGCAGAGCGACGACGGCACCGGCGGGCGCCCCGAGGTGCCGCGCGGCGAACTGCGCCGGATCCTCCTCGACTCACTGCCGCCCGGCACCGTCCGCTGGGGCCACAAGGTCACCGGCGCCCGCGCCCTGGGCGAGGGCCGCCACGAGGTGGTCTTCGCCGACGGCACGCGCGTCGCCACCGGTCTGCTGGTCGGCGCGGACGGCGCCTGGTCACGCGTCCGCCCCCTGCTCACCGCGGCGGTGCCCGAATACACCGGCAGGTCGGTCGTGGAGACCTACCTGTACGACGCCGCCACCCGCCATCCGGCCACCGCGAAGGCGGTCGGCGGCGGCTCGATGATGGTGCCCGCGCGGAGCCGGGAGATCTTCGCCCACCGGGAGCGGGACGACACCCTGCACGCGTACGTGGGCCTGACAAGGACGCAGGACTGGTTCGCCGCCGTCGACTTCACCGACCCGGCGGCGGCCGCCGCCCGGATCGCGGCCGAGTTCGAGGACTGGGCGCCGGAACTCACCGCGCTGATCACCGCCACCGACACCGCACCGGTCCTGCGCTCCCTGCACGCCCTGCCGGCCGGGACCCGCTGGGACCGCGTCCCCGGGGTGACCCTCCTCGGCGACGCCGCGCACCTGGCCGCTCCCGACGGTGAGGGCGCCAACCTGGCCATGCTCGACGGCGCCGAACTCGGCCGGGCCCTCGCCGCCCGCCCCGGCGACGTGGAGGCCGCGCTCGCCGCCTACGAGCAGGCCATGTTCGAACGCGTCCGGGAGTCCGGCCGGATCCTCGGGCTCGAGCCCGGCGACATCACGGCCGAGGAACTGGCCGCCGCGTTCGCCCGGATGTCCGCACGCCACGAACAGCCCTGAAAGCCTCGATGCTCCGCTCCGGGCCGCGCGCCCGGAGTGGAGCATCGAAAAGGGCGTGCACGAAGCTCAGTCGAGTTCGTCGGGGTGGGGCCCGGTGCGCAGGCCGCGGTCGAGGGCGGCCAGGGCCTGCATCTCCTCGGCGGTGAGCGTGAAGCCGAACACGTCGAAGTTCTCGCGGATGCGGGCGGGCGTGACCGACTTGGGGATGACGATGTTGCCCAGCTGGAGGTGCCAGCGGATGACGATCTGGGCGGGGGAGCGGCCGTACCTGGCGGCCAGGTCGCTGATGACCGGCTCGCCGAGCACGGCGCCCTGCGCGAGCGGGCTCCATGCCTCGGTGGCGATGCCGTGCTCGGCGTGGAACGCGCGCAGCTCGGCCTGCTGGAGGCCGGGGTGCAGCTCGATCTGGTTGACGGCCGGGGTCAGTGTGGCGTCCTCCAGCAGCCTGCGCAGGTGGCCGGGCTGGAAGTTGGAGACACCCGCGGCGCGGATACGGCCCTCACCGGCGAGGCGTTCAAGGGCCCGCCAGGAGTCGCGGTACAGGTCGCGGGCGGGGGCGGGCCAGTGGATCAGGTAGAGGTCGACGTGGTCGAGGCCGAGCCGGGCGAGGCTGGTGTCGAAGGCGCGCAGGGTGGCGTCGTAACCCTGGTCGGCGTTCCACACCTTTGTGGTGACGAACAGGTCCTCGCGGGGCAGCCCGGAGGCGGCCAGCGCCCGGCCCACTCCCTTCTCGTTGCCGTAGACGGCGGCGGTGTCGATGCTTCGGTAGCCGGTCTCCAGCGCGGTGGTGACGGCGGCGGCGGTCTCGTCGTCGGGGACCTGGAAGACGCCGAAGCCGAGCTGGGGGATCTCAACGCCGTCGCCGAGCGTGACGGCCGGGACGGAGGTGGGTGTCATGGTGCGATCGCTCCTTCGGACGGTACGGGGCATGTGCGCGCGCCGACCCCGGACGCGGGCGCCGCACACCTCCAAATTAATTGCGTACGCCTGTAAATGCAAACGCGGATAATGTGTGAGCACATCAGTGTGCGCGGGATGTGAGGAGGCGGGGCGCGGCCCGCACCACGGCCGAGAGGAGTCGCGGCGGCTTCGCCGGGGACGGCGCGGTCGGCCGGTGGCGGCTGACGGTCGGCGGCTCAGGGAAGGATCGAGTCGACGTAGCCGCCGTCGACACGCAAGGCGCCGCCGGTCGTCGCGGAGGCCAGCGGCGAGGCGAGGTAGACGACCATGTGGGCGATCTCCTCGGGCTCGATGAGACGCTGGATCAGGGACTGCGGACGGTACTTGACCATGAACGCCCGCTGCGCCTCCTCCCAGGGCAGGTCGGTGCCGACGAGTTCGCGCACGAAGTCCTCGACGCCGCCGGTGCGGGTGGGCCCGGCGATGACGGAGTTGACGGTGACGCCGGTGCCGGCGGCGTCCTTGGCGAAGCCGCGGCCGACGGCGAGCAGCGCGGTCTTCGTCATGCCGTAGTGGATCATCTCGGCGGGAACGGCCACGGCGGAGTCGCTGGCGAGGTTGAGGATCCGTCCCCAGCCGCGTTCCTTCATGCCGGGCAGGCAGGCGCGGATGAGGCGGACGGCGGACAGGACGTTGACCTCGAAGTAGCGGCGCCATTCGGCGTCGTCGATCTCCAGCGGGGCCGCGCTGCCGAAGATGCCGAGGTTGTTGACGAGGATGTCGGGCGCGGGCACGGCCCGCAGCACATCGGCGGCGCCCCGCTCGGTCGCGAGGTCGCCCGCGGCGCCGGTGACGTCCTCGCTGCCGGAGTCGGCGCGCACGGTGCGCACGGCGTCCGCGACGCGTTCCTCATCGCGGCCGTTGACGACGACACGGGCGCCCGCGCGGGCGAGTCCGGTGGCGATGGCCAGGCCGATGCCCTGGGTGGAGCCGGTGACCAGGGCGGTGCGGCCGGAGAGATCGATCTGCATGAGGGTTCTTCCCGTCGGACGGTGCCGCCCGTCCCGCGGCCGGGGCGCACGTCCTGCGACCGGGGGTGACGGACTCGGGGAATCACGATGCTCCGGCCCGCGAGCACGGACGCGCCGCGGACGGCACCGGGGTTACGCCATACGCCCCGGCGTTTTCCCACGATCGCCCCGCCGCCCCCCTCCAGACCGCGTGCCGCGCGCCCGGGCGCCTCGCCGGGGCCATGAGCCGGTGGGGATGCTTGTGCCGCTTTCCACTCGTCGCGGACCGGGTCGTCCGGTGCGGGGGTGTTGTCGGGGGGTGTTGCGGAGAGGGCAGGATTTGAACCTGCGTGGACCCCCGTAAGGATCCGACTTCGGGCTGCTGCCCTGGTCCCCGATAAGCCGCTCCGGGCACCTCTCCTCGTGTTCGGCCTGTGCTGGTGTGCCGTTCACTGGTACTACCGTGCCAGGCCCCACTGACACACCCCTGACCGCCTGCTGACCGACCCGCCCGGCACCGAAGGCGTATGACGCACGACGCCCCGGGGTTCACGCGAGCACGGCCCGGCCACCACCGCCCGAACGCCGCCCCAACCGGCACACGGTGTGCCGGACACCCGGATCCACAGGAACACCACGGACCCGGCCCCGGCTGCGGCCACTGCGCGGCGCGGCCCGCGCCGAGAAGGACGAGCCCGCCCACCGGCCGACGCAGCCGATCCCGTGGGAGCACAGCGCACTGCCGACCGCCGCCATGGACACCCTGCGACCCGATGACCACACCACCGGAACACAGCCGGTGGGACGAGACCGGTGGAGGACCCCGAGGACGACTGGGACGAGCGGCTACGCCCCGAAGGATGGACCGACCTGTTCCTGTGCGCGGGCGGCGCAGCGGCAGCGCTATGGGCCTCCGCTGCGGCGTGCTGACCTCCTTCGTCCCCCTCTAACGCCGCCGCGAGCGCAGTCTCGCCCTCAGGGCCGCCGTCAACGCCTGAGTGCTCCTCGTCGAGGTCGAGGTCCTGCGGCGACGCGGGCGGCGGGCGGGGCGACGGCACCGGGCGCCTCCGAGGGCCGGGCGGGGGCGCCTCAGCCGACGGGACCGACGAGGTCCGGTGCCCGCAGGACAGCGGCCGGGATGCCCCAGGCGTCGACGAGGTCGACGGCGAGGGGGCGCACCTTGCGGCAGAGGTCGTTCACCTCGCGGCTGATCGCCTTGGACCGCTGGACGGTCAGCCGGCCGTGTTCCATGAACCAGGCGCGGTCGGCTTCGATGGCCGAGAGCGCGAACAGGTCGCACAGCAGGCCCAGGGCATCCTTCCCGGCACCCTCGGGAAGAGCGCGCACCTTGTCGACGAAGGCTTCCGTGACCAGCCGTTCGACATGGGCCCGGGCGAGGGCGATGACGTGGTCCTGGACGTGCGAGAAGACCGCGCCGGGTTCGTCCTGCCGGTCTATGCCGCGCTTGATGCGGCGGGCGAGGCCGGCGAGCATGTGCTCCTCGCGGAAGCGGACCATGGCGAGCTGGTACTCGGAGTCGAGGAGTCCGGCCTCCCGGTCCCATGCGTCACCGCCGGGCAGCAGGTCACGGACGCGTTCCAGGAGTTTGTGCGCCGAGGTCCGCTCGATGACGGTCTCGACGGCGAGGCCGGTGACATAGCGGACCGTGCCGAGCTGGTCGAGATCCTCGAACTCGCTGGCGTGGTCGGTGAGCAGGCCCTTGGCCACGAGCTGCAGGAGCACATGGTTGTCGCCCTCGAAGGTGGTGAAGACGTCGCTGTCGCGTTTGAGGGCGGCGAAACGGTTCACGGCGAGGTAGCCGGCGCCGCCGCACGCCTCGCGGCACTCCTGGACGACGCGGGTGGCGTGCCAGGTGGCGAGCGCCTTGATACCGGCGGCCCGCGACTCGAGGCGGCGCCGTGCCTGCGGGTCGTTCTCGGCGCCGGAGAAGACCTCGTGCAGCTGGGCTCGTACGACGTCCTGGGCGAAGTGCAGCGCGTAGGTGCGGGCGAGGAGGGGGAGCAGCCGACGCTGGTGGAGACCGTAGTCGAGGAGCACCTGCTCCCCGGTGTCCGGGGACGCCTCGAACTGGCGCCGCCGGTCGGCGTACTTGGTGGCGACCGCCAGCGCGACCTTGGCGACGCTGACCCCGGCTCCGGCGACGCTGACCCGGCCCTGCACGAGGGTGCCGAGCATGGTGAAGAAGCGCCGGCCGGGGTTCTCGATGGCGCTCTCATAGGTACCTTCCGGGGTCACCCGGGCGAAGCGGTCGAGGAGCGCCTCGCGGGGGACGCGCACACCGTCGAAGCGGATACGGCCGTTGTCGACGCCGTTGAGGCCCATCTTCCGGCCGTCGTCCTCGATGGCGACACCGGGCAGGACCCGGCCGTCCGCCCGGAGGGGGACGACGAAGGCATGGACACCCTCGGACCGGCCGCCCACCTCCAGCTGGGCGAAGACGACGGCGAGTTCGGCGTGGCGGGCGGCGTTGCCGATGTAGTCTTTGCGGGCCTGCTCGTCGGGGGTGGTGAGGACGAACTCCCGGCTCTCGGGGTCGTAGCGGGCGACGGTCCCGAGCGCCTGGACGTTGGAACCGTGACCCGACTCGGTCATCGCGAAGCAGCCCATCAGCTCTCCGGTGACAAGGCGGGGGAGATAGGCCTTGTGGTGGTGACCGGTGCCGAGATGCAGGATGGCTCCGCCGAAGAGCCCGAACTGGACACCGACCTTCACGAGCACGGAGAGATCGCCGAACGCCAGGGTCTCGAAGGCGGCGATCGACGCGCCGACGTCATCCCCGCCCCCGTACGCGGCGGGAAAGCCCATACCGGTCTGACCGGTCGCCGCCAGCTGGACGACGACCTCGCGGACCCTCTCGCGAAACGCGTCGATGCCGAGCGCGTCGGCCTCGTCGAGCACGCCGGCATGGGTGACCAGGTTGGTCCGGACGAGGTCCCGGATCCCGGCGTACTCGCCGTCGAGGACCGCGGCGAGGGACGACACGTCGATCTCGGGCTGGATCCGGCCGATGACGGGGGCGGAGGTGTTCTCGTTGGCCATGCCGCTCCGCTACCCCCAGCCACGACGATCAACCGACGCGACCGCGGCACCACTGCCCTGCGCCGCCGTATGCCACTCCTGTCCATCCAGCTGCGGCGGCGCCCCCGCTGAGAGCCCCCTCGGTTCCGACGACGCGCTCCGAGCCGCGCCGGCTGCTCCGAACCCGGGAGGCCGTCCGGGCCGCTTGACCCGGCGCCTCGGTCGACCGGGAGTACGGGAGTTGCGACAAGGGTTGCCGGCCCGGCCCGCGCGAGTGGCGGCGTGGGCGGGAGTGATCAACCGCACGGTAAGCACCGCCTCTGCCAGCTGATGGATGTCACCGCTCGGGCGACGCGAAGGCTTGAGCTAGGTTCTGTCTCTTTGGTCAGCGTCGGGTCCAGATGAGGATGCCGGCGAGGTGGAGTGCGGCCTGGTAAGCAAGGGCGAGTTTGTCGGTTCGTGTGGCCAGGCCGCGCCACTGCTTGAGTCGGTTGATGCAGCGCTCGACGGTGTTTCGCTGCTTGTAGGCCTCGCGGTCGAAGCCGGGTGGGCGGCCGCCTCGGCGGCCTCGCCGCTGGCGGTGGCCGATCTGGTCGGACGGCTGCGGGATGACCGCGCGGATTCCCCGACGCCGCAGGTGGATGCGGATGGCGCGGGAAGAGTAGGCGCGGTCGGCCAGCACGGCG
>NZ_JBMJCT010000041.1:0-25617 GCF_049222185.1 Streptomyces sp. LaBMicrA B280 | reverse complement strand
CCCCCCCCCCCCCCCCCCCCCCCCCCCCCCCCCCCCCCCCCCCCCCCCCCCCCCCCCCCCCCCCCCCCCCCCCCCCCCCCCCCCCCCCCCCCCCCCCCCCCCCCCCCCCCCCCCCCCCCCCCCGGCGCCCACTCGTTGACACGGCACCAGACCCCCGGCACACCGGCACCCCCTCGCGGGCCCGCCACCACCGGAAATCCCGACCCCGCCGTTCCCACGCCCTGTGACGTGTGGCACCATGCAGGCCACACCCCCCGGCACAGCCCTCACAGGAGACACTCCTCGTGCAGCAATCCGCCGTTCCGGAGCTCGCTCACACCCACACCCGCCCCATCCACTGGCTCGCCACCGCCACCGCCGTGGCAGGCGTCGTGGCGCTCTCCTCCCTCATCCACCCCGGATCGGCCACCGCCGCCCAGCCCACCACGGGCACCCACGCGGCCCCCGCCCCCGGCACCGCCGCCACACCCCCCGGCACCACCGGCGTCACCTTCCCACTCCACTGCGGACCCGAGAAGGCCATCGTCGTCAAAAAAGCCACCGGCGACCTCGACGGCGACGGCCGGCCCGAAACCGTCGCCGTCGTCCACTGCGACAGCGCCATGGGCACCCCACCCGACGGCGTCTACGTCCTCACCCGCGCCGCCGACGGCCACACCCCCCGCGTCGTCGCCACCCTCGTCGACCCCAAGGACCGGCTCACCGTCACCGACTTCGCCCTCCACACCGGCACCGTCAGCGCCACCCTGCTCGGCTACTCCTCCGACGCCGTACCCCGCTGCTGCCCGGACACGAAAACCCCGGCCGCATGGCACTGGAACGGCAAAGCCTTCCTGCGCACCACCCCGGCCGGGGCCCACAGCGTCTGAACGACGCCACGTCCGGAAAACGCGGCTCAATCCGCGTCCGGACCATAAACCTCCACCCTGTCCAAAACCCTGCGCACATGGATGCAGTCACCAGGACACTCCCTGGCCGAATCCACCACATCCGTGAGCAACGGCAACGGCACCGGCGTCGCCGCCCCCGCCTCCTGAAGCAGCTCGTCGTCCGCGCCCTTCACATAGGCCAGACCGTCGATGTCCAGCTCGAACACCTCCGGGGCGTACTGGACACAGATCCCATCGCCGGTACACAGGTCCTGGTCGATCCACACCTCCAGCGCCTCACCGGCCGGGTCCTCCTGCTGCACGGTCACCTCTCCTGACATCGGTACGCCGCACCCCCGGCACAGCACACACCGGCCGGGACCACACCAGCGGCAGTCGAACACGCCCGACCCTACCCCCGCCCCCGGAACCGGCCACCTCCGGCCACCTCCGGCCACCAACGGGTTTCCACCCCCACCGGCTCGGGTACGAGCGCTCGACCAGAAACAGGACGCCCCACACCCCGGACGCACACTTCCAGCCACGCCCACCATGACACCGCCAGGCCATACCGTCGCTCTACGTGATGACCGTACGAGCGGCTCCCAGCCTGCCCAAGAACCCGCCCACCCGGCCCGGAGCCGACAACTCCGGCCACTCCCGAAGGGATTCGACCACGCCAACCAAGGAACAAGCCGCTTCCCCATCACGTTGAGTGGGTATCCCCTCCGTGCGAGGGAGTGCGCACCGGGTGACCGACGACACACCTTGACAGTCATTGTGATCTAGGGGTTTCAATCGACACCCACCCAGGTAGGGTCTGGAAGCGTCCAGCTCCCCTTGGAGGAGGTGAGGACCGTGGCAGCCCACGACGACGACATGAACCGCGGCATCCGCCCGGGACGCGGGTCCGACGACCCGGCCGGGCAGATCGCCTACCTTGAGCAGGAGATCGCCGTCCTGCGACGCAAGCTCGCCGACTCTCCGCGACACACGAGGATTCTCGAAGAGCGGATCGTCGAGCTGCAGACGAACCTGGCCGGCGTGTCCGCCCAGAACGAACGACTGGCCAACACCCTCCGCGAGGCCCGCGACCAGATCGTGGCCCTCAAGGAAGAAGTCGACCGGCTCGCCCAGCCGCCGGCCGGCTTCGGAGTCTTCCTGCAAGCCAACGAGGACGGCACCGCCGACATCTTCACCGGCGGCCGCAAGCTCCGCGTGAACGTCAGCCCCAGCGTCGACCTCGACGACATGCGGCGCGGCCAGGAAGTCATGCTCAACGAAGCGCTCAACGTGGTCGAGGCCATGGCCTACGAGCGCGTCGGCGACATCGTCACCCTCAAGGAGATCCTCGAGGACGGCGAACGCGCCCTCGTCCTCGGACACACCGACGAAGAACGAGTGGTCCGCCTCGCCGAACCCCTCCTCGACGTCACCATCCGACCCGGCGACGCCCTGCTGCTCGAACCCCGCTCCGGATACGTCTACGAAGTCGTCCCCAAGAGCGAGGTCGAGGAACTCGTCCTCGAAGAAGTCCCCGACATCGGCTACGAAGCCATCGGCGGCCTCGGCAACCAGATCGAAGCCATCCGCGACGCCGTCGAGCTTCCCTACCTCTACCCCGACCTCTTCAAGGAGCACGAGCTGCGCCCGCCCAAGGGCGTCCTGCTCTACGGCCCCCCCGGCTGCGGCAAGACGCTCATCGCCAAGGCCGTCGCCAACTCCCTCGCCAAGAAGGTCGCCGAAGTCACCGGCCAAGCCGCCGGCAAGAGCTTCTTCCTCAACATCAAGGGGCCCGAGCTCCTCAACAAGTACGTCGGCGAAACCGAACGCCAGATCCGCCTCGTCTTCCAGCGAGCCCGCGAGAAGGCCAGCGAAGGAACCCCCGTCATCGTCTTCTTCGACGAGATGGAATCCCTCTTCCGCACCCGCGGCTCCGGCGTCAGCTCCGACGTCGAGAACACCATCGTCCCCCAGCTCCTCGCCGAGATCGACGGCGTCGAAGGCCTCCAGAACGTGGTCGTCATCGGCGCGTCCAACCGCGAGGACATGATCGACCCCGCCATCCTGCGCCCCGGCCGCCTCGACGTGAAGATCAAGATCGAACGTCCCGACGCCGAGGCCGCCAAGGACATCTTCGGCAAGTACCTCACCGAGCGGCTCCCCCTCCACACGGACGACCTCGGCGAACACAGCGGCGACAAGAACGCCACGGTCCAAGCCATGATCCAGACCGCGGTCGAGCAGATGTACGCCGAATCCGAGGAAAACCGCTTCCTGGAAGTCACCTACGCCAACGGAGACAAGGAAGTCCTCTACTTCAAGGACTTCAACTCCGGCGCCATGATCGAGAACATCGTCGGCCGCGCCAAGAAAATGGCGATCAAGGACTTCCTCGAAAAGACCCAGAAGGGACTCCGCGTCTCCCACCTCCTCCAAGCCTGCGTGGACGAGTTCAAGGAGAACGAAGACCTGCCCAACACCACCAACCCCGACGACTGGGCCCGCATCTCCGGAAAGAAGGGCGAACGGATCGTCTACATCCGCACCCTCATCACCGGAAAGCAGGGCGCGGACACCGGACGCTCCATCGACACGGTGGCCAACACCGGTCAGTACCTGTAAAAGCGGGGCGGCTGCGGGTGCCCACCACGGGTACCCGCAGCCGACTGTTTTTCTGGCCACGACCGGAGCAGGCAATGACGCAAATGATCTCCCCACCAGCGCAAAGGCGTTCTAGGCTCTTTCCTACCGCCGAGTCGCGCAGTGCGGGCACGGGCACCGCACACGCACCGGAGCGCCAGCGGTACGTGAGCGGCACCCATCACCGAGGGCGCCGCCGGGCAAGGAGGGCCGCATGACCGTACGGCGAGTAATGGGCATCGAGACGGAGTACGGCATCTCCGTCCCCGGCCATCCCAACGCCAATGCCATGCTCACCTCGTCCCAGATCGTCAACGCCTACGCCGCGGCGATGCACCGGGCCCGCCGGGCCCGCTGGGACTTCGAGGAGGAGAACCCGCTGCGCGACGCGCGAGGCTTTGACCTCGCCCGGGAGACCGCCGACGCCAGCCAGCTCACCGACGAGGACATCGGCCTCGCCAACGTGATCCTCACCAACGGCGCGCGACTCTACGTCGACCACGCCCACCCCGAATACAGCGCCCCCGAGGTCACCAACCCCCGCGACGCCGTCCTGTGGGACAAGGCCGGCGAACGCATCATGGCCGAGGCCGCCGAACGAGCCGCCCAGCTCCCCGGCGCCCAGCCCATCCACCTCTACAAGAACAACACCGACAACAAGGGCGCCTCCTACGGCACGCACGAGAACTACCTCATGCGCCGCGAGACCCCGTTCTCGGACATCGTGCGCCACCTGACGCCCTTCTTCGTCTCCCGCCAGGTCTTCGCCGGCGCCGGACGCGTCGGCATCGGCCAGGACGGCCACGAACACGGCTTCCAGCTCAGCCAGCGCGCCGACTACTTCGAGGTCGAGGTCGGTCTGGAGACCACCCTCAAGCGCCCCATCATCAACACCCGCGACGAACCCCACGCGGACGCCGAGAAGTACCGCCGCCTGCACGTGATCATCGGCGACGCCAACCTCTCGGAGATCTCCACCTACCTCAAACTCGGTACCACCTCCCTCGTCCTCGCCATGATCGAGGACGGCTTCATCGCGGTCGACCTGGCCGTGGACCAGCCGGTCCGCACCCTCCACCAGGTCTCCCACGACCCCGGCCTCAAGCACCTGGTCACCCTCCGCAGCGGCCGCACACTCACCGCCGTACAGCTCCAGATGGAGTACTACGAGCTGGCCCGCAAATACGTCGAGGAACGCCACGGCGCCGACGCCGACGAACAGACCCGGGACGTCCTCAGCCGCTGGGAGGACACCCTCACCCGGCTGGAGAACGACCCCATGAGCCTCGCCGGCGAACTGGACTGGGTCGCCAAGCGCGAACTCATGGAGGGCTACCGCCGCCGCGACGACCTCGACTGGGACGCCGCCCGGCTCCACCTGGTCGACCTCCAGTACGCCGACGTACGGCCCGAGAAGGGCCTGTACAACCGGCTGGCGGCCCGCGGCCGGATGAAGCGCCTGCTGGACGAGTCCGAGGTCGAGAGGGCGCGCACCAAGCCGCCGGAGGACACCCGGGCGTACTTCCGCGGCCGCTGCCTGGAGCAGTACGCCGACGACGTCGCCGCGGCCAGCTGGGACTCGGTCATCTTCGACCTCCCCGGGCGGGATTCCCTCCAGCGCGTTCCAACCCTGGAACCGCTACGCGGAACGCGAAATCACGTCAAGGAGCTGCTGGACCGCTGCCGTACCGCGGAAGACCTGGTCAGGGTGCTTTCGGGCGGGTGAGCGGGGCCAGGGGGGTACTCGGTGCGGTCCGTGACGGCGGGTGGAAATCCCGTCGCCCGGGAATCATCGAGATGGCCCCCGTACGTTGCACGAACTGCGGGGCCGATGTCGGACCCGGCTTGTAGGGTCTGATCATCACCGATCGGCAGGCTAACTGAGCGGGGTGAGGGTTTATGGCAACCAAGGACACCGGCGGCGGCCAGCAGAAGGCCACACGGTCCACCGAAGAGGTCGAGGAGCAGGCGCAGGACGCCCAGTCCTCCGAGGACCTCAAGGAACGACAGGAGAAGCTGTCGGACGACGTGGACTCCGTCCTGGACGAAATCGATGATGTGCTCGAGGAAAATGCCGAGGACTTCGTGCGGTCCTTCGTTCAGAAGGGTGGAGAGTAGGTTTCACCTTTGAATCGAAGGATCTCCGGGGGATGGGGTTGGAAAGCGAAGATGGAGTGAAGCGTTGCCCGCGGTGCGCGCAGTACAGGCCGCGGGCAGCGTTCGCGCGGAACAAGGCGATGCCGGACGGGCTCCAGTGCTACTGCCGAGAATGCGCGTCTGAGTACCACCAGGCCCGCCAGCTGGCCAAGGGGAAGAACGTCCGTCCTCGGGGGGTGGCGCCTGAAGGGCACAAGTTCTGTCGTAGCTGCGGAGAAATCAAGCCGCACACTGAGTGGCATCGCAACGTAAGCGCGTCCGACGGTCTCTCGACGAGCTGCAAGGCCTGTCGGGCGGTGAAGGCGCGCGCGGATCATCTGAAGCGTCAGTACGGCATGACCGAAGCCGAGCGTGACGCGATGGTCGCCTCCCAGCGGGGCTTGTGCGTGATCTGCCTGAAGGCTCCGGCCGCGCATGTGGATCACTGTCACAAGACGGGTAGGGTCCGTGGCGTACTGTGCTTCAACTGCAATTCGGCCATCGGCAAGTTGGGAGACGATCCCGACGCCGTACGCCGGGCCGCCGCCTATCTGGAAGGAAACTCGTGGAAGCCAATACTCGTGGCACCGGGCGTCTACCAGCTGCCTTCCTGACGCCCGGGTCCTCCTCCTTCATGGATTTCCTCGCCGGGCACCAGCCGGAGATGCTCCCCGGGAACCGGCAGCTGCCCCCGACGCAGGGGGTGATCGAGGCGCCGCACGGCACCACCATCGTGGCCGTCACCTTCCCCGGCGGCGTGGTGCTCGCCGGTGACCGCCGGGCGACCATGGGCAATATGATCGCGCAGCGGGACATCGAGAAGGTGTTCCCGGCGGACGAGTACTCCGCGGTGGGCATCGCGGGCACCGCCGGTCTCGCCGTGGAGATGGTGAAGCTCTTCCAGCTGGAGCTGGAGCACTTCGAGAAGGTCGAGGGTGCCCAGCTGTCCCTGGAGGGCAAGGCCAACCGGCTGTCGACGATGATCCGTTCCAACCTCGGCATGGCCATGCAGGGCCTGGCCGTGGTGCCCCTGTTCGCGGGGTACGACGTGGACCGGGACAAGGGCCGGATCTTCTCGTACGACGTGACGGGCGGCCGTTCCGAGGAGCACCAGTTCGCGGCGACGGGTTCCGGCTCGGTCTTCGCCCGGGGCGCGATGAAGAAGCTGTTCCGTGCCGACCTTACGGAGGAGCAGGCCACCACGCTGGTGGTGCAGGCCCTCTATGACGCGGCTGACGACGACTCGGCGACCGGTGGTCCCGATGTCGCCCGCCGGATCTACCCGATCATCACCGTGATCACTGAGGACGGTTTCCGCCGGCTCACCGGGGAAGAGGCCTCCGAGATCTCCCGTTCGGTGCTCCAGCGGCGCCTGGAGGAGCCGGACGGTCCCAAGGCCGCGCTGCTCTGAGCGCGGCCCGGTTCTTGACAAGGTGATCACAGTGACCATGACAGAAAGGGACGGATAACCGGTGTCGACGCCGTTCTATGTCTCACCTCAGCAGGCGATGGCCGACCGGGCGGAGTACGCCCGCAAGGGCATCGCTCGTGGCCGCAGCCTGGTGGTCATGCAGTACGCCGACGGCATCGTGTTCGTCGGCGAGAACCCGTCCCGCGCGCTGCACAAGTTCAGCGAGATCTACGACCGGATCGGCTTCGCGGCGGCCGGTAAGTACAACGAGTACGAGAATCTGCGCATCGGCGGTGTCCGTTACGCCGATCTGCGTGGTTACACCTATGACCGGGACGATGTGACGGCCCGCGGTCTGGCCAATGTGTACGCCCAGACGCTGGGCACCATCTTCTCCTCGGCGGCCGAGAAGCCGTACGAGGTGGAGCTGGTGGTGGCGGAGGTGGGGGAGACCCCGGAGGGCGACCAGATCTACCGGCTGCCGCACGACGGTTCCATCGTGGACGAGCACGGTTCGGTCGCGGTGGGTGGCAACGCGGAGCAGATCAGCAACTTCCTGGACCAGCGGCACCAGGACGGGATGAGTCTGGCCGAGGCGCTGAAGCTGGCCGTGCAGGCGCTGTCGCGGGACACGAACGGCGGCGAGCGGGAGATTCCTGCGGAGCGCCTCGAGGTCGCGGTGCTGGACCGTACGCGGCCGCAGAAGCGGAAGTTCAAGCGGATCGTGGGCCGGCAGCTGGCGCGGCTGCTGGAGGCGGACGGTGCGGCCGTGGTCGCGGACGGCTCGGAGGAGTCCGACGACGCGGAGTAGTCCGCCGCCTTCCTGGTTCTGAAGTGCTTCGCGATGCCCCGGCCGGTTCGGCCGGGGCATCGCGCGTTCAGTCCTGGGGGGCCCGTGGGGGCGCGGTGGAGCCGCGTACGACGAGGTGGACGGGGATGTCGCCGCCGTGGGGTTCGTGGCCCTCCAGGACGGTGAGGAGGGCGTGCATGCCGCGTTCGCCGAAGAGTTCGGCGTCGAGGTGGACGGTGGTGAGTTCGGGGTCGAGGGCGGTGGCGAGGGCGAGGTCGTCGAGGCCGGTGACGGAGAGGTCGTCGGGGATGCGCAGGCCGAGGCGGCGGGCGGCCTTGTAGGCGCCGGCGGCGAGTTTGTCGTCGTCGCAGACGATGGCGGTGGGGCGGGGGCTCCGGGCGGTGAGGGCGGCTTCGGTGGCGGTGCGGGCGCCGTCGATGGAGATGGGTGCGCGGGCGGTGCTCAGTTCGGTGCCGGGGGTGGTGGCGAGGCGGGTGGTGAGTTCGCGGGCGCGGGCCTCGAAGGTCCAGGAGGGTACGTCGGCGGCGAGGTGCAGGATGCGGCGGTGGCCGAGGCCGAGGAGGTGGTCGGTGACCTGGCGGATGCCGTCGGCGATGTCGAGGTTGACGGTGGCGGCGCCGGGGCTGGCGGTGGGGTCGCTGTCGAGCATGACGAGGGGGAGGCGGTCGCCGCGGATGGCGGTGAGGGCGTCGGCGGCCATGGAGGAGGCGAGGACGCCGTCGAGGGCGGCCTGGGCGGAGGCGAAGGGGTCGCGGGCGGGGCCGATGCCTTCGGGGGAGGGGTAGAGGACGACGCCGAAGCCGTGCTGGGCGGCGACGCGGGCGGCGCCGGTGTAGACGCCGGCGAAGAATTCGGTGGTGAGGGCGGGGACGACGAGGAGGACGGTGCGGGTGCGGCCGAGGCGGAGGTTGCGGGCGGCGAGGTTGGGCCGGTAGTCGAGGGCGCGGGCGGCCTCGCGGACGCGTTCGGCGGTGGCTTCGGAGACGCGGCCGCGCCATTTGTCGCCGAGGACGAGGGAGACGGCGGCCTGGGAGACGCCGGCCGCGTGGGCCACGTCGCGGCTGGTGGGTCGCGTGCTGCTGCGTGCCACGGGTGGGCCTGCTCCTTCGCCTGGACGCCTGAACAGCGCACATGGTACGTATGAGAGCGGAAGTTATACGTAACACTTCGGGCGTCGAGGCGCTCGGTGCGAGCCACGGGAGGCGCCGCGACATGGCCACGGGTTATCTGGAGATACTCCGGGCGCGGCATGCGCTGCGGCTGCTGACGGGCACGTTGGTGGGCCGGTTGCCCAATGCGACGGCGGCGATCGCCCTGGTGCTGTTCGTGCGGGCGTCGGGCGGTACGTACAGCCTGGCGGGCGCGCTGGCGGCGGTGTACGGCGTCGCGAACGCGGTGGGGCAGCCGGTGCTGGGCCGGCTGGTGGATCTGTACGGGCAGCCGCGGGTGCAGTTGCCCGCGGCGGTGCTGGCGGCGCTGTCGATGACGGTGTTCGCGTTCGTGGGCACCGGTTCGCTGCCGCTGGCGTATGCGGCGGTGGCGGCCTCGGGGCTGTGCGCGCCGCCGCTGGAGGGCGGGCTGCGGGCGTTGTGGCCGTCGGTGCTGCGGGGCGAGGAGCAGGTGCACTCGGCGTACGCGATGGACGCGGTGGCGCAGGAGGTCATGTTCACGGTGGGGCCGCTGCTGGTGACGGTGTGCGCGGCGGTGTGGGACGCGCGGGCGGCGCTGCTGGTGCTGAATGTGCTGGGGGTGCTGGGCGCGCTGTCGGTGGTGGTGTCGCAGCCGTCGCGGGCGTGGCGGTCGGCGCCGCGGGAGGCGCACTGGCTGGGTGCGCTGCGTTCGCCGGGGTTGCTGGTGCTGCTGGGGGCGTTCCTGTTCGTGGGGATGGCGCTGGGTTCGATCACGGTGGCGTCGGTGTCGTACGCGGACGGTCATGGTGGGGACGCGGTGTACGGCTGGTTGATGGCGGGGCTGGGGCTGGGTGCCCTGGTGGGTGGTTCGGTGTACGGGGCGCGGCAGTGGGCGGGGGTGCCGGAGCGGCGACTGCGGGTGCTGGTGGCGCTTCTGGCGGTGTGTTATCTGCCGTTGATGCTGATGCCGGGTGCGGTGGCGATGGTGTTGCTGTCGGTGGTGTCGGGGGTGTTTCTGGCGCCGTGTATCGCGTGTGCGTTCATCCTGGTGGACCGGCATGCGCCGCGGGGGACGGTCACGGAGGCTTTCTCGTGGCTGGTGACGACGTTCACGGTGGGTGCGTCGGTGGGTACGGGTCTTGCGGGGCCGGTGGTCCAGGCCGGTGGCACGGTGTGGGGTTTCGCGGTGCCGGGTGCCGCCGGGGTGGTGTCGTTGCTGGTGTTGCTGGCGACGGGGCGGGTCCTCGCAGCTCCTGCGCGGGGGGCGGTGGTTGCGGCTTCATCGGAAAATGATCCAAATCGTGCTGTCGAACCCCGTTTCAGCTCAACGGATCGGGCGTAATGTTCCCTCATGGACCGCCGCATTTTCGGGCTGGAGAACGAGTACGGCGTCACGTGCACGTTCAGGGGACAGCGCCGCCTGTCGCCTGACGAGGTGGCGCGGTACCTCTTCCGCCGTGTCGTGTCATGGGGCCGCAGCAGCAATGTCTTTCTGCGGAACGGCGCCCGGCTGTATCTCGACGTGGGCTCACATCCGGAATACGCGACACCCGAGTGTGACAATGTGATCGAACTGGTCACCCACGACAAGGCCGGCGAGCGCATTCTCGAGGGACTCCTGGTGGACGCGGAACGACGCCTGCACGAGGAGGGAATCGCGGGCGACGTCTACCTGTTCAAGAACAACACCGATTCGGCGGGTAACTCGTACGGCTGCCATGAGAACTATCTGGTGGCGCGGCACGGCGAGTTCTCCCGGCTCGCGGACATTCTGATCCCGTTCCTGGTCACGCGGCAGTTGCTGTGCGGCGCGGGGAAGGTGCTGCAGACTCCGCGGGGTGCCGTGTACTGCGTGAGTCAGCGTGCCGAGCACATCTGGGAGGGCGTGTCGTCGGCGACGACGCGTTCCCGGCCGATCATCAACACCCGTGACGAGCCGCACGCGGACGCGGAGCGCTACCGCCGGCTGCATGTCATCGTGGGCGACTCGAACATGTCGGAGACGACGATGCTGCTGAAGGTCGGGGCGACCGACCTGGTGCTGCGGATGATCGAGGCGGGCACGGTGATGCGGGATCTGACCCTGGAGAACCCGATCCGGGCGATCCGCGAGGTCAGTCATGACATCACGGGGCGGCGCAAGGTGCGTCTGGCCAGTGGCCGGGAGGCGTCGGCGCTGGAGGTGCAGCGCGAGTACTTCGACAAGGCGGTGGACTTCTGCGACCGCCGCGGGATCCGTACGGGCACGGTGGAGCGGGTCCTGGAGCTGTGGGGCCGCACCCTGGACGCGATCGAGTCGGAGGAGCTGGACCGGATCGAGACCGAGATCGACTGGGTGATGAAGTACAAGCTCATCGAGCGGTACCGGGCCAAGCACAACATGACGATGTCGCATCCGCGGGTCGCGCAGATAGACCTCGCGTATCACGACATCCACCGTCGGCGCGGGTTGTACTACCTGCTGGAGAAGAAGGGGCAGGCGGCGCGGGTCTGCGATGATGTGCGGATCTTCGAGGGCAAGTCGGTTCCGCCGCAGACGACCCGGGCGCGGCTGCGCGGTGACTTCATCCGGCGGGCGCAGGAGCAGCGCCGGGACTTCACGGTGGACTGGGTGCATCTGAAGCTCAACGACCAGGCGCAGCGCACCGTGTTGTGCAAGGACCCGTTCCGTTCGGTGGACGACCGGGTGGAGAAGCTGATCGCCGGAATGTAGCGATCGGGCTGGTTGTGGTGGGTGTGGCGTTGCGGTGGTGGTGTGCCGCAACGCCACACGCGCGTCGTGCGTTTCGTGTGCGGCGCCCGTGTCGGTCGTAGAGTTGCGCGCACGTCATCCGCAAGACCGACCGATTACGAGGCTCTTCCGTGCGCCGACGTTCGCTTCTTCTCGCCGCCGTTCCCGCTGGACTGGTCACGCTCGCCGGGTGTGGCGGCAAGTCCGGTTCGAGTCAGGCCGGTGCGTCTCCGTCGCCCTCGGCGCCGAGTGCGCCGCCGCCCAAGATCGTGGACGGTCCGCTGCCGGCGATCACGGCGGGTACGCGGTTCGGTGAGAAGCCGACGGTGGCGAAGGGCCCGGGTGCGCCGTCGAAGAATCTGGCGGTGCGGACGGCGATTCCGGGTACGGGTCGTACGGTCGCGGAGAACGACTTCGTCCAGGCGAACTATCTGGGTCAGATCTGGGACACCGGCAAGGTGTTCGACAATTCGTACGATCGGCATGCGCCGTTGGTGATGCAGTTGGCGCAGGGCTCTCTGATCGACGGCTGGCGGTACGGTCTGGTCGGGAAGAAGACGGGCAGCCGGGTGGAGATCGCGGTGCCGCCGACCTGGGGTTATGGCAAGGCGGGTAATCCGCAGGCGGGGATCAAGGGGACGGACACGCTGGTGTTCGTCGTCGATGTGATCGATTCGTTCAACTCGAAGAGTTCGGCGAGTGGGCGGGCTGTGCCGCAGAATGATCCGGCGCTGCCGAAGGTCTCCACGGTCACCAATGGCACGGTTCCGGTGGTGAAGGTCCCGCACACGGACGCGCCGGACAAGCTGGTGTCCACGTATGTGCTGGAGGGTGACGGTCCGGAGCTGAAGGCGGATCAGACGGTGCTGTGCCAGTTCCAGGGGCTGGTGTGGGAGGGCGGCAAGACGTTCCAGCGGACGTACGGTTCGGGGCGGTTGAGCCAGTTCTCGCTGGAGCAGATGCAGGAGACGGTCAAGGGTCTGGCGCAGGGGCTGGTGGGCAAGAAGGTGGGCAGCCGGGTGCTGGTGGTGGTGCCGCCGCAGCTGGGGTACGGCGACACTCCGCCGAGCGGCAGCCCGGTCGGCAAGGGGGCGACGCTGGTGTTCACGGTGGACATCCTGGCCGCGATGTAGGGGGTGTCCGTGTAGGGCGGTGGGGGTGCGGGGATGAAAGACTGTCCGTGTTTCGTGTCGTACCTACGCAGGAGCTTTTGACGTGAACATCGAGAAGCCCGAGATCGACTTCCCCGAGGGCGACGCCCCGAAGGACCTTGAGATCAAGGACATCTGGGAGGGCGAGGGGCCGGTCGCCGAAGCGGGTCAGAACGTGACCGTGCACTACGTCGGTGTCGCCTTCAGCACCGGCGAGGAGTTCGACGCCAGCTGGAACCGCGGCACCCCGTTCCGCTTCCCGCTGGGTGGCGGCCGCGTCATCGCGGGCTGGGACCGCGGTGTGCAGGGCATGAAGGTCGGTGGCCGGCGTCGGCTGACCATTCCGGCCCACCTCGCCTACGGCGACCAGAGCCCGACTCCGGCGATCAAGCCGGGCGAGACGCTGATCTTCGTGGTGGACCTGCTCGCGGTCTGAGCCGTACCCGAGCCATCGGCCGTTTCCGACCGGATCCGACCGTCTGGGGCCCATGCCTGTCCGGGCATGGGCCCTCGGCTTTTGTCCCCGCGCCCGGGAGCGGTACGGTCGACGGTCGGAAGCACAAAACAGAAGGCGAAGGGCGTCGATGGCCATTGCCAAGGCCGAGCGGCTGATGAACCTCGCGCTGTGTCTGCTCGGCGCACGGCGGCCGCTCAGCAAGCGCGAGCTGCGCGACTCGATCGAGGCATACGTCGAGGCCGCGAGGCCGGACAGGGGTGCGGCCGCGAGGCCGGACAGGGGCGTATCCGTGCGGCCCGAGAAGGGCGGGAGCGGCAGCGACGACTCCTTCAACCGGATGTTCGAGCGCGACAAGGACGATCTGCGCGAGCTGGGCCTGGTGATCGAGACCGTCGAGAACCTCGACGGCGAGGTCGGCTATCTCGCCCGCCGCGACAGCAACCGGCTGCCGCCCATCACCCTGGACGCCGAGGAGGCCGCCGCCCTGGGCCTGGCCGCCAAGGTCTGGCAGCAGGCCCGGCTCGCCGGTGCCGCCAGCGGTGCCCTGCAGAAGCTGCGCGCCGCCGGGCTGCCCGAGGAGGTCGACCCCTACGAGGGGCATGCCGCGCTGGAGCCGCGCATCCCGGTGCACGAGGCCGCCTTCGAGCCGCTGATGCTGGCCTGCCGCGACCGCCGCCCGGTCCTGTTCGACTACCGCAAGGCCTCCGCCGCCCATCCCGAGCCCCGGCATGTCGAGCCCTGGGCGCTGGAGTGCTGGCGCGGCCACTGGTACCTGGCCGGGTTCGACCGGGACCGGGGCGCCGAGCGTGTCTTCAGGCTGTCCCGGATCACCGGCAGGGTCCGCGCGCGCGGTACGGGCTTCACCGCGCCCGTGCCCGACGTGGTGACCGTGCGGGAGACCGTGGCGGGCTGGGCCGGTGAGACGGCGGATCGTTCGGCGCTGATCCGGCTGCGGTCCGGCGCCGGGTACCCGCTGCGGGCGAAGGCCGCGAAGGTGCGGGAACTCGGGGACGGCTGGGACGAGTTGGAGATTCCGTACGGCCATGGCCTGGACGCCTGGCTGGTGGAGTTCGGGCCGGATGTGGTGGTCGTGGAGCCGGCCGAGCTGCGGGCCGATGTGGTGGACCGGCTGCGCGCCGTGGCCAAGGGCTGAGGGGGAGCAGGACTGTGGCAGGCAAACCGGCCAGGGCCGTCAACGCCATCGACCAGACCCGGCGGATGCTCTCCCTGGTGACGTATCTGCGGGAGCGGCCGGGCGCCCGGATCGCGGACGTGGCCCGCGCCTTCGGGATCACCGAGGACGAACTGGTCGCCGACCTCGATCTGCTGCCGATGTGCGGGACCAGTTTCCGCGGCGGCGATCTGCTGGACATCGACACCGACGGTGAGCGCATCTGGTGGCACAACCCGGCCGCGCTCGGCGAGGAGGCCGCGGAGCCGCTGCGGCTGGCCGCCGACGAGGCCACCGCGCTGCTGGTGGCCGCCCGTGCCGTCGCCACCCTGCCGGGCCTGCGCGAGGGCGACCGGCAGGCGCTGCTGCGGGCCACCGCCAAGGTGGAGACCGCGGCCGGTGAGGCCGCGGGCGCCAGTTCCCGGCTGTCGGTGACCTTCGAATCGGAGGGCGGTGTCTTCGCGGACGTGGACCGCGCCATCTCCGAGCGCCGCCGCCTGTGGATCCGCTACTACTCACCGGCCCGTGACGAGGTCACCGAGCGGGAGATCGACCCGATCCGGCTGGTCAGCGTCGGTCACACCTATGTCGAGGCGTGGTGCCGCCGCTCGGAGGCCCGGCGCACCTTCCGACTCGACCGGGTCGCCGAGATCCGCATCCTGGACGAGCCGTCCGCGCCGCCCGAGGTGGAGCTGCGCGACCTCTCCGAGGCGCTGGTGCAGCCGGCCGCCGAGGATCCCGAGGTGGTCGTCGAGGTCGGGCCGGGCGGCCGCTGGGTCGCCGAGTACTACCCGCACGACAGCGCCGAGGAGCTGTCCGACGGCGGGCTGCGTATCACCCTGCGCACCCCCGAGCCGGCCTCTCTGCGCCGTCTGGCGCTGCGCCTGGGCCGGGACGGCCGGATCGTCTCCCCGCCCGAGCTGGCCGACAGCGCCCGCCGCGCGGCCGCCGAGGCGCTGGCGGCGTACGACGTCCCGCACGGACCGGCGCCGGAAGCCGCCGGGGCGCGCGGATGAGCCGCCGGGTGGCGGGTCCCGCCCGTTCCTTAGGGCGTGCCCGCCGTGCGCGACCGGGGCGTCCGGGGCGGCCGGCAGGCGGGCGAGTGGCGGTTCGGCCGGTGGTTCGACCGGCGGAAGAGGAGTGACGGCTGTGAACGAGTCCGCGGTGTCCGAGGTGTCCGAGATGTCCGAGGCGAGCGGGATGACGGTGGCGACCGCGTTCGCGGGGATGCGGGGCGTGGCCCCCGTGGTGTTCCGGGCCGGCTGCCCGGACTGCCGGGGCCGCTTCGAGCTGTCCGCGGGCGCGCTGCGCCTGGCCATCGGCGCCAGCGACCGGACCACGTTCTACTCCTTCACCTGCCCCGACTGCGGTGCCGCGGTCCGTAAACCGGCGGGGGAGCGCATCGTGGAGCTGCTGACGGACGGCGGGGTGCGGACCCTGCGGCTCCACTCGGCGGTGTGACCGGCCGCCGCCCCCGGTGCGGCCGGGTGCGGGGCGGGTCGCCGGACGGTCTAGGCTCGGCGTCATGTTCTGGCCGATGTTCGCGGTAGCCATGGGGTTCCTGGGCCTCGCCGTCCTGGGAGTCCTCGCCGTCCGGGTGTTCGTGGAGGCGCGGCGCCTCGGGCGACAGGTCGCGGACTCCGCGCAGCGCATCAACCGGGCGGCCGAGGACCTGGAACGGTCGGCGGTGAGCGCGGTCCGGGCGGTGGACGCCCTGTGATGTCGTCTTGTGATGCGCTTTGGGTCACTTCGCCCTGTCACCCCGCCGCTTCGGCCAGGTACGCTGCTGGTCGCGGCCCGGAGATCGAGGCGCGGTCCGCAGAGCTGGAGTACGCACGGGGTGTGTCCGACGTTCACCCCCGGGCGATACGATCGCTGCCGGCACGATGGTCGGACACCTGTCCGATCAGTCGGACAAGCCGTCGCCCCGCCTCAGTGAGAAGGTGAAGACTTATGTTCCGCAACGCACTTGAGCCGTGGCACCTGGTGCTTCTGGTGCTGGTCATCGTCCTCGTGTTCGGTTCCAAGAAGCTCCCGGACATGGCTCGTTCCCTCGGCAAGTCCGCTCGCATCCTGAAGAGCGAGGCCAAGGCGATGAAGGACGACGGCGGCAAGCAGAACGCCACCGCGGCCCAGTCCGCCGAGGAGCCGGCTCCCGCGCAGCGCACGATTCAGGCCGCGCCCGGCGATGTGACCAGCTCCCGCCCGGTCAACGAGCCGACCGACTCCACCCAGCGCTGACGCGAGGACCGGGGGTCCCGGTCCGCTGCACGAGATGAGGATGTGGGTTGCCCAAGTCCGCCCGCACGGAGAGGGACCCCGAGGGGCGCATGCCGCTCGGGGATCACTTGCGTGAGCTGCGCAACCGGCTCACCAAGGGTGTCCTGGCGATCGTCGTCGTCACGATCGTCTCCGCCTTCTTCTACAAGGACATCATCGACTTCATCACCGCGCCGCTGCTGCGGTCGGTGGGCTGCCACCAGTCCTTCGGTGAGCTGTCGAAGGCCAGCAAGGACACCCACTGCGCGCACATCACGATCGGTGACCTGCTGGGCCCGTTCACGCTGGCGCTGAAGGCGTCGCTGACCGCCGGTGTGGTGCTGGCCTCCCCGGTCTGGCTCTACCAGCTGTGGGCGTTCGTCGCGCCCGGTCTGCACCGCCACGAGAAGAAGTACGCGTACGCGTTCGTCGGCTTCGGCGTGCCGCTGTTCCTCAGCGGCGGCTTCCTCGCGTACCACGTGCTGCCCATCACGGCGAAGGTGATGATCGACCTCACCCCGTCCGGGGTGGAGAACCTGCTGTCGCTGGACAAGCTGCTCGACCTGGTCACGCGCATGGTCGTGGTCTTCGGTCTCGCCTTCGAGATGCCGCTGCTGCTGGTCATGCTGAACCTGACGGGCATCCTGTCCGGCAAGCGCATGCTCGGCTGGTGGCGTGCCATGGTCGTCGGTATCGCCGCCTTCGCGGCGGTGGCCACGCCCGGCGCGGACCCGATGTCGATGCTGGCGCTGGCGGCGCCGATCTGGGCGCTGTTCTTCATCGCGGTGGGCTTCTCGCTGATCAACGACCGGCGCCGGGCCCGCCGCGCGGACGACGGACTGTCGGACGACGAGGCCTCGGAGCTGGACCTCACGCCCGAGGCGGTCGGCGAGGTGGAGTCCGTGAGCGCGAGCTCCGCCCCCGAGCTGCCGGGCAAGGACCACGTCAACGGCTACGACGATGTGACCTGACCCACAGCGTGGCGAGGCGTACCGCCCCCGGACCGGGTTCTCCCGGGCCGGGGGCGTTTCTCTGCTCAGCGCACGTTCCGGATAATGATCGTCCTGTTGTCGGTGGGGCCCGGTACGCTCGAAAGCACGATGACAGAGGATCTCTCTCCGGCCGAGCGGTACGCGGCGGCCCGCAAGCGGGCAGCCGAGCAGGCCACCGCGCTCGCGTCCTTCCGCGAGATGTACGACTTCGGCCTCGACCCCTTCCAGATCGAGGCCTGCCAGGCACTCGAAGCCGGCAAGGGCGTGCTGGTCGCCGCCCCGACCGGCTCGGGCAAGACGATCGTGGGCGAGTTCGCCGTCCACCTCGCCCTGCTCCAGGGCAAGAAGTGCTTCTACACGACACCCATCAAGGCGCTGTCGAACCAGAAGTACGCCGATCTGTGCCGCCGCTACGGCGCGGACAAGGTCGGCCTGCTCACCGGCGACAACAGCGTGAACTCCGAGGCGCCGGTGGTCGTGATGACCACCGAGGTGCTCAGGAACATGCTGTACGCGGGCTCCCAGACCCTGCTGGGCCTCGGCCATGTGGTCATGGACGAGGTGCACTACCTCTCCGACCGCTTCCGCGGGGCCGTCTGGGAGGAGGTGATCATCCATCTGCCCGCCTCCGTGACCCTGGTCTCGCTCTCGGCGACCGTGTCGAACGCGGAGGAGTTCGGCGACTGGCTGGACACCGTCCGCGGCGACACCGAGGTGATCGTCTCCGAGCACCGGCCCGTGCCGCTGTTCCAGCATGTGCTGGCCGGGCGGCGGATGTACGACCTGTTCGAGGAGGGGGAGGGCCACAAGAAGGCCGTCAACCCCGACCTGGCGCGCCTTGCCCGCATGGAGGCGACCCGGCCGTCGTACCAGGACCGCCGCCGGGGACGGTCGATGCGGGAGGCCGACCGGGAGCGGGAGCGCCGGCAGCGTTCACGGGTGTGGACGCCGGGCCGGCCCGAGGTCATCGAGCGCTTGGACGCCGAGGGCCTGCTGCCGGCCATCACCTTCATCTTCAGCCGCGCCGGCTGCGAGGCCGCCGTACAGCAGTGTCTGTACGCGGGGCTCAGGCTGAACGACGAGGAGGCGCGGGAGCGGGTCCGGGCCCTGGTCGAGGAGCGCACCGCCCATATCGCCTCGGAGGACCTGCATGTCCTCGGGTACTACGAGTGGCTGGAGGGTCTGGAGCGGGGCATCGCCGCCCATCACGCGGGGATGCTGCCGACCTTCAAGGAGGTCGTGGAGGAGCTGTTCGTGCGCGGCCTGGTCAAGGCCGTGTTCGCCACCGAGACCCTCGCGCTCGGCATCAACATGCCCGCCCGCTCGGTGGTGCTGGAGAAGCTCGTCAAGTGGAACGGCGAGCAGCACGCCGACATCACGCCGGGCGAGTACACCCAGCTGACGGGCCGTGCGGGCCGGCGGGGCATCGATGTCGAGGGCCATGCGGTGGTGCTCTGGCAGCGGGCCATGAGCCCCGAGCACCTGGCCGGTCTCGCGGGCACGCGTACGTATCCGCTGCGCTCCAGCTTCCGGCCGTCGTACAACATGGCGGTCAATCTGGTCGAGCAGTTCGGGCGGCACCGTTCGCGTGAGCTGCTGGAGACGTCGTTCGCGCAGTTCCAGGCGGACCGTTCGGTGGTCGGGATCTCCCGGCAGGTGCAGCGCAACGAGGAGGGTCTCGCCGGTTACCAGGCCTCCATGACCTGCCATCTCGGCGACTTCGAGGAGTACGCGCGGCTGCGGCGGGAGCTGAAGGACCGGGAGACGGAGCTGGCCCGGCAGGGCGCCCACCAGCGGCGGGCCGAGGCGGCCACGGCGCTGGAGAAGCTCAGGCCGGGCGATGTCATCCATGTGCCCACCGGCAAGTACGCGGGGCTCGCCCTGGTGCTGGACCCGGGTCTGCCCGCCGGCCGTTCCAACGGGCATCGCGGCTTCGAGCACCAGGACGGGCCACGCCCGCTGGTGCTGACGGCCGAGCGGCAGGTCAAGCGGCTGGCGTCGATGGACTTCCCGGTGCCGGTGGAGCCGCTGGACCGGATGCGGATCCCCAAGTCGTTCAACCCGCGCTCTCCGCAGTCCCGCCGGGACCTGGCGTCCGCGCTGCGTTCCAAGGCCGGGCACATCCCGCCGGAGCGGGCCCGCAAGAAGCGCTCCCAGGCCGCCGACGACCGGGAGATCGCCCGGCTGCGCACCGCGCTGCGCGCGCATCCCTGCCATGGGTGCGACGACCGTGAGGACCACGCCCGCTGGGCCGAGCGCTACCACCGGCTGCTGCGTGACACCTCGCAGCTGGAGCGCCGGATCGAGGGCCGTACGAACACCATCGCGCGGACCTTCGACCGGATCGTGGCCCTGCTGACCGAGCTGGACTATCTGCGCGGCAATGAGGTCACCGAGCACGGGCGGCGGCTCGCCCGGCTCTACGGCGAACTGGACCTGCTGGCCAGCGAATGCCTGCGCGAGGGCGTCTGGGAGGGCCTCGCGCCCGCCGAACTCGCCGCGTGCGTCTCGGCGTTGGTGTACGAGTCACGGCTCAGCGACGACGCCACGGCGCCCAAGGTGCCCTCCGGCAAGGCGAAGGCCGCGCTGGGGGAGATGGTGCGGATCTGGGGCCGGCTCGACGGTCTGGAGGAGGACTTCCGGATCAGCCAGACCGAGGGCGTGGGCCAGCGCGAGCCCGATCTCGGTTTCGCCTGGGCCGCCTATATGTGGGCGTCGGGCAAGGGCCTGGACGAGGTGCTGCGCGAGGCGGAGATGCCCGCGGGCGACTTCGTGCGCTGGTGCAAGCAGGTGATCGATGTGCTGGGGCAGATCTCCGCGGCGGCGCCCCGCGAGGGCTCGACCGTGGCCAAGGCCGCGCGCAAGGCCGTCGACCAGCTGCTGCGGGGCGTGGTGGCCTACTCGTCGGTGGGCTGACCGGCATCTCGGCGACGACCGGCTCATCCTTCGGGGTGAGCCGGTTTTCGTATGCCCGTACACCCTGACCGAACGTGTTCGAATGGAAGCTCAGCGTGTAAATGGGGCTGAGCGTACTCCTGGTGCCGGGGGATTTCAGGCGGTCGCTGAATATGACACGGCGATGATCCGGTCGGACTAAGCTCGCCCGCGGCGCACCAAGTTGAGGTAATTCGCGCGCCTGTTCCCAAACATGCCGAAGATCCGATCTGTGCCATGAATCTTCCCCCCGAAAACCCTCCCGACACCCAGCCGATCCGTCCCAGAAGGCATCCATGGTGAGTGTTCCGAAGCCGCCCGGTCGCCGGGAACGTCCCTACGCCCGCGTCCTGTTGCCGCCCGTCATAGTGATGGCCGTGGCGAGCGCGGTCGCCGTCGCCCTGGTGCCGCAGCCGGCGCGGGTCGCCGTCGGCCTGTGCGGGGCCCTCGCCGTACTGCTCGTCCTGGTCACCGGCGCCGAGGCCGCCCGGCGCGGCCGGCTGCTGCGCGAGGAGCAGGCCGCCCGCGCCCGCGACACCGCTTATCTGGAGGAGCGGCTCGCCGACCACGAGGCGCTGGTCCACCGCTTCGCGGTCGACATCCTGCCGTGGGGCTTCGCCCGGCTCTCGCGCGGCGAGATGCTCCGCGACGTCCTGGCGAACGTCTACGACGCCGACCCCGATCTGCGCGTCCTGCCCGACGTCTACCGCGAGATGACCCGGGTCGCGCTGCGCGGCGCCGACCATGAGATCACCATGCGGATCGCCACCGAGCGCTCCTTCGTCAGCATCGCCCGCCGCGTCCAGGCCATCGTGCACCAACAGGCCGTGGAACTGCGGGAGATGGAGGAGGACCACGGCCGCAACCCCGAGGTCTTCGACGACCTGCTGCGGCTGGACCACGGCAGCTCGCTGATCGGCCGGCTCGCCGACACCATCGGCGTCCTCGGCGGCGGCCGCCCCGGCCGCCAGTGGCCCCTGCCGGTGTCCCTCTACAGCACCCTGCGCGGCGCCATGTCCCGGATCCTGGACTATCACCGGATCCATCTGGCGTCGATCTGCAACATCAACATCAAGGGCACCGCGGTCGAGCCGGTCATCCACGCCGCCGCCGAACTCTTCGACAACGCCACCCGCTACTCGCCGCCCACCACCAAGGTGCATGTCACCGCCGTGGAGGTGCAGACGGGCATCGTCATCGAGATCGAGGACGCCGGGGTCAGCCTCAACGAGGAGTCCCGGATCCGCATCGAGAAGATGATCGAGGACGCCAAGAACGGCGACGACGCGCACAACCTCGGCGACAACCCGCGCCTCGGCCTCGCCGTCGTCGGGCGGTTGTGCAAGCAGTTCGACATGGAGGTCTCGCTGCGCACCTCCGCGTACGGCGGGCTGCGCGCGATCCTCATCGTGCCGCGCGTGATGACCACCACCGAGCCCGGCGTCGGCGTCGCCCACGGCATCGGCGCGACCGGCATCCCGATGCCCGAACTCGGCGCCGTCGAGGGCCCCAAGCGCCGGCCCAAGAAGCGCCGCCCCACCAGCCCCAAGATCCCCGCCGGGATCTCCATGGAGGACGACGTCCCCGAGGTCACCGAGTGGACGGCGGGCGGGCTGCCGCAGCGCCGCAGCCGGATGAAGGTCCCGCTGAGCCAGCGCTGGGCCGAGGAGGCCGCCATCGAGCGGGCCGAACGCGAGGGCCGCCCCACCATCTGGTCCCAGACCCGCCAGGAGCCCGAGCCCGAGCCGGAATGCGACCCCGAGCGCAAGAAGCTCATCGAACGCCCGCCGGGCATGTGGATCGACGACTTCTTCGACGGACTGCGCAAGGGCATGCCCGAGGGCGCCACCGCCCCCGAGCTGACCGACTTCACGCTCAACCCCACCAAGTACCTGCACCTGATCGATGACTCGGCCGCCCCCACCGAGGCCGACGACGAGGGGACCGTCCAGTGATCCAGCAGCGAGGCAACTTCGACTGGATGCTCAAGCAGCTCAACGACGGAGTGCCGGGCATCGAGATGATCGTGGTGCTCTCCTCCGACGGCCTGCGCATCGCCCGCTACGGCGGCGATCCCGACGCCGCCGACCGGGTGGCCGCCGCCTGCGCGGGCGTGCAGAGCCTGGCCGGCGCCATCATCCAGGAGATCCCCGGCGCGGGCGAGATGAAGGTCGTCGTCGTGGAGATCGAGGGCGGCTACTTCTATCTGATGAACGCGGGCGCCAACGCCTACCTCGCCGTGCTCGCCGACGTCACCTGCGAACCGGGCCGGATGAGCGGCATGATGCGCGACCTCGTCGTGCGGATCGGCGCCCACCTCACCAGTCCGCCCCGGCGGGACGGGCAGACCGTATGACCCCTCCACGACGACAACGACGCCGGCCGAACCCGCCGAGCCCGCCACCGTCCCCGTCCTCGCCGCGGTTACGGCCGCCCCCGTACGCCGATACGACGGACGACCGTACCCCGCACGGCACGACGGACGGCCGGTCCCCGCACGGCGCCGCGGACGGGCCGCACGCACACGGCACCCCGGGCGGCCAGCCCCCGCCCCGCAACCCCGAGCGGCTCTACGCCGTCACCGGGACCGCCGACGGCGGCCGCGCCGAACTCGACCTGGTGACCCTGATCGTGGCCCGCCGGACCCCGCCGCCCGGCGCCTCGCCGGAGCACACGGCGGTGCTCGACCTGTGCGCCGCCCCGCTGTCCCTGGCCGAGCTGTCGGCCTATCTCGCCCTGCCGTTCAGCGCGATGACCGTACTGATCACGGAGATGATCACGGCCGAACTGGTGCAGGCGCGCGCCCCGGCCACCCGCCGTACGGCCCCCGACCGTTCCCTCCTCGAAGCGGTGATGCATGGACTTCAAAGGCTCTGACACGATCCCCGGACCGCGCACCGCGGACCAGCTGCCGCACACGGCCCAGGCCGCGGTGAAGATCGTGATCGTGGGCGGCTTCGGCGTCGGCAAGACCACCATGGTCGGCTCCGTCAGCGAGATCAAACCGCTGACCACCGAGGAGACCATGACCCAGGCCGGCATCGGGATCGACGACGACTACGGCTCCGAGTCCAAGACCGCCACCACCGTCGCCATGGACTTCGGCCGGATCAGCATCACCGACAAACTGGTGCTCTACCTGTTCGGCACCCCAGGACAGGAGCGCTTCTGGTTCCTGTGGAACGGCCTGTTCGAGGGCGCGCTCGGCGCGGTCGTGCTCGTCGACACCCGGCGCCTGGAGGTCAGCTTCGACGTCATGGGCCGCCTGGAGGAACGCGGCGTGCCCTTCGTGGTCGCCGTCAACTCCTTCCCGGACGCGCCCCGTTACCCCGTGGAAGAACTGCGCACCGCGCTCGATCTGACCCCCGAGATCCCGATCATCGACTGCGATGTGCGCCGCCGGGCCTCCAGCAAGGACGTGCTGCTCACCCTGATGCGGTTCCTGCACTCGCTCGCCCTCTCCGGCGCCCTCACCTGACTCACCCGCACTCCTTCTCCGTTCCGGAGCGATCACTGTGACGCCTGAACACCAGCCGCCGACCGGCACCTCGGCCACCGGCACCCACGACCCCCTGTTCGGCCCGCCGCCCGGCTGCCCCGCGCACGGGCTCGGCCCCCGGGGACCGCACCGCCTCTACGGCGCGGGCGCGGAGGACCTGGACGACCTCTACGAACGGCTGCGCGAGCAGTACGGCCCGGTCGCCCCCGTACTGCTGCACGACGACGTACCGATGTGGGTGGTGCTCGGGCACGCCGAGAACCTCCAGGTGGTGCGCAGCCCCTCGCAGTACACCCGGGACAGCCGCATCTGGGCCCCGCTCCTGGACGGCCGGGTCAAACCGGACCACCCGCTGATGCCGCACATCGCCTGGCAGCCCATCTGTTCCCATGTCGAGGGCGACGAACATCTGCGGCTGCGCAACGCGGTCACCTCCGCCATGGCCACCATCGACCACCGCAGCGTCCGCCGGCACATCGGCGGCCACACCCAGCACCTGGTCAACAGCTTCTGCGAGCGGGGCCGCGCCGATCTCGTCGCCCAGTTCGCCGAACATCTGCCGATGGCCGTGCTGTGCGAGATCCTCGGCATGCCCGAGGAGTACAACGACCGGATGGTGCAGGCCGCCCGCGACGCCCTCAAGGGCACCGAGACCGCCATCCAGAGCCACGCCTACGTCATGGACGCGCTCAACCGGCTCACCCTGCGCCGCCGCGCCCGGCCCGAGGACGACTTCACCAGCCACCTCGTCATGCACGAGGCGAGGCTCAGCGACGACGAGGTCCGTGAACACCTGCGGCTCGTCCTGTTCGCCGCCTACGAGGCCACCGCCAACCTGCTCGCCAACGCGCTGCGCATGGTCCTGACCGAACCGGGGTTCCGCGCCCGGCTCAACGGCGGGCAGATGACCGTGCCCGAGGCGATCGAGCAGTCCCTGTGGGACGAGCCGCCCTTCAGCACCGTCTTCGGCTACTACGCCAAGCAGGACACCGAACTGGGCGGGCAGCGCATCACCAAGGGCGACGGCATCCTGTTCGCGCCCGCGCCGGGCAACATCGACCCGCGGGTACGGCCCGATCTGGCCGCGAGCATGCAGGGCAACCGCTCCCACCTCGCCTTCGGCGGCGGCCCGCACGAGTGCCCGGGGCAGGACATCGGGCGCGCCATCGCCGACGTCGGCGTGGACGCCCTGCTGACCCGGCTGCCGGACGTCCAACTGGCCTGCGCCGAGGACGATCTGCGCTGGCGCTCCTCCATCGCCTCCCGGCACCTGGTGGCGCTGCCGGTGCGGTTCGAACCCAAGCCGCAGCAGGACGCCGACATGCCGCCCCGCGCCTACGCGGGCCCCGGCCTGCCCGCCGATCTGCGGCTGCCCGCCCAGCGCCGGGAGTCGCAGGGCGCGGCGCTCCCCGCCGCCGTGCCG